>DBMS01000200.1:0-9528 GCA_002297665.1 Holophagaceae bacterium UBA692 | reverse complement strand
ACGATGCGCACGATCTCGCGCTCCCAGGGTTCCAGGAGGGGGGCGTTCTTCTCGATGAAGTAAAGGAGGTTCTCCTCGGGCTCGGCGGGAAACCGCGCCTGGGAAGGCGCGTCCTTCTCCCGCGGGGCCACCAGGGTGCGCCAGAGCTCGTTGAGCTGGGCCTGCTGGTGGTCCTGGCGCTCCTTCAGGCGCTGCTGCTCCTTGGCCAGCGAGAGCCTGGGAGCGCGCCGGAAGCGGTCCACGCCCACGTTCATCAGGGCGTGGCACGCGTCCAGGAGCCGCTCCACCGCGTCCTGGCCGTGCTTCTCCTCGCACTCCGCGATGAACCGCCGTGCGAAGACCAGGTAGTCGATGATGGAACTGGCCTTCGTCCACTGCCGGAACAGGTGGTTGCCCTTGAAGAAGGAGTTGTGGCCGTAGGCGGCGTGGGCGATGACCAGGGCCTGCATGGGCAGGCTGTTCTCCTCCATGAGGTAGGCGATGCAGGGGTCGGAGTTGATGACGATCTCGTAGGCCAGGCCCATCTGGCCGCGCCGGTAGCGGCTCGACGTGGCCAGGAAGTGCTTCCCGAACGACCAGTGGTGGTAGTAGACGGGCATCCCGATGGAAGCGTAGGCGTCCATCATCTGCTCGGTGGTGATGATCTCCAGCTGGTGGGGGTAGCACTCGAGGCCATGGGCGGCCGCGGCCCGGCCGATGGCGGCGTCGTAGGCCTCGATGGCTTCGAAGGTCCAGTCCGATCCCGAAGGGAGCTGGGTCATGACACCCTCCTTCTGAAAAGCTCGTGGAAGACCGGGTAGATCTCGCTGGCCGAAGCCGCCCGGCGCATGGCGAAGGTGCCGGGGTGGGCCTTCTGCACCTGGGCGTACTCCTCCCAGAGGTTCTGGGGCCGGCCCTCGGAAATCTCGAGGTAGGCGAAGTGCTGCACCACCGGGATGATCCGGCTGGCCATGAGATCCAGGCAGATGAGGGAGTCCTCCTGCCAGTTGTCGCCGTCCGAGGCCTGGGCGCCGTAGATGTTCCAGAGGCCGCTGGCGTAGCGCTCCTGGATGACCTGGTGCATCAGGCGCAGGGCCGTGGAGACCACCGTCCCGCCGGACTCCCGGGAGTGGAAGAACACGTCCTCGTCCACCTCCTCGGCCACGGTGTGGTGGCGGATGAAGACCACCTCGATGCGCTCGTAGTTGCGCTTGAGGAAGAGGTACAGCAGCGTGAAGAACCGCTTGGCCATGTTCTTCTTGGGCTCGTCCATGGACCCGGAGACGTCCATCAGGCAGAACATCACCGCCTGGGTGGAGGGCTGGGTGACCAGGGTGCGGTTGTTGTAGCGCAGGTCGAAGGTGTCGATGAAGGGGACCCCGGCCATGCGCCGGCGGAGCCCGTCCAGCTCCAGGCGCAGGGCCTCGTCCTCCCGCGCTTCCAGCTGCTCCTCCAGCTCCCGGATGCGGGAGCGGGCGGGGCCCGCCGCGGCGATGCGCCTTCCGGCGGCGCCGCGCATGGTGCGGATGAAGTTGATGTTGGCGGGGACGCCGGTCTGGGTGTAGCCGGCGCGGACCCACTTCCGGGTCTCCACGGAGGCCAGGTGGCGCTTGACGAGGTTGGGGAGGGCCAGCTCCTCGAAGAAGATGTCCAGGAACTCGTCGCGCGTGAGGGTGAAGGTGAAGGCGTCCTGGCCCTCGCCGTCGGGGCTGGCCTGGGAGCCCCTGCCGCCGCCCTGCGCGGGGGGGCGGTCCACCTTGTCCCCGGTGCTGAAGGTGTCGTTGCCCGGGTGGACCCGCTCCTTGAGGCCGCCTCCGCCCAGCCCGAACTGGGGCTCGGTGAGATCCCTGGCCGGGATGCCGACGGTGCGGCCCCCGTCCAGGTCGCGGATGCCGCCCTGGTCGATGACGTCCGCCACCGCCTTGCGGATCTCCTGGCGGAACCGCCGCAGGAAGCGGCCGCGGTTCACCGAACTCTTGTTCCGGCTGTCGGAGCGCCGGTCGACGATGCGGTTCATGACGCCTTCCGCACTCTCAGGTACCAGTCGCACAGCAGGCGCACCTGCTTTTCCGTGTAGCCCTTGCTCGTCATGCGGTCCACGAAGGCCTGGTGCTTGCGCTGCTCGTCGGCGCTGCCCTTGGCGTTGAAGGAGATCACCGGCAGCAGCTCCTCGCTGCTGGAGAACATCTTCTTCTCGATGACGACGCGCAGCTTCTCGTACGAGGTCCAGGCCGGGTTCCGGCCCTCGTTGCGGGCCCGGGCGCGCAGCACGAAGTTCACCACCTCGTTGCGGAAATCCTTGGGATTGGCGATGCCCGCGGGCTTCTCGATCTTCTCGAGCTCCTCGTTCAGGCTGGACCGGTCCAGCATCTCGCCGGTGTTGGGGTCCCGGAATTCCTGGTCCTGGATCCAGAAGTCGGCGTAGGTGATGTAGCGGTCGAAGATGTTCTGGCCGTATTCCGAGTAGCTCTCCAGGTAGGCGGTCTGGATCTCCTTGCCGATGAACTCGGCGTAGCGGGGGGAGAGGAATTCCTTGATGTAGCGCAGGTACTGCTCCTCCACCGTCGCGGGGAACTGCTCCTGCTCGATCTGCTGCTCCAGCACGTACATGAGGTGCACCGGATTAGCCGCCACCTCCCGGTGGTCGAAGTTGAAGACCTTGGAGAGGATCTTGAAGGCGAAGCGCGTGGAAAGGCCGGTCATGCCCTCGTCCACCCCGGCCAGGTCCCGGTACTCCTGGTGGCTCTTGGCCTTGGGATCGGTGTCCTTGAGGTTCTCCCCGTCGTAGACCCGCATCTTGGAATAGACGTTGGAGTGCTCGGGGTCCTTGATGCGGCTGAGCACCGAGAACTGGCCCAGCATGCGCAGGGTGTCGGGGGCGCAGGGGGCCTGGGCCAGGGAGGAGTTGTCCAGGAGCTTGCGGTAGATCTGCACCTCGTCGGTGACGCGCAGGCAGTAGGGCACCTTCACGATGTAGATGCGGTCCAGGAAGGCCTCGTTGTTGCGGTTGTTCCGGAAGGTCTGCCACTCGGCCTCGTTGGAGTGGGCGAGGATCAGGCCGTCGAAGGGGATGGCGCCGAAGCCCTCCGTGCCCTTGTAGTTGCCCTCCTGGGTGGCGGTGAGCAGCGGATGGAGCACCTTGATGGGCGCCTTGAACATCTCCACGAATTCGAGCATGCCGCGGTTGGCCAGGCACAGGCCGCCGGAGTAGGAATAGGCGTCCGGGTCGTTCTGGCTGCAGGTCTCCAGCTTGCGGATGTCGATCTTGCCCACCAGGGCCGAGATGTCCTGGTTGTTCTCGTCCCCGGGCTCGGTCTTGGCCACCGCCACCTGGCTGAGCTGGCTGGGGTAGCGCCGGACCACCCGGAACCGGGTGACGTCGCCGCCGTACTCGTGCAGGCGCTTGACGGCCCAGGGGCTCATGATCGTGGTGAGGCAGCGCCTCGGGATGCCGAAGTCCTCCTCCAGGATCCGCCCGTCCTCGGCGGGGTTGAACAGGCCCAGGGGCGATTCGTTGACCGGGGAGCCCTTCACGGCGTAGAAGGGGATCTTCTCGATGAGGGACTTCAGCTCCTCGGCCAGGGAGGACTTGCCGCCTCCCACGGGGCCCAGGAGGTAGAGGATCTGCTTGCGCTCCTCCAGGCCCTGGGCCGCGTGGCGGAAGTAGGCGACGATGGACTCGATGGCCTCCTCCATGCCGAAGAAGTCCCGGAAGGCCGGGTAGATTCGGATCACCTTGTTGGCGAAGATCCGGGAGTGGCGCTCCTGGAGCCTCGTGTCGACGATCTCCGGCTCGCCGATGGCCTTGAGCATGCGCTCGGCCACGTTGGCGTAGACGGAGGGATCGCGCCGGCAGAGCTCCAGGTACTCCTGGATGGACATCTCCTCTTCCCGGGCGGATTCGTAGCGGTCCTGGAAGCGTTCGAACAGGGACATGAGGCCTCCTTCGGGGTGCACCTCCGGAACCCTGGCGAAAGGGGTCTTCCCTGCGGGCCCGGATGAATTAATAATATTCCAGTTTTCAGGATAGCCCGCGACCTCGCGCCGTCAAGCGGAGGCGGGTGGAATTATAAATAAATTCTGAATATGTGGATAATTGAATTATTCCAGCTTCCGGATGTCCACCCTGTTGTCGTAGAAGGTGCTGCCGCCGCCCCGGTCCGTGAGCCGCTGGGACGTGAGGGCGTTCACCGAGCGGGTCCCCGGCGCGAATTCCAGCCACCACACCCCCTCGGCCACCAGGACGCCGGCGGGCACGGCGGGGGAGACCTCCAGGGCGAAGGCCACCTCGCCCAGGGCGTTGAAGGCGGCCACGGCGTCGCCGTCCCGCAGCCCCCGGGCCTCGGCGTCGCCCGGGGCCATGAGGATGCGCATGCCCTTGCGCCGGGCCCGGAGCTCGTCCCGCTCGCAGAAGGAGGAGTTCAGCCCGAAGAGGGAGGGCGCGGTCATGAGGGAGAAGGGCGGCGCCTCGCCCTGCGCGTGGGGGGGCAGGAAGCGGGGCAGGGGGTGGGGCTCGCGGGGATTGAGCAGCTCCACCTTGCCCGAGGGCGTGCGGAAGCGGGGCCCCGGAGGAGGCGTCACCTCCACGGCCCGGCCCTCGGCCAGGGCCGCCGCGTCGACGCCCTCCCGCCACGGGCTGGGCAGGGCCAGGAGGTGGTCGATGAGGTCGTCGGCGCTCTGGCGGAAGAAGGGCTCCTGGAACCCCATGGCCTGGGCCAGCAGCCCGAAGACCTCCCAGTTGCTCCGGCTCTCCCCCACCGGCTCGAGGGCGGGACGGGCCCGCTGGATGCAGTAGCTGCCATAGGCCTTGTAGAGGTCGCTGTGCTCCAGGGAGGAGGTGGCGGGCAGCACCACGTCGGCGTAGCGGGCGGTGTCGGTGAGGAACCGCTCGTGCACCACCGTGAAGAGGTCCTCCCGGGCCAGGCCCGCCAGCACCGCGTTCTGGTCGGGCGCCACCACCGCGGGGTTGGAGTGGTAGACGTAGAGCGACATCACCCGCGGGCCGGAGAGCTCGCCCAGGGCGTGGCCGAGGCGGTTCATGTTCACGGTGCGCACGGGCCCGGGAAGCAGGTCCTCTCGCGTCACTTCCCCCAGGGCGAAGGCGCCGCCGGTGGAGGTGGACCCGAAGCAGCCGCCCCCGGGACGGCCGTACGCGCCCACCAGGGCCGGAAGGCACGCGATGGCGCGCACCGTCATGGCCCCGTTGCCGTACCGGGAGAGGCCGTTGCCGAGGACGATGCAGGGGGCCTTGGCCGCGCCGTAGGCCCGGGCCATGGCCTCCACCTCGGCCGCCGGCAGCCCCGTGAGGGCCTCCACCCGCTCCGGGGGGTAGTCCGGAAGGATGTCCCGGGACAGGTCGGCGAAGCCCAGGACGTGCTCGTCCAGGAAGGCCCGGTCCAGGAGGCCGTCGCGCTCCAGCACGTGCATGAGGCCCAGGGCCAGGGCCCCGTCGCTGCCCGGGCGCACCAGGAAGGTCGAATCCGCCTCGGCCGCGGTGGGGGTGCGGTAGGTTTCCACCAGCCACACCTTGCCACCGCGCCGCCGCGCCTCGCGAACGTCCTTGAGGCCGTGGACGCTGGTGGCCACGGCGTTGATGCCCCAGAGCACCACCAGGTCGCAGTTCCGCAGTTCCGCGGGGTGGGGGCAGGGGGTCTGGCCCAGCACCGCCTCCAGGCCCGCGGCCTTGGCCGGGGTGCAGATGGTGCGGTCCAGCCGGCTCGCCCCCAGGCGGTGGAAGAAGGGGTGGCCGGCGTTGCGCTGCACCAGGCCCATGGTGCCCGCGTAGGAGTAGGGCAGGATCGCCTGGGCGCCATGATCGGAGATGATGGACCGCCATCGGGCGGCGATGCGGTCGATGGCCTCGGGCCAGGTGGCGGGCTCGAAGCGGCCGCTCCCCTTGGGGCCGGTGCGTAGCAGGGGAACGGTCAAGCGTCTGGGGCTGTGGACCGTGTCCTGGTACCGGGTCATTTTCGGGCAGAGGCTTCCGCGGCTGTGGGGGTGCTCCGGGTCGCCCTTGACGGAAACCGCCAAGCCGCCCTCAACCTCCACCAGGAGGCCGCAGGCGTCGGGGCAGTCGTAGGGGCAAACGGACCTGGTCACACGCATGGGGTTCCCCGCAGGAAGTGCCCCCGGGCACGGGGGGGATGGATAGTATGGGTGAGAGGGGGGCGAACGCGCATTCATTCCCCGGCCAAGCATGAACCGCCCACGTGGCCACGTCCGGAGCCGTTCGCATGACCCAAGGGAAGACATCCCTGGCCCTGGTGGCCGCCCTGGCGGCTTCCGCCCTCATGGTCCTGGGGGGAGGCCTGGCGGCGGCCCTCCACGCCTGGCGCTGGGCGCCCTTCCTGGGGCTGGGGGTGCTCCTGAACGGGGCCCTGGCGCTCTTCCTGTGGAAGGCCCTGGGCATCCTGGCCGCCCGGCATAGCGAGCTTACGAACGAACGAGACGCCTTGCGGGACCGGGCCGGCCTCCTGGGCACCGCCCTGGACGGGGGGGAGGACGGCATCCGCATCGTGGACGCCTCCGGCGCCGAGGTGGAGCGCAACCCCGCCTACGGGCGCATCTGGGGCCTGGGGGAGGGCACGGGGAGCGAGGAGGATCTCGTCCTGGCCCAGCTCAAGGACCCCGACGGCTTCCTGGCCCGGGAGGACGCGCTGCGCGGGGATTCCAGGGCCTCCAGCTTCGATGTGCTGGAGCTGTGGGACGGCAGGGTCCTGGAGCGGCGCTCCCGGCCCCTGCGGGCCGGCTCCGGCGCCGCCCTGCGTCTGTGGCAGTACCGGGACATCACCTCCCGGGCCCGGGCCGACATGCTCGTGCACCGCCTCTCCCAGGCCGTGGAGCAGAGCGCCATCTCCATCATCATCACGGACGTCTCCGGCACCATGGAGTTCGTGAACGCCCACTTCACCGCCCTCACCGGCTACGCGCTGGACGAGGCGCTGGGGCGGAACCCGCGGATCCTCAAGTCCGGCCTGACGGATCCGGCCGTGTACCGGGAGCTGTGGAGCACCCTCACCGGCGGGAACGTGTGGGTGGGCGACCTCCAGAACCGCAGGAAGGACGGCGAGCTCTTCTGGGAGCGGGCCACCATCTCCCCCCTGCGGGACGCCCAGGGGGTCATCACCCATTACCTGGGATTGAAGCAGGACATCACCCGGCAGAAGCAGCTCGAGCAGCAGCTGCGCCATTCCCAGAAGCTGGAGGCGGTGGGCCTCCTGGCCGGGGGCGTGGCCCACGACTTCAACAACGCGCTGCAGGTGATCAACGGCTACGGCACCCTCATCCAGTTCTCCCAGGGCCCGGACGATCCCAACCGGGCCGCCCTCGCCGAGATCCTCAAGGCCGCGGAAAGGGCCGCCCAGCTCACGCACAGCCTGCTGGCCTTCAGCCGCAAGCAGGTGATGAACCCCAAGGTCCTGGACCTCAACGCCGTGGTGGGCAGCGTGGAGAAGCTCCTGCGCCGGATCATCGGCGCCGACGTGCGCCTGGAGGTGTCCCGGCACCCCGAGGCCCTTCCCGTGTACGTGGATCCGGGCCAGGTGGAGCAGGTGCTCCTGGGCCTGGCCACCAACGCCCGCGACGCCATGCCCACGGGCGGAACCCTGGTCCTGTCCACACGGCCCTGGCGCCTGGACGGAGCCTTCCGGGCCCGCCACGGCTTCGGCCGTGAAGGCGACTACGCGCTGCTGGAGGTGCGGGATTCCGGCGAAGGCATGGACGAGGCCACGCTGAAGCGGGTCTTCGACCCCTTCTTCACCACCCGGGAACTGGGCCGGGGCACGGGCCTGGGGCTGGCCACGGTGTTCGGGATCGTCAAGCAGCACAAGGGGTACATCCTGGCGGAGAGCACCCCGGGGCAGGGTTCGGTCTTCCGGGTGCTGACGCCCCTGGCCGACGCGCACGGCGAGGCCGGGGAGGAGGCGGGTCCCGCCCCCACCTCCGTCAGGGGCACGGAGACCATCCTGGTGGTGGAGGACGAACCCGCGGTGCGGACGATGGTGGAGCTCGTGCTGCGCAACCACGGCTACGGGGTCCTGCTGGCCGCCGACGGCCAGGAGGCCGTGGAGGTCTTCCGCGCCCGCCGGGAGTCCATCGACTTCGTCCTCATGGACATGATCATGCCCCGCAAGAGCGGCCGCCAGGCCTACGAGGAGATCCGCCGGGAGGCCCCCGGCGTGAAGGTCCTCTTCATCAGCGGCTACACCGCCGACTTCATCCAGGGCCGGGGCGAGCTGGACCGGGACATGGAGCTGATCATGAAGCCGGTTCAGCCCCTGGCGATGCTGCGCCGGATCCGGGAGCTCCTGGACCGGCCTCCATCGCCTCCAGCGTCCGAAGCGCCGCCGGATCCCCGCGGCGCGCCAGGATCGTCCGCACCGAGTCCCTCCGCGCCGGCGTGAGCCGCTGGCCCACCTCGCACTTCACCGAGCTGCGCGCCGGGACGAATTCGAGGATGGCCACGGCGCCCACGCTGGCCTTGTACATGGGGTCCGAGGCGGTGATGGGGCGGTAGCCCCCCTCGGGCTGGAGCTTTCGCATGAGGGCCTCCAGCACCTCGGCCTTGCGGTCGGGATCGGTCACTTCCCCCACGGCGCCCTCCAGGAGCACGGACGTGAAGTACTGGCTCGCCGGGCAGGCCCGGTCGGGATCGAAGGCGTAGGAAGGGATCTGGGCGTAGGCGTCCACCACGAGGAAGGTGGCCGCGCCGCACCGGCGCAGGGCGTCCATCTTCGCCCCGGCGTGGGCGCCGTGGAAGTAGATCCGGCCGTCCAGATGGACGTAATTCAGGGGGACCAGCACCGGGGCGCCCGCCTCCGGCGCCAGGCCCAGCACGCCCCACTCCGCGGCGTCCAGCACCCGGGCGGCCGCCTCCGGATCCTTGAGTTCCTTCTCCTTCCGGCGCACGGGCACCTCCCAGTCAGCAAGAATAATGGAATCACCACGGACCCCGGTCACGGCACCTTTCTTCTGAATGGTTCATATATCGCTTTGGAGCGCAGCGCCACGCCGGCCCTGCCCCTCCAACACCGGAGATCCCCATGATCAGCACCGCAACCCAGAACGCGCTGAACGCCCAGATCAACGCCGAGCAGTACACCTCCCAGCTCTACCTGGCCATGAGCGCCCACCTTTCGGAAAAGAGCTTCAAGGGCTTCGCCCACTGGCTCCGGGTGCAGTCCGCCGAGGAGGCCAGCCACGCCCTGAAACTGGTGGACTTCGTCCTGGACCGCTACGGCCGGCTGGAGCTCCGGACCATCAACCCCCCTCCCACCGGCTTCAACGGGCCCACCTCGATCTTCGAGATGGTGCTGGACCATGAGAAGGGCAACACCGCCAGCATCAGCCAGTGCTACGAACTGGCCAAGTCCGAGAGCGACCACGCCACCGAGATCGCCCTGCAGTGGTTCGTCACCGAGCAGGTGAAGGAGGAACTGGTCGTGAATGAGCTGGTGGACCAGCTCCACGCCATCGGCGAGCAGGGCGGAGCCATCTGGTACCTGGACCACACCCTGGCCAAGCGCTAGTTCAACCGGGGCCCGGGCGCGA
>DBMS01000272.1:1896-13798 GCA_002297665.1 Holophagaceae bacterium UBA692 | reverse complement strand
GGCAAAGGCATTGGCACCGACGCCCACCTGGTTCATGGGAATCGGCACGCCAAAGGCGTAGGACGCGTACTTGGCGATCTTCCAGGCCTTGGTAAGATCGACCTGCTCGTCGAGCAGGTATTTTCCCGCCAGACCACTGGCTTTCTTCATGGCCAGAATTACCGAGACCAGGTCCGCGTTGCCGGCCCGCTCGCCCATGGAGTTGATGGCGGTATTGATATAGGCATCGACGCCGCCGTCAATGGCGGCCTTGGCACCGGCAACGGAACAGGCCACGCCAAGCCCCAGATCGTTGTGGCAGTGCAGTTCGATGGGCATCTTCACTTCCTCGGCCAGCATCCGAATCCGGCGATAGATGGTAAACGGGTCATCGTAACCAAGGGTATCGCAGTAGCGAAAGCGGTCAGCACCAGCCTCCTTGGCACGGAGCGCGAAACGGACCAGATATTCGTCGTCGGTACGGGAGGCATCCTCGGCATTGACCCCGACAATCACCGCACCGAGGCTTTTCGCCAGCTGTACATTTTCCGTCATGATATCGAGGAGATTGGGAGCAGCAGGATTTTCTTCCGGATTTCTGACGATCCGGCCGCTAAACTTTCCTTCGGTCATCAGTTGTGAGGTGGAAATGGAAAGATTCACATTTTTCAGTTTACCGCTTTTGAAGGATTCCTTGATCTCCTCAGCGCGCATCGGACACCAGCCACTCAGTGTGATCGGCTGCAGAACACCCATTTCCGCAAGTTCCAGATTTGCCTCGATATAGTTTTTCTCGTGATGGGTAAAGGGAAAACCGAATTCACTCTGGTGAATTCCCATCTCATTGAGATACATGTTGATCATGGTTTTTTCCAGCTTGGCCAGACCCAGGCGTGAAGTCTGCACTCCGTCCCGATTTGTCACATCAACAATATAAATTTTCGGCATTTTGTGATTCCTTTCTCGGTTACAGCATAGAATGTATTCATAGCAGCCCGTATATCAGCCAGGGAAAACGGCACGGTGCGCTTGAATGTTAAGTCTAAAGTCAAATCCCGCTAAAGGCAAGCAAAGAAATTTCAGGGACTTCGGCGCACCTGGGGCACGGGAACACGGGGTTTGGTTTGAGAAAAACAGGGATGCTTTTTTGAAAAACAACAGCTGTACAAGGAAGATCTGAAGAATTTGAATAGAGGCTGAAGGAGGAAGACCGTAAGGAAGCAACAAAATCCTTCAGTCTTAATACTTCAGCCTTTTCACCTGATTTTGTTTTTTAGTGCAGCTCTTTGCCGGTGGTGGTCATGACCAGCTTGCCGTGCTTCACTCCCTTGACCCCGATCAGTTCGTCGGCAATCTTCTTCACCTCGCCGGCCTTACCCCGCACCACCAGCACTTCAAGGCAGTTGTGGGCATCCAGGTGCACATGGAGGGAAGAGACAATCTGGTCATGGTGGGCATGCTGCTGTTCGGTAAGCTTGTCGGCAAGGTCATGCACATGGTGATCATAGACCAGCGTAACCGTACCCACGGTAGCCTCGTCACCGTTCTCCCACTTCAGTTCCACCAGCGATGCCCGGATCAAATCACGAATCGCCTCCGAGCGGTTCAGGTAGCCCTTTTCTTCAATGAGATGGTCAAAATTTTTCAGCAACTTGTCGTCGATGGAAATGCCGAAGCGGATTGTTTCCCCCATGTTTGTCCCCCAAGTATTTTCTCTAATCCGTCGAACTGATATCTTCTGAAATCCCGGTTCACAAAATTCAACAATCATCACGTCACGTACGTGACTGGGAAATTGGTGAGCGGGCCTTCTCAAATCCGTGGGATAAATCCCACGGCTACCGTCGGACGCCCCTCTCGGGGCTTTATAAGTTTGAACTGTCGACAAATTGTCGACAGTTTAATTCATGTTTAACTACTGGAACAGGGGAAGGCTACAGCAACTTGCGCAAAAACTGCCCGGTATACGACCGTGTCACCGCCGCAACCTCCTCCGGCGTACCGGTGGCGATCACCTCCCCGCCCCGGTCGCCCCCTTCGGGGCCCAGGTCGATCAGGTAGTCAGCGGTCTTGATCACGTCCAGGTTGTGTTCGATGATGACGATGGTGTTGCCCGCCTCCACCAGCCGCTCCAGGACCTCCAGCAGCTTGGCGATATCGTGGAAATGCAGGCCGGTGGTCGGTTCGTCGAGAATATAGATGGTCCGGCCGGTGGCCCGCTTGGAAAGCTCCTTGGCCAGCTTCACCCGCTGGGCCTCGCCGCCCGAAAGGGTGGTGGCGGGCTGGCCCAGGGGCAGGTAGCCCAGGCCGCAGTCCAGGAGGGCCTCGAGGATGCGCATGAGCCTGGGCTGGTCCGCGAAGAGCCCGGCGGCATCCCGCACGCTGCATTCCAGCACGTCGGCGATGGTCCGGCCCCGGTACGCCACCGCCAGCACCTCGGGGTGGAAGCGCCGGCCGGCGCAGGTTCCGCAGGGCACGGAAACGGTGCCCAGGTGCTTCATGCCCACCTCCAGCACCCCGGCCCCTTCGCAGGCCTCGCAGCGGCCTCCGGGCGTGTTGAAGGTGAAGTGGCCCTTGCCCAGGCCCGCGGCGCGGGCGGCGGGGGTGGCGGCGAAAAGGGCCCGGATGAGGTCGAAGGCGCCGGTGTAGGTGGCTGGGTTGGACCGCGGGGTGCGCCCGATGGGGGCCGCGTCCACCCGCAGCGCCGGCCGGCGCGCGGCCACCTCGTCCAGCAGGGAGGTCTTGCCGGCGCCGGAGACGCCGGTGACCACGTTGAGGCCCCCCAGCACCAGCTCCACCGCCAGGTCCTGGAGGTTGTTGCGGCGCAGGCCCTCGATGCGGACGCGCGCGCCCTGCCGGGGGACCCTGGGCGGGGGGCGGAAGCCTCCCCGCAGCCAGGTGCGGGTGGGGGATTCGCCCGGCTCCAGAAGGCCCGCGGGAGGGCCGCTGTAGAGGACCCCGCCTCCCTCCCGGCCCGGGCCGGGGCCCAGGTCGACGATCCAGTCGGCGCCCAGGGCGATGACGGGGTCGTGCTCCACGACCACCACCGTCTGTCCCTGGTCCCGCAGCCTGCGCAGCACCCCCAGGAGCCGCGACGCGTCGCCCGGGTGCAGGCCGGCGGAAGGCTCGTCCAGCACCAGGAGCAGACCCCGCAGCTCCCCCAGGGCAAGGGTGAGCAGGCGCAGGCGCTGGGCCTCGCCCTGGGACAGGGTGGGCGCGGGGCGGTCGAAGGCCAGGTACCCCAGGCCCAGCTCGGCCATGAGCGCGGTGCGGGCCAGGAGGTCCTCCCGGATGGGCGAGAGCACCGCCGCGCCTTCGCCTCCGGGCTCCAGCCCGGCCAGGAAGGCGTGGAGCTCCGAGGCCGTCCTGGCGGCCAGGTCCGTGATGGCCAGGCCCCGCCAGCGCACCGCCAGGGCCTCCGGCCGCAGCCGCGCCCCTCCGCACGCCGGGCACGGGGAGGTCGCCACGTAGCGCAGGATGGAGTCGTTGCGCTTGCCCCGGAGGATCTCCTCCATGACCGGCACGAGGCCGCGGTAGAAGCCGTCCTGCCGGGGCCGGGCGGTGATACCCGTCCATTTGAGGCGGGATTCGAGGGGATGCTTGCCGTAGGGGACCCGCAGGCGGTCCGAGCCGTGAAGGACCACGTGCCGCGCCTCCTCTCCCAGGTCCCGCCAGGGGATGTCCACGGAGCCCCCGTGGGCCCGGAGCACCTGGTCCAGCACGTCCAGGGTCACCTGGGAGTACATGAGGTAGCCGTTGGGGGTGCTCACGTGGAGGGCGCCCTGGCGCAGGCTGCGGGCGGGGTCGGCCACCAGCAGGTCCAGGTCCAGGCGGTCCTCCACGCCCAGGCCGGCGCAGGCGGGGCAGGCCCCTTCGGGGCCGTTGAAGGAGAACAGGCTCCGGGTGGGCGCGACCGGGCCCTCGCCGAGCCGCGCGAAGAGCAGGCGCAGCAGGTCCCACACCTCGGTGAGGGTGCCCACGGTGGAGCGGGGGTTGGCCAGGGACGCGCGCTGGCCCACGGCCACGGCGGGCCCCAGCCCCGTGATGGAGGCCGCCGCCGGCCGCCCCAGGCCCCCGGCGAACTGCCGGGAGAAGGCCGGGAGGGTCTCCAGGAACCGCCGCTGGCCCTCCCGGAAGAGGGTGTCGAAGGCCAGGGAGGATTTGCCGGAACCCGAGACGCCGGTCACGACGGTGAGCCTCCCCCGCGGGATGGCCACGTCCAC
This sequence comes from Holophagaceae bacterium UBA692, assembly GCA_002297665.1. Taxonomy (GTDB): domain Bacteria; phylum Acidobacteriota; class Holophagae; order Holophagales; family Holophagaceae; genus Mesoterricola. Next base: position 9,596 of record DBMS01000272.1, on the reverse strand, counting down.
GCCGCGCAGGTTGTGCTCCCGCGCGCCCTCGACGACGATCCAGCCGCTGTCCTCCATGGGGGAAAGTCTACCTCGGCCTGCCGTCGGGGAGGTCCAGGGGCTGGCCGTCGATGCGCTTGAGGCGGGACATGAGGACGGTTCCCGTGCGCGTATTGAAGATGATCTTGCGGCCGGAGTCCCCGCCCACGTCCGAGGCGACGATGGGAATGCCCGCGTCCCGCAGCAGGTCCCAGGCGACGGCGATGTTGCGCTCGCCCACGGTGATCGCGCCCTGGCTGCTGCCGATGACGTTGCCGCCGCCGAAGACCTTGGCCACCAGGCGCTCCCGGGTGCAGCCCCGGTCCAGCATGGCCCGGATGAGCTTCTGGATGGCGATGTTGCCGTACTTGGGCGTGGGCAGGCCGTCCCCGTTCCACAGGGCCAGCATGTAGTGGTTGATCCCCCCCATCTGCATCCCGGCGTCCCACAGGCAGACCGCCACGCAGGAGCCCAGCACCGTCGTCACCTCGAACGCCTGGCGGTGGGCGAACACCATGCAGGGGTAGAGGTAGTGGCTGGGGACCTTCTCCAGGACCGGGTCCATGGTCAGAACGCTTGGGGCTCGTCGAAGAAGAGGATGTTGTCGTCCTGGGCGCGGGCCTGGGGGTTGGCCAGGAACGGGGCCCTGGGCAGTTCCACGCGGAAGAGGCTGCCCTTCCCGGGCGCGCTGTCCACGTGGATCCGGCCGTCCAGGATCTCCACAAGGGCCCGCACCACCACCAGGCCCAGGCCCTGGCCCCGGGCCACCTTGAAGGGGCCGTCCTCGTTCCGGAAGGGCTCGAAGAGGCTCTTGAGGGCGTATTCGGAAATGCCCGGGCCCCCGTCCTGGACCTCCAGCGTCAGGCAGGCCCCGCTCAGGCCGGCGCGCACCTCGACGGGGCCCTGGCCGTGCTGGACGGCGTTGGACACCAGGTTGGAAAGGATGTGGTGGAGCATGTCGGCGTCGGTGGGGAAGTCCTCCTCGAGGCCCTGGATGCGGGTGGTCAGGGCGAGGTCCCGTTCCCGGGCCTTGACCGCGAAGGAGGCCGCCACGTCGCGCACCACCGAGGCCACGTCGACGCGGGCCAGGAACGGGCTGGCCTCGCCGGCCTCCACTTCGGCGGCGGCGAAGACGTTGCGGATCTGGCAGTCCAGGTGGAAGGCCTCGTCCTTGACCAGGGCCGCCAGTTCCCGCGCCTTGGCGGGAGGAAGGGCCGCGTCGGCGATGCGGTCGGCCAGGGCCATGATGCTGCCCAGGGGGTTGTTGATCTCGTTGCGCATCAGGGCCAGGAAGCGCGTCTTGACCTCCTCGGAATGCTTGAGCTTGTCGTTGAGGGCCAGGAGGTTCCGGTTCATGACGCCGGCGTCGTGGAGGGCCTTGCCCAGGCTGTCCCGGCTCTCCCGCACCTCCTGGGTCTTGCGGCGGATGGCCAGGTGCGTCTTCACCCGGACCTCCACCTCCTCGTACTGGATGGGCTTGGCCAGGCAGTCCACGGCGCCGGAGTGGAACGCTCTCACCCGCTGGGACGTGCCCAGGAGGCCGCTCATGACGATCACCACGGGCGGCCCTTCCGCGGCCTGGGCAAGGAGCTCCCGGCAGACGTCGTATCCGTTGATTCCCGGCATGGTCAGGTCCAGCAGGACCACGTCGGGGCGCTCCCGGCGGGCCAGGTCCAGGCCCAGGGCGCCGTCCGGAGCGTCCAGCACCCGCAGGCCGATGCCTTCCAGGAAGGCCCGCAGGGCCACCCGGAGACCCGCGTCATCGTCGATGATCAGGATGGTTTCGGAGGATTCCATGATCGGGCTCCGGATTCAGCGGGCGATGAGCTCGGGGATCTGGGAGAGCGGCACGACCTTGTCCGCGGCGCCCAGCTTGATGGCCTCCTTGGGCATGCCGAAGACCACGCAGCTCTCCTCGTCCTGGGCCAGGGTGTGGGCGCCGGCCTGCTTCATCTCCAGCAGGCCCCGGGCGCCGTCGTCGCCCATGCCGGTCATGATGACGCCCAGGGCGTTGCGGCCCGCGTACTTGGCCACGGACCGGAAGAGCACGTCCACCGAGGGGCAGTGCCGGTTCACGGGAGGCGCCGAGACCACCTCGGCCACGTACTGGGCGCCGCTGCGGCGCACCACCAGGTGCTTGCCGCCGGGGGCGATGAGGGCCCGCCCGGCCAGGACGCGGTCGCCGGTCTTCGCTTCCCGCACCTCGATCTCGCAGATGCTGTCGAGCCGGGCCGCGAAGGCCGCGGTGAACTTCTCGGGCATGTGCTGGACCACCACGATGCCCGGGCAGGTGCGGGGCAGCGAGGCCAGCACGAACTCCAGGGCCTGGGTGCCGCCCGTGGAGGTGCCGATGGCGGTGAACCGGTCGGTGGTCACCGCCATGGCCTCGCCCCCCGGCGGCATCACGATGTCCGCATTGGACTTGGGCGGGACGGGCTTGAGCACCCGGGTGACCCGGGCCCCGGCGGCGGCCCGCACCGCGGTGACCAGATCGCCCGAGCTGTCCTCCAGGAAGGACTTCACGCCCAGGGTGGGCTTGGTGAAGATGGTGAAGGCGCCCGCGGCCAGGGCCTGCATGGTGGTCTCGGCGCCCTTGGCGGTCAGCGACGAGCAGATGATGACCGGCGTGGGGCGCTCGGCCATGATCTTGCGCAGGAAGGTGATGCCGTCCATGCGCGGCATCTCCACGTCCAGGAGGATGACGTCGGGCCACTCCTTCTTCATCTTCTCCATGGCGAAAAGCGGATCCATGGCCTGCCCGATGACCTTGATGCCCCTGTCCTTCCCGAGGATCTCCGTGAGGGCCTGCCGCACCACCGCGGAGTCGTCGATGATAAGGACCTTGATGGGCTCAGGGGACACGGTACACCGTCGGGCGAAGGGGGGTGAGGTTGTGGTCGAGCCCGGTGAGGCTCTCGGAGTGGCCGACGATGAGGAGGCCCCCCGGCTTGACCTGGCCCGCCACGGCGTCCACCACGAGCTTTTTCTGGGGAGGTTCGAAGTAGATGAGCACGTTCCTGAGGAAGGCGACGTCGAAAGGGCCCAGCCTGGGCAGGGGCTGGATGAGGTTGGCCTGGGTGAAGGTCACCCGCTGCCTTAGATGCCGGCTGACGAGGAACATGCCCTCCTGTTTTCCGGTGCCCTTGAGGCAGTGGGCGTGCAGCAGCTCCTTGGGGATGCCGGCGCTGCGCTCCATGGGGTAGAGGCCGGTGCGGGCCCGCTCCAGGACGCGGGTGCTGATGTCGGTGCCCAGCACCTGCCAGTCGGCGGTGCCCAGCAGGTCGGACAGGACCATGGCGATGGTGTAGGCCTCCTCCCCGCTCGAGCTGGCCGCGCTCCAGACCTTGAAGGGAAAGGGCACGGGGCGCAGGCCGCGGATGTGGTCGGCCAGGATGCGGAAGTGCTCGGGCTCCCGGAAGAAGGAGGTCTCGTTGGTGGTCATCATGTCGATGGCCGTCTGGAGCTCGATCTTCTCGGACGGGTCCTGGAGGATCTTGAGGTACTCGGCGAAGGAGGATACGCCGCGGTGGCGCAGGCGGTTGCCGAGCCTGCCCACCACCAGGGCCTTCTTCTGGTCCGAAAGGTTGATGCCGGTGAGCTGCTTCACCAGGGTGCGGATGCGGCCGAACTCCACGTCGGTGATGGCCGGCGACCCGGTCGCCAGCGGGAGGCCTTGAGATGGGGGGCGAACGGTCACGAAGCGTCCGCCCGGGACCCGCCGGCCCCCAGGGCCGCCATCTCGTCGATGGAGAGCACGTGGTTGACGTCAAGCAGGATGACGAACTTGCCGCCCACCTTGCCCACGCCGGCCAGGAAGTCGCTGCGCAGGGTGCTGCCGAAGGACGGGGCGGGCTCGATCTCCGAGGCGCCGATCTCCAGCACCTCGCTCACGTGGTCCACGATGACCCCCAGCTCCACGATGTCGCCCTCCTGCTCCACCTCCAGGATGACGATGCAGGTGCGCCGCGCCACGTCGGTGGCGGGGCGGCCGAACCGCACCGAAAGGTCGATCACCGGCACCACCGCTCCGCGCAGGTTGATCACGCCCCGGATGAAGTCCGGCATGAGGGGGACTTCGGTGAGGGCGCCGTACTGGATCACCTCCTTGATGGACCGGATGTCCATGGCGAAATGCTCCCCGCCCAGCACGAAGGCCAGGAACTGGTCCTTCTTCTCCACCTGGGCCTTCTCCACCGTGGCCCGGGTGCGCTTGTTGACCTGCATCGCTTCCGCCATGGGCGTCTCCTTCCGTCAGAATCGGGAAAAATCATCCTCGTTGGCTTCCAGGGACCTGGCCGGGCGCCTGGCAACCGGAGCCGCGGGCTTGGCCGCCGGCCGCTTCACGACCCGGGCGCGGGTGCCCGCCAGCTGGAAGAAGGCGATGGTCCCCTGCATTTCCTGCGCCTGGGCGTTCACTTCTTCGGACGTGGACGCCAGTTCCTCGGAAGCCGCCGCGTTCTGGGCCACCGCCTGGCTGATCTGGCCGATGGCGGCGTTGATCTGGCCCACGCCGGAATTCTGCTCCGCGGAGGCGGCGGCGATCTCCAGGACCAGGTCGGCGGTCTTCTGGATGGAGGGGACGATGGTGTCCAGGAGGCTACCCGCCCGTTCCGCCAGTTCCACGCTGCCCGAGGCGAGCCCGCTGATCTCCTCGGCGGCCACCTGGCTGCGTTCGGCCAGCTTGCGCACCTCGGCGGCCACCACGGCGAAGCCCTTGCCGTGCTCCCCGGCCCGGCCCGCCTCGATGGCGGCGTTCAGGGCCAGCAGGTTGGTCTGGTAGGCGATGTCGTCGATGATGGCGATCTTCTGGGCGATCTGCTTCATGGCGCCCACGGTCTCCTTCACCGCCTTGCCGCCGTCCCGGGCCTCCAGGGCCGTGCGGGAGGCCAGGTCGCCGGTGACCTTGGCGTTCTCGTTGTTCTGGGCGATGGAGGCGCTCATTTCCTCCATGGAGGCGCTGGTCTCCTCCACGCTGGCGGCCTGTTCGCTGGCGCCCTGGCTCAGGGACTGGGCCGTGGAACTCAGCTGGTCCGAGGCGCCCACCAGCATGTCCGAGGCTTCCTGCACCTGGCCCATCACGTCCGAGAGCTTTCGAACCATGACCTGGATGGAGGCCATCATGCTTTCGGTGTCGCCCCGGGCCGTCACCACCTCCAGGGCGAGGTTGCCTTCGGCCACCTGGCGCACGACGGAGGCGGCGTAGGCGGGTTCGCCGCCCACCTGCTTCTTGATGAGGGCCGTCACCAGGAGCCCCAGGCCCACCGCCAGGAGCATTCCCAGGCCGATGGCCACGGCCATCTGGGTGGACGCGGACCGGGCGGTGGCGGCATTGGCGGCGGCGATGCCTTCGGCCTCCTCCACGTTGTCCCGGATCATCTTCTCGATCACCCCGTTGAGCTCGTTGGTGATCTTGCCGACGTTGGCGCTGTAGGACACGGCCACCGAATCGGCGATCTTGTTCTCGTTCCGGAAGCGGATCATGGGCTGGGCCACCTCCTTGTCGTAGGTGACGGTCAGCTCCCGCAGCCGGGCGAGGTTGGCCTTCTCCTCGGCGGAGGTGGCCTGGGCGGCGTAGGCGGTCATGGCGTCCTGCATGAGCTTCCAGTTGTTCTCGTAGGCCTTCAGGACCATGGCCAGCTTCTCCTTGTCGGGGGCGGCGATGGTCTTGCTGAGCGAGTTCCGCACGAGCTGGAAGTTGCCGTTGATGGCGTCCAGGTTCTTCATGGGCGCGGTGGCCGCGTCGAACATGTACCGGTCGCTGGTGGCCAGCTTGTCGAGGTTGGCGATCCCGATGGCTCCGACGCCCCCGGCGATGAGGGCGACCAGGACGAAGGCCAGGATCAGCTGGGTGGCAAGGGGGAGGTGCTTGAACCAGTTCACGGGCGCCCCTGTTCAGATGCCTGCATGGAAAGGGCCGAAGAGGCGTTCCTGCCCCGGCGGGTGGCGAGCTGCACGAGCTGGGGGACGTCGAGGATGAGGGCCACCTCCCCGGTGCCCAGGATGGTGGAGCCCCCCACGCCCCGGAGGTTGCGGAAGAGCTCGCCCAGAGGCTTGATGACCGTCTGGAATTCGCCCAGGAGCTTGTCCACCACGATTCCGGCGCGGGTCTCGCCGTACTGGATGACCACCACCCGCTCCTTGGCGGGCCTGGGCCCCGGCACGGCGAAGACCTCCCGAAGCCGGAGGAAGGGCAGCACCTCGCCCCGGAGGTTGATGAGGTGGTTCTCCTCGGACTCCAGGAAGGGGCCCAGGTCCAGGCACTCGATGACCGTGTCCAGGGGGATGACGTAGCAGGTGGACTCCACCTCCACCCGGAACCCGTCGATGATGGCGAGCGTCAGGGGGAGGCGGATGCGCATGGTGGTGCCCGAGCCCTCGTAGCTCTCGATCTCCACCGTCCCGCGCAGTTCGTCGATGTTCCGGCGCACCACGTCCATGCCCACGCCCCGGCCCGAGAGGTTGCTCACGGCGGAGGCGGTGGAGAACCCCGGCTCGAAGATGAGGGCGTGCACCTCGGCGTCGGACAGGTCCGCCCCGGCTTGCACCAGGCCCTTCTCCACCGCCTTGGCCAGGATCCGGGCCCGGTCCAGGCCCCCGCCGTCGTCGGCCACCTCGATGACGATGCTGCCCGACTCGTGGAAGGCGTTGAGCGAGAGCGAGCCCGTGGCCGGCTTGCCCCGGGCCATGCGCACCTCGGCGGACTCGATGCCGTGGTCGATGGAGTTGCGCACGATGTGCATGAGCGGGTCGGCGATCTTCTCCACGATGGTCTTGTCCAGTTCGGTTTCAGCGCCCTGGATCTCCAGCTCGATCTCCTTGCCCAGTTCCCGGCTCACGTCCCTCACGATGCGCCTGAAGCGGCTGAAGGTCTCGCCGATCTGCACCATGCGCAGGCTCAGCGCGTTGTCGCGGATCTCCTCCACCAGCTTGTTGAAGGTGGCGGTGGCCTCCAGGAGCCGGGATTCCTTGGCGTGGCTGGCCAGGGCCTGGGCGCTGGCGCCCGCGATGACCAGCTCGCCCACCAGGTTAACCAGCTTGTCGAGCTTCTCGGCGGCGACCTTCACCACCTTCATCTCGTTGGCCTGCTTGTCCTGGAAGCGCTTCTGCTTCTCGAGGGCGGCGGCGACCACCGGGGGCGGAACGGACTGGTCCTGCACCAGGATCGTCCCGATCATGCGCCCGGGGTCCTCGTCCTTCTGCACCTGCAGGGCCGTCTCCAGGTCGTGGGGGGTGATGCAGCCGCCGGCCACCAGGATCTCCCCGAGGAAGTGCTCCTCCTCGGGCAGGGCCTGGATGAGGGCCAGGTACTCCTCCACCTTGGAGCGGGGCGGGATCAGGCGGATCCGGCTGTCGTCCTGGATGAACTCGAAGACGTCCTCCAGGGTCTTGCGGTCGGCGTCGGTCTCCAGGTCCATCTCCAGGCCCAGGTAGCAGGCCTCGGGGTCGAAGGCCTCCCCGGCGGGGAGCTTCTCCAGCAGGGAATGCAGGCCGACCATGCGCCCCAGGGTGCGCAGGTACCGCACGAAGGAAAGGGGGTCCATGCCGTTCTGGAGCACGTTGGGCGAGAACCGCACGGAGATGTGCCAGTGGTCCCCGCCGCCTTCCGGACGCCGGGCCAATTCGGGATGCACGGCGGGGGCCACGGTGGCCACCCCGCCCTCGAGCCAGGGCACCAGGGCCGC
>DBMS01000272.1:0-1879 GCA_002297665.1 Holophagaceae bacterium UBA692 | reverse complement strand
AGCATGCGCACCAGGTGGTCGTGGCACTCCAGGAACAGGCCCACCAGCTCGGGGTTCAGGGCGAGGCGGCCGCCCCGCACCCGGTCCATGACGCTTTCCACCGTGTGGGCGAAGCGCACGATGGGATCCAGCCCGAACAGCCCCGCCGAACCCTTGATGGTGTGCACGGCGCGGAAGATGGCGTTGATGGATTCCGTGGCGTCGGCCTGGTCCTCCACGGTCAGGAGCGCCTCCTCCATGGAGGCCAGCAGCTCGCGGCATTCGATGATGAAGGTCTGCTTGACCTGGTCCATGTCCATGGTTGCCTCAGGCGGTGGGTGCGATGAGCAGGGTGTCCCCGAACGCGCCGGCCAGGTTGAGCTGGTCGAGCACTTCCAGGACGGCGGGGCTGTGGCGGGTGAAGGGCACGGCGCCACCCCTGGCCCGGGCCTCGCGCTTGAGCCAGAGGAGCACCTGGGCGCCGGCGGTGTCGAGCTCCTCGACGCCCGAGAGGTCCACCTCCAGGGCCGGGTCCGCGGCCAGTTCCTCCCCGAGGCGCGTTCTGGCCTCGGCGGCGTGGTAGATGGTGAGCTCCCCCGAAAGGAGGAGGGTGTGCTGGTCGCGCGCGAAGGAGATCATGGCCGGCCTCAGGGAAGGATCAGCTTGGAAACGGCCACGAGCAGCTGCTCGGGCTTGAAGGGCTTGACCACCCAGGCCCGGGCGCCCGCGGCCTGCCCTTCGCGCTTCTTGTCCTCGCCGGCCTCGGTGGTGAGCATGATCACCGGGGTGAACTTGTAGGCCGGATGGACCCGGATGGACTTGAGGAAGGTGATGCCGTCCATGTTGGGCATGTTCACGTCGCAGATCATCAGGTGGACCTTCTGGCCGGTGAGCTTGGCCAGGGCGTCCTGCCCGTCGCAGGCCTCGATTACGTCGTACCCGGCCCCGGCAAGCGCGATGGCCACCACCTGCCGGAGGCTCACGGAATCGTCAATGATCATGATGGTCTTTGCCATGGGGTCCACTCAGAAGAAGGTGATGTCGGAATCCGTGTCCTGGGAGGCCTGCTCCCCACGGTGGATGGCCAGCTGTTCGGAGGTCGTGTAGGTGGTCGCGAGCTCGGCGAGCCACTGGTCCACTTCCAGGCTTGAGGGATGGTGCTCGAGGCGGTGGCTGAACTTCTCCATGTCCGCCACGACGCTCTGGAGGATCTGCCCCACCCGGTCCTGGAACTGCAGGTGGACGAGGGTGCTGGAGATCTCCTGCCCCATGTGGACCCCCACCCCCTCGAAGCGCTGGGCGGAATCGGACAGGAGGCCCACGCCTTCCTGGATGTCCTCGACCACCTTCTTGATGGTGGCGTCGGCCTTCTGCACGATGGCGGCGTCGGTGACGGCGAAGGCCTGGGTGGCGGCGAGGGTGTCCAGGAGCGACTTGTTCACCCAGGCCACCTTGGAGGTGATGGCGTTGCCGGTGGTGCCCGAGCGCATGCTGAGCTTGCGCACCTCGTCGGCCACCACGGCGAAGCCCCTGCCCAGTTCCCTGGCATGGGCGGCCTCGATGGCGGCGTTCAGGGCCAGGAGGTTGGTCTGGTTGGCGATNNTGCGCAGCTCCTCGGTGATGGCCGCCAGGTCCTGGATCTTCTCCAGCACCTCGTTGCGCGCCCTGGCGCCCGCCTCCAGGTCCTCCACCACTCCGTGCAGGGCGGCGGCGCCCCCCTCGATGGTGGCCTGGAGGTTCCGGTTCGTTTCCAGGCCCGCGGAGTGGACGGCCTCCTTCAGGTTCCGCTGCATGGCCGAGAAGCGTCCGGTGAGGGCCGTGATGGCCTCTTCCATCTCCGCCCGGGCCTGGGAGGTCTGGCCCGCCCAGAGGGGCACCACGGCGCCGGCGACCTGTTCGA
>DBMS01000036.1:9572-15394 GCA_002297665.1 Holophagaceae bacterium UBA692 | reverse complement strand
TGTCGAAGGCGGTGCCGTGGTCCACCGAGGTGCGGATCACCGGCAGGCCCAAGGTGACATTGATGCCCTGGCCGAAGGTGGCGTACTTGAGCACGGCCAGGCCCTGGTCGTGATACATGGCCAGCACCGCATCGCCCCGGGCCAGCACCGGCGGGGTGAACAGGGTGTCGGCAGGCAGGGGACCGATCAGTTCGAGACCCTCGCGGCGCAACTGCTCCAGAGTCGGGGTGATCACCTCGATCTCCTCGCGCCCCATCGCCCCGTCCTCGCCGGCGTGCGGGTTGAGCCCGGCGACGGCGACCCGCAGCCCGGGGCGGCCCGCCAGCTGCCCGAAGCGGTCCGCGGCGAAGGAGAGGGTCTCGGCCACCGCATCCTCGTCCAGTTCGTCGATCACCGAGCGCAGGCTCTGGTGCACGGTGTGGAGCACCACGCAAAGCCCCGGGCTGGCGAAGGCCATGCGGGTGATGGGCGACCCCGCCAGGGCCTGGAGGAACTCCGTGTGGCCCGGAATGGGGTACCCCGCCGCGTGGGCCGCGGCCTTGGAAAGGGGCAGGGTCACCAGGGCGTCGCCCAGGCCCGCCTGCACCCGCAGGGCGCCGGCCCGGACCCCTTCCACCGCCGCGCGTCCCGAGGCCGCGCCGCCCTGGCCCAGGACGAGGGCGGCCGTCCCGATGTCCGGGGTGGGGTCGATCCAGGGAACCCGGCATCCCCCGGTGACCAGGTGGTCGCCTTCCCAGGCGAAGGGCACGGGGCCCCCGGCCAGCAGGTCCACCCCGGCGCGGGCCCCGGCCACCGTGACGGAGGCGCCCGCGGCCAGTTCCGGCAGGGTGCGGAGCAGAAGCTCGGGGCCGATCCCACAGGGATCGCCGAGCGTGACCACGATGCGGGGAAGCGTCATGTTCAGTCGTAGAGGGGCAGTTCCACGTCGGGGGAGGACGCGTCTTCCTTCTTGCCCCCGCGGCTGCGGCGGATGCGGGGCTCCTCGTCGGCCTTGTAGATGTACTTGATGTTGTGCTTGGGGACGACGACGTTGGGTTCCTTCACCCGGTTGATCTTCAGGCAGTGCTTGTCGTACCACTCGATGACGCCCCTGAGCTTCTCGTCGTCCTGGAGCACGATCACCATGGGCGTCTTGGCCTGCATCTGCTTGAGGTAGTAGAAGCTCTCGGCGTTGGTCTGTTCGGGGGGCGCGATCTTGCGGCGGGGGCTGCTGGTGCCCTGGGGCAGGCTGGCCGCGTCGGGCCCGGGCCCGCCGTTGCCGGCGATGGCGGCCTCGGCCGGGGGCTTGACCACGGTGGGGGCATCGGCCGGGGCCGGGGCCTTGGGCGTGCGCCCGATTTTTTCCTTGATGGCCGTCAGGTTGGGACGTATGAGCTTTCGATTCATGGTGGATCCTGAAAATGCTAAAACGGCAAGGGTTGGTTAATCCTCGTGGGGAATTCCCCTACCCCGTGACCGACGTCAAAAAGTAAAGGCAATGTCCCACCTTCCAGGGGAATTGGCAAGGTTTTCCGGCCACTTCCGAGAATTCATAATTGATATTTCCCGGGCGGGGAAAAAGTTCCCGGGGCAAGCGGAATTTTAAGGGTCACGGTGGTTCCCGCGCCCACCTCGCTCTCCACCTGGAGGGCCCATTCCATCTGCTGGGCGAACTGGAACACCAGGCTCATGCCCAGCCCCGTGCCCTCCTCGAAGCCGCTGGAGAACGGCATGAAGATCGTGCGGCGGCGCTCCGCGGTCATGCCGCAGCCGTTGTCGGCCACGGTGGCCCTCACGGAGGCGCCCTGGACGCGGAACCCCACGCGGATGGCCGGGGCCGGCACGTCCCTCACGGCCTTGCGGGCGTTGCTCAGGAGGTTGGTGAAGATCTGGTGCACCCAGGCGGGATCGCCCAGCACCATCGCGGGGGGCGGTTCCTCCACCTCCAGGGCGAGGCCCCCGGTGCGGGGGTCGGTCTCCCAGCTGGCCTTGAGCTCGTCGGCCACGGCGTCCAGGGCGATGGGCTGGATGCGCGCGGGCCGGGGGCGGGTGAAGTCCAGGAAGTCGGTCACGATGGCGCTCACGCGCTCGGATTCCCGCAGGAGGATGGTGAGCACCCGCTCCGTCATGGCCCGGGGCCGCTCGCCCTGCTTGAGGAGCTGGACGCAGCCGAGGATCGAGGCCAGCGGGTTGCGCAGCTCGTGGGCCATCTCGCTGGAGAGCTCGCCCACCGTGGCCATGCGCTCGGAGATGCGCGTGCGCTCCTCCAGCGCCTTGATCTCGGTGAGGTCCTGGAACACCAGGAGGTGCCCGGTGGGCTCGCCTTCGAAACCCAGCAGGGGGGCCAGGTTGCCGCCCACGATGCGCCGCTCCCCGTCCGCGGCCTGGAAGGCGATCTCGAAGCGCTGCTCCTTGACCTGGTGCCCCAGGTCCTGCAGGTCGCCGAACCCCGCGGGCCCGATGGGCGAACCCGGGACGAGGCTGGAATGGAGGATCTTCTCCGCCGCGGGGTTGGCCGACGTGATCCGCCCCTGCAGGTCCACGGTGATCAGCCCCGAGAACATGGACTCGAAGACCCGCCGGTACAGGGCGCTCAGCTCGTCCACGGCGGCCTCGCTGCGGCTCAGGTCGGTGCGCAGGCCTTCCATGTGGCTGCGGATCACCACCACCACCAGCGTGGCCCCGAAGATCTGGAGGGAGGCGAAGCCCAGGAGGTAGGCGATCTGGTAGGGCTCCACCCCGATGGGTCCCGAGTGGCCGAAGGGCGGCAGGGCGCCGGAGGTGAAGAGCAGGACGCAGGCGATGTGGGCCGCGGAGCTGAGCAGGCCCACCGCCACGATCTCGGCGATGTGGAGGTAGAAGGCCGAGGCCAGCACCGGGAAGATGTAGATGGTGGCCAGGCGCTCCTGGTCCACGCCGTGGAAGGCGATGATGAGGGTGACCAGCGCCAGGTCGAGGATGAGGTTGACGCGGATCCACGCGGGCCCCGGCTGGGCGAAGGGCGCGCCGCCGCGGCTGTGCCCCCGCGCCGCCTCCCAGACGCTTTCCAGGAACAGGGCGCCCAGCAGGGCGAGGTAGAGGCCTTCCGACGGGCCCGGCGCCTCCCCCGGCAGGGCCAGGTGAAGCACGGCCAGGCCGAAGGAGGCCGCCAGCCTGAAGGCCAGGGGCAGGAAGGGCGGGGCGCTCTCCCTCGCCGCTTTCGGGACCGTTTCCTGGAGGGTCATGGGGTAAGGATGCCTTCCCCCGCGCGGTTTTCAGAGAAAAATATCCGGGAGCCTGCCTTTTTTGGCATCCTGGGACCATGTCGCACGCCGAGCATGCCCATTCCCAGACCCCTTCCCTGAGGGCCGCAGGCATGCGCCAGACGCCGCAGCGGGAGGCCATCCTCAAGGTGCTGCAGACCTCGGACCGCCCGCTCACGGTGGAGGAGATCTGGGAGCGCCTGGAAAAGGGCCGGTCGGGCGTGCCCACCGTCTACCGGAACCTGGAGCGCTTCGTGGCCGAGGGCTGGGCGGAGAGCCTGCAGGGCCCCGACCAGGTGATGCGGTTCGTCCTGTGCCGCTCCTCGTCGCACCACCACCACCTGTCCTGCGAGTCGTGCGGACGGACCGTTGAGGTGGACGCCTGCGGCATCGAATCGAGCCTGGCCGGCATGGAAAAGATGAGCGGGTACCGCATAACTCGGCACCAACTCAACCTTTTCGGCATCTGCCCCGCCTGCGGCGAAGCAAATCGGGGTTGACGTTCCGGCCGGATGTGGTAGTCTTGAATCTCCCCCGCGGGTGTAACTCAGTGGTAGAGTGCAACCTTGCCAAGGTTGAAGTCGAGGGTTCAAATCCCTTCACCCGCTCCAGACAATCAGGGCCTCTTCGGAGGCCCTGATTCGTTTCACGCCTGGCTCGCCTTCTTCGGGGGAGACGCGGAATCCCGGGGCAGGGGCCGCCGGCCGCCCCCCAGGTCGATGCACTGGGGGCACACGCTGGTGCGGTACGTGACGTGGTACTCCCTGCGTTCCCGCATCCAGAACGGGTTCACGAAGATCCTTCGGCAGCCTGCGCATTGGACAGTGTGCGGCGCGGTTCGCGACATGTCGCCTCCTCCGGTCCGGCCTGCGGTGTTCCCCCAATTTAGGCAAATGGGGCACCTGCGCGAGGCCCGGACCGTGAATTCCGGATGAAAATTCCCCATCCGGGGCGTGTCATAGCCGTCCCTTCAGCGGTTCGTCCACCGGAATTCCCGCTCCGCGCGCACCCGCAGCGCGAAGCGCACGTCCGCGTCGTCCCGCCGCCGGGTGGGGCCGTACCGCCATCCCTCCCGCCCGGTTCCGCCCGCCTGGCGCCAGGGCTCCACCCCGCCCCCGCCGTGGCAGGCCGGGCACCGGGCCGAGGTCCGCCCGTCCCCCGCGTAGATCCGCAGAAAGCCCAGGCCTCCACAAAGGCCGCACACGTCCAGGATGACCACGGGACCTCCATCGGGACGGGGGGATGCCCCAATATACGTCCCGCCGGCCGCCGCCGCCCCCCAGGAACGCGGCCCCCTCCGCGCCGCGGGCCCCACCTCGACTTTGGGAGGGCCGATCCGGCCAGACTGTGGTAGCATGAGGGTTCTGGCGCCGTAGCCAAGTGGTAAGGCCGCAGACTGCAAATCTGCCATTCATCGGTTCGATTCCGATCGGCGCCTCCAATAGAATCAATACTTAGGGCCACTTTTAAGGTGGCCCTTTTGATTAGTCCTGTATCAGGGATGCGTCAATTCCTAATGGCCCCAATCAGACCAGGCCCACCCAAGGGACAAGAGTTGGGTCGCCCACGTCAGGAAGCCGTTTCGCAAGTCCAGCCACGTCCTCCAGTACCTCGGGCGCTATACGCACCGGGTGGGCATCGCCAACTCCCGGCTGGTCGAGGTCACCGATGACAAGGTGACCTTCCGCAGCAAGTTTGGCCGCACCCTGAGCTTGGCTCCGGTCGAGTTCGTGGCCCGCCTGGTCCAGCACGTGCTGCCGCCCGGCTTCCGCAAGATCCGGCACGCCGGCCTCTACGCCTCGGCACAGCCCGGAGGGCTGCTGGAGCAGGCCAAGCAGGCCCTGGGTGAACCCAAGGCCGAGCCCCAGGGACAACCGTGGCTGGGAGGGATGTGGCGGAATGGGAACCTACCACGCCCATTCCGTACATGATGGTACCGGGAAGGAATTTCCGGGGGTGACCTGGGCTTTCGATGCGCGGGAGGTGGACATGGATCTGACCATCCGCAAGGCGGCCATCGGGATATTCATTGGGTTCCTGGCCATCCTCGCGGAAAAGGCCCGAGCGGACCGGTATTGTCCGAAATGCAATTTTCCCATCCCAACATTCCGCCTGCCCAGGACGTTTCGTGAATTCTTCTGGGGCGACTGGCGATGTCCTGAGTGCTCCACTTGGTTCTCGCGCACCGGCCGGACATTGTCTGAGTAGCCAGGACGCCGCGAACACGTCAACTTCCAACGCATCAATCCAAACGCATAGGGAGGTAAAAATGCCACAGCCGATTTTCTCCGGCTCCTTGTTGGCCGAAGACGCCTTGAATCAGATCCGCGGCGGGATGGCTCCGCCGCCAACCTATCCGTATCGGCCACAAGCCGGGCCTTCAAATGACTACTCCATCAACCCCATGGACTTGGCCAAAACCATGGCCCAATGGGGGATCACGGGAGGACTGGCCGGCGCAGCCGCGACATCAGGGCCTGGGTTCGGCCCAGGCGCCCTTGAAGGCGCCTTGCTTGGAGGCATCTACCACACCACGGATCGCATCCTCAACCCAACCGTGAGACCGGCAATGCCTTTCTCGGTTTGCCACCCACAGGGGGG
>DBMS01000036.1:7207-9538 GCA_002297665.1 Holophagaceae bacterium UBA692 | reverse complement strand
TGCGTCCGTTTCCGCGTGCGGCGTGCTGCTCACCGGCCCAGGTGCTTGGCCAGGAAGTCGTACATCGCCTTGCGGGCCTTTCGTGCGTAGCTGGTGTCGATGCGGTCCCAGCCGTGGCCGCCGGGGGCGTCCTGCTCGATCTTCCAGTCGAAGGTCTTGCCGGCGGCCTTGAGGTGGGTGATGAGCTGTTCCACCTCCACCACGTTCACGTCCCGGTCGTTGGTGGTGCTGGTGACCATGAGGGGGAGCTTGAGCTTGTGCACGTTCCAGATGGGGCTGCGCCGGCGCAGGAGCTCCACGTCCTCGGTGGGGGCCTTCCCGAACATGGTCCGCACCGTCCGGTCGTCGCGGTACTCCTCGCCGGCGTAGGCCACGCGGGCCAGCAGGTCGCTCACGGGAACGCCCGCGTAGATGCAGGCGAACTTCTCGGGATGGTCGAAGCCGGCCATGAGGCTGATCATGCCCCCGTGGCTCCAGCCCACCAGGGCCACGCGCCGGGGGTCCACGGGCAGCTCCTCCACGGCCCAGTCGCGGCAGGCCACCACGTCGCCGTTCTCCAGGCCGCCGTAGTCGATGGCGTCGTGCAGGCCCTTGCCGTAGCCCGTGGAGCCCCGGTACTCGGGGGCCACGACGATGTAGCCGCGTGCCACCATCTCCCGCACCAGGTGGGCGTGGTAGGTGCCGAAGTCGGCGTGGACGCCGCCGTGGCTGAGGAGGATGGCGGGGTGCTTGCGGGCCTTGTCCAGGTTCTTCGGAACGAAGGTGTACGCGTAGATCCGCAGGGGGTGGCGCTCGTTGCGGATGCCGTAGGTCTCCTGGCCCTTGGGGTTGGGCGGGCCCGTGAGGATGACCTTGTCCACCTCGGCCACGTCCGAAAGGCGCAGCCAGAAGAGGGCGTCGTCGGCGGACTTGCGCACCTGGTCCAGCTCCCAGGTCAGGTTCTCCACCTGGGCTTCCAGGCGCTTGATGCGGGCTTCGGGCGCCTCCTGGGCGGGCAGGGCCGCGGCGAGGGCCAGGGCGAGGGGGATGGAGCGGAGCATGGCGGCCTCCAGGCCTCATCTTGCGAGGGATGAGCCATGGTAGCCGAGGTGGGCGCCCGGGCTCAATCCACCGTGTAGCCGCGCTCCTCGAGGTACGACCGCAGGGCCTTCTGGTAGGCCCGGCGGGCCCGGGGCGTTCCCGGGTCGGAGGGGTCGCTGTAGGCCGGGTCGTAGCCGCTGACCTTGCGGGCGTGGCGCTGGGCGTCGGCACGGTCCGCCTTCATCTTCTCCGCGCTCTGGCCTTCCCGGGGGCTCACCAGGAGGGCGTCCTGCTCGGGCGCGGGCCTTCGGGCCTCCTCCCGCTCGGGAGGATCGGCCACCACGTAGCCGCCCGTCGGGGAATCCGTGTAGTACACGTCCTCGTAGGTGTAGTAGCGCACCCCGCCGTACACGGCCGTGGCGAAGCCCAGGGGCAGGAGGTCCAGGTAGAGGCCCACGGGGGGGTAGCAGCCCAGGTAGGCGCCGCGCCAGGGGCGGTACCAATGGCCGCCGTGCATGTAGTAGGGGGAGCCGCCCCAGCGGTACGTGACGTAGCCCCGGGGGAGGACGCCCATGGTGCCGTAGACGCGCAGGCCCGGGCCGGCGTGGTAGCCGGGGTGGACCCGGAAGCCGCCGTAGCCGGGATGGTAGCCGCCGCTTCGGCCCGGATGGCCGCCGCCCCGGAACCAGGGCTGGCTGGCGAAGGCCGAGCAGGCGATGAGGGAAAGGGCCGCGAAACGGAGGATGGTGGGGAACCTGCTGGAAGTGGCCATGGTCCGCTCCTTTCGTCTGGTTGGACCCCCTCGGTTCGGCGGGGGTTGAATCCTGGGTCAAAGATGCGGTGAAGGCCACGGGGGTTCAATCCTTGCCTCGCAGCTGAGGCGCCGGTTCGCTATAATTTCGTCATTCCCTCCGGGGCCGACCCTATGCACCCCACAGAAACCATGGATACCGGCGCTCCCCGGCGAATCGCGCACCTGGACATGGACGCGTACTTCGCGTCGGTGGAGCTCCTCAAGTTTCCCGAACTCAAGGGGCTGCCCGTGGTCATCGGCGGGCGCCGGCGCCCGGGAGAGCAGGGGTTCCAGCGCCTGCGGGACTACCGGGGGCGGGGGGTGGTCACCACCTGCACCTATCCGGCGCGGGCCTTCGGGGTGCGTTCGGGCATGGGCCTCATGAAGGCCGCCGCCCTGGCTCCGGACGCCATCCTGCTGCCGGGGGACTACGAGACCTATTCCCGCGTGTCCCGCGCCTTCAAGGCCGCCGTGGCGGAAATCGCGCCCCTCATCGAGGACCGGGGCATCGACGAGAT
>DBMS01000036.1:140-7174 GCA_002297665.1 Holophagaceae bacterium UBA692 | reverse complement strand
CGCCACGGGCCTCACGTGCTCGGTGGGGATCACGCCCAACAAGCTCCTTTCCAAGATCGCGTCGGAATTGCAGAAGCCCGACGGCGTCACCATCCTGGGCCTGGAGGACATCCCCACGCGCATCTGGCCGCTGCCGGCCTCGGCGGTCAACGGCATCGGGCCCAAGGCCTTCGAAAAGCTAGGGGCCATGGGCATCCGCACCATCGGGGACCTGGCGGCGGCGGATCCCGCACAGCTCCTGGGGCGGTTCGGGCAGAGCTACGGCGCGTGGCTCCACGAGGCCGCCCACGGCCGCGACGGCCGGGCCCTCACCATCGTGCGGGAAGCCAAGTCCATGAGCCGGGAAACCACCTTCGAGCGGGACCTGCACCCGCGGGAGGACCGCGAGCGCCTCACCGGCATCCTCCTGGACCTCTGCGGACGCCTGGCCCAGGACCTGGAGCGCAAGGGCCTCGCCGCCCGGACCGTGGGCGTCAAGCTGCGCTTCGACGACTTCTCCATCCAGTCCCGGGACGTGACGCTGGCCTGGGCCGTGGCCTCCGCCGACGGCCTGCGGGACGCCGCCCGGGACTGCCTCCGCCGCGTGACCTTCGACCGCCGCCTGCGGCTCCTGGGGGTGCGGGCCGGGTCCCTGGTCAAGCCCGTGGCCGAGGGGGCCCCGAGGCCGCTGTTCTGATCACGGCGGCCCAAGGCTGTGGTGCCGGAGCGACGACCTGGTTCAACGTTCGAAGCGGAAACTGGGTTCAACCATATGGCCTTTCATCCCCGGCCAAGGAAAAGCAGGGATGGGTCGGGGCAATCGGGTAACGGATGCGCCGACCCATTTCTGTTGTGTTTTCGCCGGGGATGAAGGGGATGGACGGGGATAAACAGGATGAAAGAATTGATATAAAAGAGTTTGTATTGGTATTGGTATTGGTATTGGTTGGCTGCATTGGGCGGATCGGGGGCGGGGTCAAACCTGTTCGGAGAATGGCCCTTGATCTCCGTCAAGGCAAGTTGACTGAACGGGTCGGATATTCGTCTGCGGAGGGACCCCCAATGTCCAGCACCATCACCAGCCAGACCCGCATCGGCGACATCGTCCTCGAACACCCCGCGACCATGCGCCTCTTCGAGCGCCACAACATCGACTACTGCTGCGGCGGCCACCGCAGCCTCGCCGAGGCGTGCACCCACGCCGGGCGCCAGGTTTCGGAGATCCTGCCGGCCCTGGAGAGCCTGGAGGCCCCCGCCGCCCAGCCCCTGGACCCCAAGGTCCTGGCCGCCGGCAGCATGACCGACCTCATCGCCCACATCGAGGCGACCCACCACGTCTTCACCCGGGAGGAGCTGAACCGCGTGGCCCCGCTCATGGAGAAGGTGGCCCGGGTCCACGGCGCCAACCACCCGGAACTGGCGCAGGTGGCCCGGCTCTTCACGGCGCTCTACGACGACCTCATGCCGCACCTGGAGAAGGAGGAGCGGATCCTGTTCCCCTTCATCCGCGGCATGGAGGCCGGCGCGCCCGCCTGCGACACCTGCTTCGGCAGCGTGCGCGGCCCCATCAGCGTCATGCAGGGCGAGCACGAGGCCGCCGGCGACCTGCTGCGGGAGATCCGCGAACTCACGAACGCGTTCGAGCTCCCCGAGGACGCCTGCGGCAGCTACCGGTCGCTTTTCATGGGCCTCCAGAACCTGGAGGAGGACCTGCACCTGCACATCTACCTGGAGAGCCACATCCTGTTCCCCAGGGCGGCCGAGATGGAGGCGGCCAAGGCCTGACGGGCCCTGGGCGCCCCTGGGGCTCCCCCGCGCCGGCGCGGCCAGGAAGACCGGGTCTGCCGGGTGCGGTTTTTTCTCAGGCGAATCGACGCCGCGGAGGCCCATGTTCCGGGGACGGCCGCGGGGAACTTCGGTTAGGCTGGGGCATGCGAATCATGCTCATCCTGCTTTCCGCATTCGTGCTGAACGCGCAGGCGTTCGATCCCAAGGGGCTCGCGGAGCTCAGGGCCGCCCTGGACGGAGCCATCGCGCGCCACGTGACCCCCGGGGCGGTGCTGTGGGTGGGCGCCGGCTCGAGGGACGCGCACTGGGCGCAGGGCGACCGGGCCCTGTGGCCCTCGGTGGAGCCCATGACCGAAGGCACCGTCTTCGACGTGGCCTCGCTGACCAAGGTGGTCGCCACCCTGCCGTGCGTGATGGTGCTGGTGGAGCGCGGCAAGGTGAGCCTGGACGCGCCGGTGCGCGACTACCTCCCCGAATTCGCCGCTTCCGATGTGACCGTGCGCCACCTGCTCACGCACACCTCAGGCCTCATTCCCGACGTGGCGCTCACGGATCCCTGGAGCGGCTACGAGGAAGGCATCCGGCGCGCCTGCGCCTGCAGGCCGGATCCGCCCCCGGGCCTGGAATTCCGTTACAGCGACGTGAACTTCATCCTCCTGGGCGAGATCGTCCGGCGCGTGTCGGGGCAGGGGCTGGACGCCTTCGCGGCCCGGGAGGTCTTCGGGCCCCTGGGCATGACCCATTCCACCTTCCACCCGGATGCG
This sequence comes from Holophagaceae bacterium UBA692, assembly GCA_002297665.1. GTDB lineage: Bacteria > Acidobacteriota > Holophagae > Holophagales > Holophagaceae > Mesoterricola. The sequence continues at coordinate 4,643 of DBMS01000036.1, read as the reverse complement.
GCCAACGTCGCCCCCACCGAGCGCGACGAGCACGGCGCCATGCTGAGGGGCGTGGTGCACGATCCCACGGCGCGGCGCATGGGCGGCGTGGCCGGCCACGCCGGGCTCTTCTCCACCGCCTCCGACCTGGCGAAGTACGCGCGCTTCCTGCTCGACGGCGGGCCCGTCCTCAGGCCCGGAACCCTGGCGATGATGCGCAGCGTCCAGACGCCGGCCACGGTGTTCGAGCGCCGGGGGCTGGGCTGGGATCTGGACTCCCCCTTCAGCAAGCCCCGGGGCGACCTCTTCGGGCTGGGCTCCTATGGGCACACGGGCTGGACGGGCACGGCCCTCTGGGTGGATCCGGCCTCGCGCACCTTTTTCGTGCTGCTCACCACGCGCCTGCACCCGGACGGCAAGGGCGTCACCCGCGAGCTGTACCACGAGGTGGGGACGCTGGCGGCCCGCGCCGCGGGCCTCACGCGGCGGCCCGAAGGCACGATCCTTCCCCGGGAAAAGGGCGAGGTGCCCACCGTGCTCAACGGGATCGACGTGCTGGAGCGCACGGGCTTCGCCGCCCTCAAGGGCCTGCGCATCGGCCTGGTCACCAACGCCACGGGCATCGACAACCGGCGCAGGGCCACCGCCGACGTCCTCAAGGCGGCCCCCGGGGTGCGCCTGGAGCGCCTGTTCAGCCCCGAGCACGGCATCCGCGGCCAGCTCGACCAGGAAGGCATCCCGGATTCCGTGGACGCCCGCACGGGCCTTCCCGTCATCAGCCTCTACCGGGACGGCAAGCGCGCCCCGGCGCCCGGGGACCTGGCGGGCCTGGACGCGCTGGTCTTCGACGTGCAGGACATCGGTTGCCGGTTCTACACCTACATCGCCACCCTGAAGGGCTGCCTGGAGGCCGCCGCGGACGCGGGAGTGCGGCTGATCGTGCTGGACCGGGTCAACCCGGTGCGGGGGGACCGGGTGGAAGGCCCGGTGGTGCCCTCCCAGCCCGGGTTCACCGCCTGCCATCCCGTGGCCATCCGCCACGGCATGACCGTGGGCGAGCTCGCGCTGATGTTCCGGGCGGAACTCAAGCCCGGCGCCAAGGTCGAGGTGATCCGGGCCGACGGCTGGCGGCGAGGCCTGTGGTTCGACGCCACGGGCCTGCCCTGGACGGACCCCTCGCCCAACATGCGCAACCTGGACGCCGCGGCGCTCTACCCCGGCGTGGGCCTCCTGGAATCGGCCGTCAGCGTCGGCCGGGGGACGCCGGCGCCCTTCCAGGTGCTGGGCGCGCCCTACGTGGACGACCGCGTCCTGGCCCACGAACTCAACCGGCTGGGCCTGCCCGGGGTGCGCTTCGTGCCCGAGCGGTTCCGGCCCACGGCCAGCGTCTTCAAGGACCAGGACTGCGGCGGCGTGCGCATCCTCCTCACGGACCGGGACGCACTGCGGCCCGTGGAGCTGGGGCTGGCGGTGGCCCACACCCTCCGCCGCCTCTACGGCGACGCCTTCGACCTGGAGAAGTTCAACCGCCTGCTGCGGGACGACGCCACCCTCGCCGCGCTGGCCGCGGGCAGGCCCTTCCGGGACGCCGTGCGGGGCTGGGAGGAGGCCCGGGCCGCCTTCCTGAAGCGGCGCGCGCCGTTCCTCCTCTACCCGTGATGGACGCCCCCGTGATCCGCCCGCTCCTGGCCGGCGGCGAGGCCGCGGCGTGCGCGGACATGCTCGCCCATTCCGATCCCTGGCGCACCCTGGGTCTGGGCCGCACCGCCCTCCTGGCCCAGGTGGAGGACCCCAGCCGGGAACGCTACGTGGCGCTGGCCGGCGACGCCCTCGCCGGGTTCCTGATGCTCAACCTCCAGGGGGCCTTCGTGGGCTACGTCCAGACGATCTGCGTGGCCCCGGCGTTCCGGAACCGGGGGATGGGGGCCGCGCTCATCGCCTTCGCGGAAGAGCGGATCTTCCGGGAGTTCCCCAACGTCTTCCTCTGCGTCTCCGCCTTCAACCACGGCGCCAGGCGGTTCTACGCACGCCTGGGCTACCGGGAGGTGGGGGAGCTAACGGACTACCTTGTGGCCGGGCAATCCGAGATCCTCCTGCGCAAGACCCGCGGTCCCAAGCTGCCTTGACTGCAGGTTGAAGAGGATCCGCCGGTCCAGGTCGTCCAGCTCCCCGGCCTCGGTGGCGCGGTAGTGGAGATGGAAGGCGCGGAGGGTGGCGCTGGGGTCCTTCAGGGAGTAGCCCAGGATCCGCAGGGCGGCCCAGGGGTCGAAGCCCGCCGGGGGCTCGGGGAGCTCTGCGTCGGGCCACAGGCCGAAGCCCTTCTCGGCCAGGAGCTTCCAGGGAAAGGACGCGTTGGGGTCGTGCTTTCGCACCGGGTCCACGTCGGCGTGGGCGATGATCTGGCTGCGGGGGATGTCGTAGCGGCGCACCAGGTCGTCCAGCAGCACCAGCAGTTGGTCGATCTGGGGCTGGGCGAAGGGCTCGAAGCCGTTGTTGTCCAGCTCGATGCCGATGGAAAGGGAGTTGATGTCCCGGGAGGCGCCCCAGGTGCCGCCGCCCCCGGCGTGCCAGGCGCGGTGGTCGTCGGAAACCAGCTGGGCCACGCGCCCGTCACGCCCGATGAGGTAATGGGAGCTCACGGGGCCGCCGGAGTTCTCGGTCTTCAGGATCCGGAGCGCCTCGTCGAAGGTGGTGCAGGCGGTGTGGTGGATGATGACCATCTGGGGCCGGCGGGCGTTGAAGTTGGGCGAGGGCGACCACTGCGCCAGCGGGTTGCGGGGCGCGTGGTGGCAGCCGGCGAGGACGAGCGCCAAGGCGCAAAGGGCGAGGGCCCTCATCGGGCCGTGTTCCGGAAGACGTCGCCGAAGGACCCCCGGCGCCGGATGACCCGGGCCGTGTCGCCGTCCACCAGGACCTCGGCGGGCATGGGCCGGGAATTGTACTCGCTGGCCATGGAGAAGCCGTAGGCGCCCGTGTCCAGGATGGTCAGGAGGTCGCCCGCCGAGGCCCGGGGCAGGGTGCGGGCCTCGGCGAGGATGTCGCCGGTCTCGCACACGTCCCCGGCGATGTCCACGGTGACCGGGTCGGCGGACCTGCCCAGGACGCGCACGCGGTGGTAGGCCTGGTAGAGGATGGGGCGCATGAGGGTGTTGAACCCGGCGTCCACGTTCACGAAGGTCTTGACCGGGGTCTGCTTGACGGTGTTCACCCGCGCCAGGAGGAACCCCGCCCCGCCCACGAAGAAGCGTCCGGGCTCCAGCCAGAGGGTGGGCTCGTAGCCTGCGGCCGCCACGCCTTCCTTCCAGATGGGCTCCAGCGTCCTGGCCAGGTCCTCGGGGGACATGACCTCCTGGCCGTCCTTGTAGGGGATGCCCAGGCCGCCGCCCAGGTCCACGAAGGCCAGGCGCAGGCCCAGCCGGTCCTTGAGCTCCTTCACGAAGCCCATCATCTTGCGGGCGGTGAGGGCGTAGCCCTCGGTCTCGGTGATCTGGGAACCGATGTGGCAGTGAACGCCCTCGACGCGGATGCCGGGCATGGCCTTGGCCTTCTCATAGGCCCGGAAGGCGATGCCGTCCTGGAGGTGCAGGCCGAACTTGGATTCGGCGATGCCCGTGTTGATCTGGTGGATGGTGTGGGGATCGACGCCGGGGTTGACGCGGAAGCTGATGCGGGCCTCCTTCTTCTGGCGGAGGGCTTCGGCCTGGACCTGGCCCAGCTCGTCCATGGAGTCCACGTTGAGCACGGCGCCCAGGGCGACGGCGCGGCGCAGCTCCGCGGGGCTCTTGGACGAGGAGGTGAACATGATCTCCGGTCCGGCGTGGCCCGAGCGCAGGGCCCCCTCGATCTCGCCCAGCGACACCACCTCGGCGCCGAGGCCCTCGCTTCGCAGCAGGCCGACGATGGCGGGGTTGGTGTTGGCCTTGAGGGCGTAGAGCAGGCGCAGGCGCTGGAACCTGGGCGCGAAGGCGGCCTTGAGGGCCTTCACCTGGCCGCGGATGTGGGCCTGGTCGTACACGTAGAGGGGGGTGCCGTGGGCCTTCGCCAGGCCCTGGAGGGCCCGGGCGACGCCGGCATCGCCGGCCCTGTCCTCCCGGACGGCCACCAGGGCCTCGTGGAGGGTGGGGGCGGCGGCCTGGAGCAGGGCCGGGGCGATCAGGAGCAGCGCGAGGCTGAGGGGGCGCATGGACACGGGGTCTCCCGGTGCTTAGGGGTTGAGGGCGGAAGGAAGGTGCCAGGCCGCGCGGGCGGCGTCCAGCAGCTCCTCGGGGAGCTGCACGAGCAGCGGGTTCCGGGCGGGGTCCAGCCACGTCAGGACCGTCAGGAGGTCCTCGGGCGCCAGGGCCGTGCAGCCCGAGGTGCCCTCGCCGGGGGGCGGGGCCACGTGCAGGAAGATGCAGCTCCCGGCGCCTCGCACGGGGCGCTGGTCGTTGTAGTGGATCACCACGAGCCAGCGGTAGTGGTCGGTCCCGAGGCGCATGCGCTCCGCGGAGCGCCAGGTGGGGGCCGCCGCGGCGGTGCTGACGA
>DBMS01000036.1:0-135 GCA_002297665.1 Holophagaceae bacterium UBA692 | reverse complement strand
CCACGCAGCGGTCGCACTCGGTGGAGGACCGGTAGGGCAGCTTGACGCCTTCGGGGGCCTGGGCCGCGTAGCCCCACATGCCGCCGAAGGTCAGGACGCCCGCGGGGGACCGTCCGTCGCCCTCGCGCTTGGCGG
>DBMS01000022.1:10238-10405 GCA_002297665.1 Holophagaceae bacterium UBA692 | reverse complement strand
GGGGGGGTAGTGGTGCGCGAAGGCCTTGCGGGCCGCGCGGCGCCGGCGCCCGGCCGAGCCCCTGACGTGGCGGAGGCGCAGGCCCCAGGCGGCCGCGGCCAGGGGGATCAGCAGGAGCGTCGCCCACGGCCAGGGAAAGGGCACAAGGGGCAGGATGTCCTCCCGGC
>DBMS01000022.1:0-10217 GCA_002297665.1 Holophagaceae bacterium UBA692 | reverse complement strand
GCTCGGGGGTCCTGCGGCCGTCGCCCAGGTCCAGGGGCCTTACCACCGCGAGCCCCGGCCCCAGGGGCTGGACGGTGATGCGCCAGCCGCGGCCGTCCTTGAGCGGGTCCACGCCGCGCACCGCCAGGGGACCCAGGCGTTCGTCCCCGGGCCGGGGCAGGGGCGGGGCCGCGGGGTCGTCGTCCCGCAGCTCCAGCGTGCCCAGCCTGCCCATGGGCAGTTCGGCGGGCGCCTTCCACACGGGGGTTCCCATCAGGCGCCTCCGCCCTTGAGCCAGATCCCCAGGCGCGTGACGGGATCCTCCATGATGTTCCAGTCCTGGCGCTCGACGTTGGCCGGAAAGCCCGGGTCGGGCCAGTTGGGCATGTGGCGGTAGTGGGGCTGCTCGGGGCGGAACCACACCACGCGGTGCCGCGCCGCCAGGGGCTTGAGGAGCGGCGCCAGGCCCTGGAGCCCGGCTCCGTTGCTCAGGATCCAGAGCCGGTGGCCCCGCCCGTGGTCGCCCCAGTGCCCCAGCGCGGCCTGCCAGTCCGCGGAACCCGGAATGGACGGCCCGCGCCCGGCCAGCGCCTCCAGGAGGTGGAGGCCCTGGACCCGGCCCCGGCGCGGGGCGATGCGCAGGGGCGGCGTCGCCGCGTCCCCGGGCACCAGGAGCCCCAGCCGGTCCTTGCCCGCGGCCGTGGTGGCCTGGGCGGCCCCGCAGATCTCGATGGCCCACCGCATGGGACTGACGGGATCCCCCAGGAACATGGAGGGCGACGGGTCCACCACCAGCCACACGATGAGCTCCCGGCTGGCCTGGAAGACCTTGACGATGGGTTCGCCCGTGCGGGCCGTGAGGGGCCAGTTGATGGTCCTGGGATCGTCCCCGGGCACGTAGGGCCGGTTCTCCACGAAGGTCAGCCCCGCGCCCTTGACCTTGCTGAGGTGCAGCCCCTCCGTGCCCCCGCGCAGCACCTTCCGGAGCCTCAGCGGAAGCCGCCGGAGCCGGGACAGGAATCGCTTCCAGCCTCTGGGAGTCATGGCTTCATCGTAGCCTAGTCCCCCAGGCGGTAGCTGAATCCCAGCCCGGCGTTGAGGAAGGAATCCCGGCGCGCCAGGGGGCTGCGGCGGGCGTCGCCCTGGAAGGTCCCGCCGAACAGCATCCCGTGCCAGGTGAGGCGGGGGGTGGACCGGTAGGCCAGGATCAGCATCCCGCCGGCGTCCCGCAGCCCCGCCCCGGGGGCGAAGGGGCCGACCTCGCCGGGCTTCAGGCGGGTGTCGCCGGCGGCCACCAGCGCCGACCGCCGCTGGGCCTGCTCCGGGGAGACGCCGAAATCGTAGGCGAGGTTGTCGGCGTCGGACCAGCTGGCGTGGAGGCCCGCGGTGAGGCTCCAGCCGGGGGCCAGGAGGAAGGTGCGGCCCACCCCGGCCGTGGCGCGGTTGCCCCCCTGGTCGGACAACCCGTGGGCCAGGTTGGCCCGGGCGCTCCATCCCCGGTTGCGCCACTGGACGCCCGTGCCGGCCCAGACGCTCCGGCCCCGGTCGCCCATGCCCGCCAGTTCGGGAGCACGGCTTTCCGGCCGGCCGTCACCCACCCCCAGGCCCAGTTCCCAGGTCCAGGCCGGCGTCCGCCAGAGCTGGACCCCGCCCCCGAAGCCCACCGCCACCCGGCTGGACCCGAGGTAGAACTTCCCGTACTGGGCGCTCGCCGTGGGGAGGAGGACCGTCCGGTTGGAGGCTGAGCCGGGCGCTGAGGGGTAGGTGAGCGCCATGGCGCCCACGGAGCCGGTCCACCGGTCGGATTGCGGGGCGCCGCTGCCGGTCCATTCCTGGGCGGTGAGGGGCAGGCAGGCGATGAGTACGAGGGGGACCAGGGACATGGAGGCTCCAGGGGCTTTGCGCCGGGTACAGCAAGAATAGCCACTTGACCCTGCGCGGCGCGCACAGGTTGAGACCTTTCCCGACGGCCCTTTTGCGGGATGGGGGGCCGGGGTAGGCTGGTCCTTTTCGGAAGGACCCATGACAGGAATGCTCATTTCAGACCCCTTCGTTCCCGCGCAGTCCATGACACAGTCGACCGCGAGCGGCCCGGTGGCTGGCGGTGGCGATGTTGCCCTTGCCCCTGCGCATGGATGCATTACCATTGGTAATGAGGTTGCGCCCATGCTCATCGCCGTCTCCAAAGTCACCCGGCAGGGCCAGATCTCGGTGCCCGCCGAAGTCCGGCGGGACCTGGGCATCCGGCCGGGAACCCAGCTGATTTGGGACCGCGGGGAGAACGGCGAGTACCGGGTCCGGCCCAAGCGCGCCACCTGGACCGACCTTCACGCGCTGATCGGCCCCCTCGAAATCCATCTGACGGACGATGACCTGCGGGCTGCGAGGCGGGAATTCCTGGCTTCCCGCGCGGAGCGCCGGACTGAGGGGAAGTAGGGATGGCCGCCATCGACACCAACGTCCTGGTCCGCCTCGTGACAAAGGATGATCCCGGGCAGTACGAGAAGGCCCAGGCCTTCGTCAAGCGTCACCATCCGGTCCTCGTGACGCACCTGTCCCTCCTGGAACTGGTCTGGGTGCTCATGAGCCGCTACGGTCTGGACAAGGAGAAGGTCTGCCAGGTGGTCCAGGCCCTCCTGGAGATGGCGGAACTGGAGGTGCACGAACCGGCCCTGCTCCAGGCCGCGCTCAGGACCTGGGAAGGGTGCCGGGCCGACTTCGCGGACTGCTTCATCCTCGAGACCGTGAAGGCTTCGGGGGGCGTGCCGCTGGGGACCTTCGACGCCACGCTGTCCAGGCTGGAGGGGTGCCAGCGGCTTTGACATGAGGGAAGGGGGACCGCGCGGTCGCCGCGCGACCTCTCCGTCCCCCCCGTGCTCCCCCACGCCCGGAAAAACCTGGCCGGAGAACCCGGGCGGCGTTCCCACGCGCCGCCCAGGCGTCTCCGGCCATTCCCGGGATGCTGCGGATCAGGCCTTGGGTGCGGCCTTGTCCTTCTTGAGATAGCGCTCCAGGATCAGGCTCACCTCGCCCGGGGTCACCGGGCCGTGGACCTGGTCGTCGATCATCACCACGGGCGCCAGGCCGCAGGTGCCCAGGCAGCGGGTGGATTCCAGGCTGAACATGCCGTCCTTGGTGGTCTCCCCGAACTGGATGCCCAGGTTGTCCATGAGGCGCTGGCTGATCTTGTCGGCGCCCTTGACGTAGCAGGCGGTGCCCAGGCACACGTTGATCATGTGCTTGCCCCGGGGCTGGAGGCGGAAGTAGTGGTAGAACGTGGCCACCCCGGTGACCTTGGCCAGCGGGATCTGGGCCAGCTGGGCCACGGCTTCCATCTGCTCGGTGGAGAGCCAGCCGGTCTCGGCCTGCACCAGGTGCAGGATGGCGATGAGGTGGCTCTCGGAATGGAGGGTGCCGTTGAGCGAAGCGATGAACTCCACCACGTTCGCGGGGAGCGCGGCTTCGGCCGCGGCCTTGATTTCAAGCCAGTTGTCGGTGTTGGTGGCGCTCACTTGATCCCCCTGGGCATCCGGGCGTGGTAGTGGGTGTGGAGCAGGTGGTGGGCCTTCTCCCCGTTGGGCTCCCCTAGGTACTCGGCATAGAGGTGTTCGATGGCCGGATTCTCGTGGCTGCGGCGCAGCTGCTTGTCGCTGTCGATCCGGTAGAGGGCCTTGGCGCGCAGGCGGCCCAGCTCGGGATCCAGCACGTCCATGGAGAAGGGCGGGTAGGGCTGGCCGCCGCCGGCGACGCAGCCTCCGGGGCAGGCCATGATCTCCACCAGGTGGTACTGCTTTTCGCCGCTCTTGATGGCTTCGAGCACCGTCTTGGCGTTGGTGAGGCCGTTGGAGACGGCGATGTTGATCTCCTTGCCGGCGAGGGTGATGGAGGCCTCCTTGAGGCCGGTCACGCCGCGCACGTCCTCGAAGACCAGGGGACCCAGCTCATCGCCGGTGAGCTTGACGGCGGCGGTGCGCAGCGCCGCTTCCATCACGCCGCCCGTGGCGCCGAAGATGTCGGCGGCGCCCGAGGAGATGCCCAGGGGCCGGTCGAACTCGCCGTCGGGGAGGTTCACGAAATCGATGCCGTAGGACTTGATCATCCAGGCCAGCTCGCGGGTGGTGAGCACGGCGTCGGTGTAGGGGGTGCCGTCCTCCATGGCGTGTTCGGGGCGGGCGGCCTCGAACTTCTTGGCCACGCAGGGCATGATGCCCACCATGTAGATCTGGTCGGGGCTGAGGCCCTTCTTCTCCGCGTAGTGGGTCTTGGAGAGCGTGCTGAGCATCGACATGGGGGACTTGCAGGTGGAGGTGTGGGGAATCATCTCCGGGTAGAACTTCTCCATGAAGCTGACCCAGCCCGGGGAGCAGGAGGTGAGCAGGGGCAGGGGCCCCTCGCCGTTCATGCGGCGGAGGAACTCGTTGGCCTCCTCGATGATGGTCAGGTCCGCGCCGAAGTTGGTGTCGAAGACCGCGTCGAAGCCCAGGCGGCGCAGGGCCGTGATGAGCTTGCCGGTCACCGGGGTGCCGATGGGCAGCCCGAAGCACTCGCCGATGGCGGCGCGGATGGAGGGGGCGGGCTGCACGACGATGTGCTTCTTGTCGCGGGGCATGGCCAGGGCCTCCCACACGCGCTCGGTGTGGTCCTTCTCCAGGAAGGCGGCGGTGGGGCAGACGTTGATGCACTGGCCGCACTGGATGCAGGCGCTGTCGTCCATGGGGCCGAGGTTGGCCGGGCCCACCACGGTCTCGAAGCCGCGGCCGTGCTGGCTGAGGTTGTGCACGCCCTGGACCTCCTCGCAGACCCGGATGCACCGGCCGCAAAGGATGCACTTCTCGGGGGTGCGCACCACCGACTCGCTCTGGTCGTCGATGGGGAAGCGCTTGCGCTTGCCCTCGAAGTGGCGCTCGCGCACGCCCAGGCGGTAGGCCTGCCTCTGCAGCTCGCACTGGCCGTCGCGGTCGCAGGTCTGGCAATCCATCGGGTGGTTGTCGAGCAGGAGCTCGACGATGTCGCGCCGGGCCTGGCGGATCTCGGGGGAATTGGTCTGGACGCTCATCCCCTCCCAGACCTCGTGGCTGCAGGCCGTGAGGAAGCTGCTGAAGCCCTCCACCTGCACGACGCAGATGCGGCAGGCGCCTTCGAGGCTCAGCTTGGGGTGGTAGCAGAGCCTGGGGATGTGGATCCCCAGCTTCTCGGCGGCCTTGAGGACGGTGGTCCCCTTGGGCACCTGGATGTGCTCGCTGTCGATGGTGAGGTTGATCATGGTCTCGGTCATCGTGGGTTCCTGTGTCAGGGGTGCGTGTGATTAGACGCGTTCGACCGCGTCGAACCGGCAGACTTCGAAGCACTGCCCGCACTTCACGCAGCGTTCCTGGTCGATCAGGTGTGCGGTCTTGCGCTGGCCGGAGATGCACTCCACCGGGCAGTTCCTGGCGCAGACGGTGCAGCCGATGCACGTCTCGGGATCGATCTGGTAGCGGATCAGGGCGACGCACTTCTTGGCCTTGCACTTCTTTTCCACGATGTGCTCGCGGTACTCGTCACGGAAGTTCTTGAGGGAGCTGAGCACCGGGTTGGGCGCGGCGCGCCCGAGCCCGCACAGGGCGGTCTGCTGGCAGAGCCTGGCGAGGCGCTCGAGCTTGTCCAGGTCCTCCAGCACGGCCCGGCCCGACGTGATCTTCTCGAGGATCTCGAGCATGCGCGTCGTGCCTTCGCGGCAGGGGGTGCACTTCCCGCAGGACTCCTCCTGGGTGAAGCTGAGGTAGAACTTGGAGAGGTCCACCATGCAGTCGTCCTCGCTGAGGACGATCATGCCGCCCGACCCCATGATGGAACCGGCCTTGGAGAGGGGGCCGAAGTCCACTTCCATCTCGGACTGGGAGGCGGGGATGAAGCCGCCCGCGGGGCCACCGGTCTGGATCGCCTTCAGGGCCTTGTCGTCCTTGACGCCGCCGCCGATGTTGAACACCACCTTGGAAAGCGGGGTGCCCAGGGGCACTTCCACCAGCCCCGTGTGCTTGACGTTGCCGGCCAGGGCGAAGACCTTGGTGCCGCCGCTGTCGGCGGTGCCCTGGTTGGCGAACCACTCGCCGCCGTAGTTGATGATGGCGCTGATGTTGGCGAAGGTCTCGACGTTGTTGATGCAGGTGGGCTTGCCCCACAGGCCCTTGACGGTGGGGTAGGGGGGGCGGACCTTGGGCTGGCCGCGCTCGCCCTCGATGGACCGGATGAGGGCGGTCTCTTCGCCGCACACGAAGGCGCCGGCGCCCAGGCGGACTTCCATGTCGAAATCCCAGCCCGAACCCATGATGTTCCGGCCCAGGAGGCCCGCCTTGCGGCACTGGGCGAGGGCGTTCTGGATGCGCTTGATGGCCAGGGGGTACTCGGCGCGGATGTAGTAGAACCCGTGGCCGGCGCCGATGGCGAAGGCGGCGATGATCATGCCCTCGACGATGTTGAAGGGGTCGGACTCCAGCATGCCGCGGTCCATGAACGCGCCCGGATCCCCCTCGTCGCCGTTGCAGATGAGGTAGCGGGTGGTCTCGGCCTGGTCGTGGGCGATCTTCCACTTCTGGCCGGTGGGGAAGCCGCCGCCGCCNNCGGCCCCGCAGGCGGGCCTTGAGCACCTCGTTGATCACCCACAGGGGATCGTTCTTGCCGAGCACCGTGGCCAGGGCCGAGAACCCGCCGAAGCGCACGTACTCCTCGAGGCTCTCGGGATCGACGATGCCGCTGTTGCGCATGGCGATGCGGTTCTGGTGGTTGAAGAAGTGGATGTCGCCGTAGAGCGAGTAGAAGTCCTGGGTGATGGGCTTCTCGGGGCAGCGCAGGTGGTCGACGACCTCGCCGCCGATGGCGTGCTTCTCGAGGATCTCGTCCAGGTCCTTCTCGGTGAAGATGCGGTAGAGCACCTGGTCCGGGTTCACCAGGACGTGCGTGCACTTGCCTTCGGTCTCCTCGCTGCATGCGCCGAAGCAACGCACGTGGGAGGTCTTCACGCGGCTGGCGGGAACGCCCTTCTCCTTGAGCTTGCGGTCGAAGGCGTGCTTGAGGGCCTGGCCCGTGGTGCAGCGGCGGCCCTCGCAGAAGATGAAGGAGAGATCGGCCACGTTGTCCAGGGAGCCGTCCAGGGCGTGCTCGGGGAGGGGTTCGCCCTTCTGGATGTGGCTGGAGAAGATCTTGTGCACCAGGGCCCGGTCCACGCGCTCGTACTTGACGGGCATCTTGCCGGGGACGGTGATGCCGACGATGGGCTCCTTGCTGCAGCGGCCCGTGCAGCCCGTCTTGTGGATGACGATGTCCTCGCGGCCGGAAGCCTGGATGTGCTTCTGGAATTCGTCGAGGGCTTCGAGGGAACCGGCGGCGTGCTCGCAGGTGGCGGAGCCGATCTGGATCTGGATCCTGGCGGAATCGCCGCTTTCAGCCAGGACCGCGTCCGCGTTCTTCCTCAACGTGTCGAAGAAGGCCGCGACCGGGTTTGCCTCGACCGGGTTTGCCATGGGGAACTCCGTGGGAACTGGGCCGGGGAACGGCGGCCAATGTTAGAAAAAGTATCGATAGAAAAAGATCGAATTGTGCTACACTGTTTGCCGTGGTGCCTGATCATGCGTTGCAGAACGATGCAAGGTGGGTATCGCGCGATCAGCGAGTGTCGGAACCCGACCCTCGGTTCTTGTCGTTCCTCACGGAGCCCAGGTAACCGTTGGGAGGGCTCGCGGCAGGTCGACCACAGATCCAAAATAGCCGTATCCGGGTACCCGCGCGTTGATAATTATCACATCGGTTACCGGCGCATGCGTGCGCGGTAGGTGAGCGTGGAGCTGCCTTCGGCCGGCACCGGCACGTTGAACCGGGCGAGACCGCTGGCTTCCTTCATGAAATCGTGGCTCTTCTGGACGATCTCCCAGTCGCCGAAGATCGGCTCCAGCACGGAGACGGTGACGGCTTCCTTCTTGGCGTTGCGCAGCTCCACCTGGAAGGCGACCTCGGTCACCTGGCGGTACGCGCCCTGGGGGCCCAGCACCTTGTAGTCGGTCTGCTTGCGGGCGGCGGTGACGTCGAAGGCGTCCCCGAGCTTGAGTCTCACCGTCTCGTTGCGGGGGGTGTGGTCCATGGCGTCCTCGCCCACGAACTGCGGCCGGCCCTGGCCGTCGCGCTTGTAGACCCGCACCACGCCCTTGGGCAGGGGCATGCCCATGCGCGACTCCTCCCGGTTCCTGAACTCCACGAACACGCCGACCTTGGGCTTTTCTCCAAAGCTCTCGTAGCGGGCCTGGAAGGCGTAGGCGTCGCCGCGCAGGACGTACTCCTTGCGCACGGGCACGCCCTGGGCGGTGAGCAGGGCCACCTGCTTGGTCTGGTTCTCCTTGAGCGTCGTGGGTCGGTCGAGGGTGTAGAGGTGGTACTCGAAGAGGCTCTCCTCCTTCATCTCGGCGCGCGCCGAGGCCTTGGCCATGGCCATCACGGGAGCGGGGGCCTCCCGGTTCGCCGGGGCGCGGTGGACGTCGCCCGCCACCAGTTGGAGGGTGGCGTTGGGGTACGCCGAGCCGCTCTGGTTGGTGAGGGTGACCCAGCCGCCCAGGTCGAGGGTCTTCTCGTCCGGGGAGAGGTTGGCCACGTAGTCCGCGCGCCAGGAAAGGCCGGCCGTGAGGTAGCTGAGCTCGAGTTTCTGGGCACGCTCCTTCGGGGAGTGGAGGCTGAGCACCAGGGTGGGCCGGGCCCGGAGGTTCGCGGGGACGCCGGGATAGACGATGCGGCCCGGCAGGGAGGTCTCGATGCGGTCCGCGAACTTCAGGACGGCGCCTTCGTTGGCGGCCAGGACCTCGGCCTCCTCCCTCACCTCCCGGGAGCCGGCGCCGTCGGGGTTCGGCTTCTGGGAGACCACGGTGACCTTGCGGCCCACGTACTTCTCCAGAAGCTTGCCTGGCGTGAGCAGGTCGAAATCGAAGTTCTGTTCGTTGACCCAGAAGTCCTTGGACTCGGTCAGGTTGCGGATCAGGGCCGTCTCGGGGCGGATCTGGGCCGAAACCTCCTGGAAGGCCAGGTCCAGGTCGCCCTTGGGAAGGCGCACTTCGCGCTGGTCCTTCACCAGGGCGAGGTTGTCGTTGTAGATGGTCACGGCCAGGGCCTGCTGGTCCTTCTGGGTCGTGGTCTGTTCCGGAGCCTGGGCCGCGAGGATGGCCGGAAGGGAGGCGAGGACGAGGATGCGCATGGGGTCTCCTGGGGTGCCCGGGAATTCGGGTCCCAGTTTAGACCGCCTGGATGCCTCGAAGGGGGCCCTCAGCCGGAAATCGCCGCGAGTTCCTCCAGGGAGAGGACGTTGTCCACGTCCAGGATGATGACGAACTCGCCTTCCACCTTGCCGATGCCCGCGAGGAAGTCGGTGCGGAGCGAACTGCCGAAGGCCGGCGGGGGCTCGATGTCGGCCGCGCCGATATCGAGCACCGCCCGCACCTGGTCCACGATGATGCCCAGCACCAGGGCCTCGCCGAGGTGCTCCACCTCCAGCACCACCACGCAGGTGCGCCGGGCTACCGGGCTGGGGGCCCGGCCGAAGCGCACCGCCAGGTCCAGCACGGGAACCACGGAGCCCCTGAGGTTGATCACGCCCCGGACGAAGTCCGGCATCATCGGAACCTGGGTCAGGTCCCCGTACTGGATGACTTCCTTGATGGACCGGATCTCCATGGCGAAGGTCTCCTGGCCCAGCACGAAGGCCAGGTACTGGCGAGCCTTTTCGGGAGCCGGGGGCACGGGGGTGCGGCGTTGCACGGTCATGAGTTCGGACATGGTCGCCATTCCTTTCAGAACCGCGTGAAGCCGGATTCGTCAACGCGGGGGGCCTTGGCTGCCTTTCTCGCGGCGGGGGCCTCCCGCCTGGGCGCGGCCGCCGACGGGGCGGAGCCCCCCTTGAGGCTGAAGAAGCCCATGGCGGTCTGAAGTTCCAGGGCGTGGCCCGTGACCTCCTCGGCCGTGCTGGCCAGTTCCTCGGAAGCGGCCGCGTTCTGGGCCACCGCCTGGCTGATCTGGGTGATGGCGCCGTTGATCTGGCCGACGCCTGAGTTCTGCTCGGAACTGGCCGCGGCGATTTCGGTCACCAGGTCGGACGTCTTCTGGATGGAGGGCACGATGGTGTCCAGGAGCTTGCCGGCCCGCTCGGCCAAGTCCACGCTGCCCGAGGCCAGCCTGCCGATTTCCTCGGCCGCCACCTGGCTGCGCTCGGCCAGCTTGCGCACTTC
>DBMS01000198.1 GCA_002297665.1 Holophagaceae bacterium UBA692 | reverse complement strand
GCCCCCAACGAGCCCCTGACCGAGACGCGGGCCCTGCGCGTCCCGGCTGGGATGCCGCCGTCCCGGCCCGCGTGGCTGGGGGCCGGGGCCGCGCCTCCCTCCCCGCTGGCGGGGCTCCCCGAAGGGCCCGCCGCGTTCCATGCGACCTTCCGCCTGGAGGCCGGCGGGGTTCCCTTCGACCTCAAGGTGCCCGTGCAGTACCGCTTCCGGGACCCGGTCCTGGGCGAGCGGTACCAGGCCTTCACGGTCGCGCCGCCGGTGCTGGTGAACCTCGCGGACCCGGTGCAGATCCTCGGGGACGGCGCCCCCCGCACGGTCACCCTCGACGTCGCGGCGGCCCGGGGCCCGGTTTCCGGGGTGGTGAAGCTCCTGCCCCCCGCGGGCTGGAAGGCCGATCCCGCCGAGATCCCCTTCGCCCTGGAGCGGGCCGGGGACGAGCGCAAGGTGGTCACCGTCCTCACCCCGCCCGCCGCGCCCGGCGCCGGGTACCTCGAGGTGGCCGTGGCCGCGGGGGGCCCGGCGCAGCCCGCGCTTTCCCGCATGCGCATCGACTACCCCCACATCCCCATCCAGACCTGGTTCCCCCCCGCCCGCGCCAAAGTGGCGCGCCTGGACCTCCGGCGCGGGGGGTCCCGCATCGGCTACGTCATGGGGTCGGGCGACGAGATCCCGCGGTCGCTCCGGCCCCTGGGGTACCAGGTGGACCTGCTTTCCGACGAGGACCTCGCCGGGGGAAGCCTGGACGCCTACGACGCCATCGTCGTGGGCATCCGCGCCTTCAACACCCGGCCCCGCCTGGCCCAGCTCAACGGCCGGCTCCTGGACTACGTGGCCCGGGGCGGCACCGAAGTGGTGCTCTACGCCGTGGACCAGGGCCTCGTGACGCCGGACCTCGGCCCCTTCCCCTTCAAGGTCTCCCGGGACCGGGTGACGGAGGAGGCCGCGCCCGTGACCTTCCTGGCGCCCTCCAGCCCCGCGCTGAACGTGCCCAACCGGATCGCCGCCGCGGACTTCGAGGGCTGGGTGCAGGAACGGGGGCTCTACTTCGCCCGGGACTGGGACCCGCGCTACCAGGCCGTCCTGGCGTCGGGCGACGCGGGCGAGAAGCCCCTGGCGGGCGGGCTCCTCGTGGCCCGCCACGGCAAGGGGCACTTCGTCTACACGGGACTCGCCTTCTTCCGGCAGTTGCCGGACGGGGTGCCCGGGGCCTACCGGCTCTTCGCGAACCTGCTGGCCCTGAAGACCGCCCCATGAACGAGCCGCCTCCCGTCCTGGGGCGGTGGTCCCGGCTCTACGGCCTGGTTCTCCTGAACCTGGCCCTGTGCATCCTGCTGTTCCGGCTGTTCGGGAAGGCCTTCTCGTGAGCGGGCTGGACTGGGCCGTCCTGGGCGGCTGCCTCGCCTTCGTGGTGCTCTTCGGCCTGTGGAAGGGGCGGGGGCACAGGGACTCCACCGGCTACCTGCTGGCGGACCGGGACGCGCGGTGGTTCACCATCTGCCTGTCCATCATGGCCACCCAGGCCAGCGCCATCACCTTCCTCTCCACCCCCGGCCAGGCCTACGTGGACGGCATGCGCTTCGTGCAGTTCTACCTGGGGCTGCCGCTGGCCATGGTGGTGCTCTCCATCACCGCGGTGCCCCTCTTCCACCGCCTGAAGGTCTTCACGGCGTACCAGTTCCTGGAGGAGCGGTTCGACGGCAAGACGCGCACCCTGGCCGCCGTGCTCTTCCTGGCGCAGCGCGGGCTCGCGGTGGGCCTGACCATCTACGCCCCTGCCCTGGTGCTGTCGGTGCTGCTGGGGTGGAACATCCACCTGAACCTCGTGCTGGTGGGTTCCCTGGTGATGATCTACACGGTCACGGGGGGCACCCGCGCGGTCTCCTGGGCCCAGAGCTGGCAGATGCTGATCATCACCTGCGGCATGGTGGGCGCGGGGGTGATGGTGGTGCACCGGCTGCCGCCGGGGGTTTCCTTCGGGGACGCCCTGCACGTGGCCGGGAGCCTGGGCCGGCTCAACGCCATCGATTTCTCCTTCGACCTGCAGAACCGCTACAACCTGTGGTCGGGCCTGGTGGGAGGGTTCTTCCTGGCCCTTTCCTACTTCGGGACGGACCAGTCCCAGGTGCAGCGCTACCTGTCGGGAAGCTCGGTGGCCCAGAGCCGCATGGGGCTCCTGGCCAACGGCCTTTTCAAGGTGCCCATGCAGTTCCTCATCCTCCTGGTGGGAGCCATGGTGTTCGTGGCCTACCAGTTCACCCCGCCGCCGGTGTTCTTCAACCCCGGCCCGGTCCAGCGCGTCCTGGCCGGCGAGGCCGCGCCCGAATTCCGCCGGGCCCAGGAGGCCTACGGTTCGGCCCTGGCGGAACGCGCGGCCCGGGCGGAGGCCTTCATCCGCGCCCGCCACGGGGAGGGCTCCCTGCCCGCGGCCCGGGAGGAGCTGCTGCGGGCCGACGCCGCGGCCGCGCGAAAGCGCAGCGAGGCGGTGGGCGTCCTGCGCCGGGCCGACCCCGCCCTGAATCCCAGCGACACCAATTACGTCTTCCTGTGGTACGTCCTCCACAACCTCCCGGCCGGCCTCGTGGGCCTGGTGCTGGCCGCGGTGTTCTCGGCCTCCATGTCCTCCATGTCCGCCGAGATCAACGCCCTGGGGGCCACGACGGTGGTGGACCTGTGGCGCCGCTACGCGGGGGGGGCCGACACCCGGAAGGAGATGTGGGTGTCGCGGCTGGCCACCTTCGGGTGGGGGTGCTTCGCCATCGCCTTCGCGGAATACGCGAGCCGCCTGGGCTCCCTGGTGGAGGCGGTGAACATCCTGGGTTCCCTCTTCTACGGGACCATCCTGGGCATCTTCCTGGTGGCCTTCTACGTGAAGCGGGTCCGGGGGGGCAGCGCGTTCTGGGCCGCGGTGGCGGCCGAGGCCGCCGTCCTGGCATGTTTCGTCTTCAGCGGCATCTCATTCCTTTGGTACAACGTCGTCGGCTGCGTGCTGGTGGTAGGCCTGTCGATGCTGTTCCAGAAGCTGGGCGGCGTCCTCCCGGGGACGGACCCGTCCGGCGCCCCCACGTCCCCGGACCCAAGGAGAAAGTCATGATCAGGAACGCCACCGTCCTCGCGGCTCTTCTCGCCGCACCCGGCCTCGCGGCCCAGACCGCGGAACCCCCCAGGATCGAAAAGCCCCTGGGCGCGACCCTGGATGCCTCCCTCGGATACGCCGAAAAGGAGTTCGTCCCCGCCCTGGAAGCCATGCCCGAGTCGAAGTTCGCGTTCGTGCCCACCGCGGGCGAGTTCAAGGGGGTGCGCGACGTGGCCGCCCAGGCCAGGCACGTGGGCGCGGTCAACTACTGGGTGGGCTCGGCCATCCTCGGCGAGAAGCCCCCGGTGGACGTGGGGAAGGGGGACGGTCCCGCGGCCCTGAAGGACAAGGCGGAGGTCCTGGCCTACTTGAAAGGTTCGTATGAATACGTCCACAGGGCGCTGCAGTCCATCACCGACCGGAACGCGCTGGTGGCCGTCAAGTCCCCCTTCGGCCAGGGCGACACCTCCCGGGTCGCCCTGGCGAACATCCTCCTGGCCCACACGATGGACCATTACGGTCAGGTCGTGGTGTACCTCCGCATGAATGGAATCGTGCCGCCGGCCAGCCGTTGAGGGGCCGCCCGCTTGCCTTTGGCGAGTTGACAAACCCGGGGGACGGCCCAAGAATGGCAGTGCATGTCGAGTGCCCCGCGAGGGGTCGGCAACCGAGCAGGAAGCTGCGGTGCCCTGGACCCAACGGTCCCATGCGCAGGAGACCAACCTGAAACCCACGCAGCCCCCGGAGTCATGATGTCGAGCCATTATCTCTTCACTTCGGAGTCCGTCTCCGAAGGCCACCCCGACAAGGTCGCCGACCAGATCTCGGACGCGGTGCTGGACGCCTGCCTCGCCCAGGACCCCAGGTCCCGGGTCGCGGCGGAGACCCTGTGCAACACGGGCCTGGTCGTCATGGCCGGGGAGATCACCACCAACGCCGTTGTGGACTACATCCAGGTCGCCCGGGGCGTCCTGAAGGACATCGGGTACGACAGCACCGACTACGGCATCGACTACCGCGGCTGCGCCGTCATGGTCTGCTACGACAAGCAGTCCCAGAACATCAGCCAGGGCGTCACCGAGGGCGAAGGCCTCCACAAGGAGCAGGGCGCCGGCGACCAGGGCCTCATGTTCGGCTACGCCTGCGACGAGACCGACGCCTTCATGCCGGCGCCCCTCCACTACGCCCACCGCATCATGGAGCGCCAGGCGAAGCTCCGCAAGGAAGGCCGCTTCGCCTGGCTCCGCCCCGACGCCAAGTCCCAGGTCACCCTGCGGTACGTGGACGGCCGCCCCGTGGGCGCCGAGAGCATCGTCGTCTCCACCCAGCACGCCGCGGACGTCCCCTACGGGACCCTCCGGGAGGCGGTGATCGAGGAGATCATCAAGCCCGTCCTGCCCGAGGCCTGGCTCAAGGGCACCGAGTACCTGGTCAACCCCACCGGCACCTTCGTGGTGGGCGGCCCCCAGGGCGACTGCGGCCTCACGGGCCGCAAGATCATCGTGGACACCTACGGCGGCTCCGCCCCCCACGGCGGCGGCGCCTTCTCCGGCAAGGACCCCTCGAAGGTGGACCGCTCCGCGGCCTACGCCGCGCGCCACGTGGCCAAGAACATCGTCGCCGCGGGCCTGGCCTCCCGGTGCCAGCTGCAGGTGGCCTACGCCATCGGCGTGGCCAAACCCGTGAGCGTGATGGTCACCACCTTCGGCACCGGCGCCGTCTCCGACGAGCAGCTGGAGCGCCTCGTGGCCGAGCACTTCGACCTGAGCCCCAAGGGCATCATCACCTCCCTGGACCTGCTGCGCCCCATCTACCGGGACACCGCCAGCTACGGCCACTTCGGCCGCGACGGCTTCCCCTGGGAGCGCACGGACAGGGCCGAAGCCCTGGCCGCCGCCGTCAAGGGGCTGGAAGCGCGGGTCTGATTTCTCGATCGAGTCCAGCTTCTCCAATCTTTTCAGGAACCGTCGTGGCGCATGGCCTCGGCGGGGTCAAGGGACGCGGCCCTCAGGGCGGGCAGAAGGCATGCGGCCAGGGACGTCACCAGGATGACCATCAGGGCCGGGAGAAAGGTGCCAACGTGCAGGGCTTCCACCGCGGGGAAGAGGTGGTGGAAGGCCTGGGCAGCCCAGAAGGATCCCAGGCCGCCGAGGGCCAGGCCCCACAGGACGCTTCGCATGCCTCGCCCGGCAACCTCCCCCACGATGCGCACTCGTTGGGCCCCCAAGGCCATGCGGAGGCCCATTTCCCGAGCCTGAAGATTGATCCGGAAGGTGAGCAGCCCCTGGATTCCCATGGCCGAGAGCGACAGCGCCACGAAACCGCAAAAGCCCAGAAGCCACGAGGCGACTTTCAGGTCATGGTGCAATCCGTCCAGGTGCGCCTCGAGGGTGGTGAGTCTGAGAAGGGGCAGGTCCGGGTCGGTGTTTCGAAGGATCTGTCGGATGGCTGGGAAGAGCTCCTGGGGCTTGGCTTCTGTCCGGAACAGGAGGCAGGCCGCTGTGCGGTGGCCGCCTCCGGCCTGCAGGGGCGCAAACAGCACCGGCTCATGGATGTTCTTTGCGGCGTTGGTGCCATGGTCGGCAACGACGCCGATCACGGTGCCCCCTCCCGGCAGGCCGCGACCCACGGGATCCTTGCCCGGCCATAGCCGCTCGGCGAGAGCCTGGTTCAGGATCCGGCCCGTCCCCCCGAGGTCGGCAGAACTGAAATCCCGCCCTCGGACCAGCTTCAGGCCGAGCAACGAAAAATACCCCGGTCCGGCTCGCAGGAGGCGGCAGGGTCGGCCGTGGATCGACGTGACCGTCACACTTTCGCGCTCCATGGGGATGTCTTCAGCCCAACTGACCCCATGGACGGTGGGGAGCCCGGACAGACGGCCGGAAAGGCCAAGGATGACCTCCGCCCGGCGGGCTGTGGCCGTGGACTCCGGGAATTCGATCCTAAGGGCGGCCACGCCCGCCGGCCGGAAGCCTAGATCCGTTCCTCTGGCCCGGTTCAAGCCACTCGCCACCAAGGTCCCGCCGGTGACCAGGACAAGGGCGAGGGCCACCTGGGCCACCACGAGGCCGTCCTGGACGTGGGTGTTCCGGGTAACCTGGCCGGCGGTGTCCTTCAAGACCTGGGCCACCGGGATGCGGGATGCCTGGATCGCGGGTCCCAACCCGACGCAGATTGCGGACAGGAAGGTGAGGACCAGCGCGAACAGGGCGGCCTCGACGCTGATCGTGGCATGGAGGGGCACTTCGTAGACGGTGACGGACCGGATCGCCTGGAGTCCTGCCATGATGGGTTTGGCCAGGAGAAGGCCGATTCCTCCGGCGACGGCGCAAAGGACCAGGTTCTCGGCCAGCACGCCGCGGATGAGGGTGGTCCCCTTGGCTCCCAGGGACAGTCTGGTGGCGAATTCCTGACGACGGGACACGAGCAGGGCCAACTGAAGGTTCGCAACGTTGGCGCAGGCCAGAAGGAGCAGGGTTCCGGCGGCGGAGAGGAGCAGCCAAGGCGCGGGAAGGACTTGCTCAAGCTTGGCTGCCCGGTTCGCGGCGAAGGGCCGGAGGACGACGGGGCCGAGGCGGGTTCCGGGCAGCCTGGCCCATTCCTGGAATCCGGTCCCGATGGCCCGGAAGGTCGATTCTGCCTGAGCCGGGGAAACGCCAGGGGCCAGGCGGACCAGGGTCGGGTCACTGGATGCGAAAACGGTGCCTGTGGTTTCTCCGGACGGTGATTTCATCCGGAGCCCTTGGGGAAGCCAGAGATCGGTTCTCCGGCCCACCTCATGCCCCGCGAAATGCCTTGGCATGACTCCCACGACTGTGCAGGGTTCGCCATCCACCAGCAGGACCTGGCCCAAATCCGGTTTCCGGCCGGAATGAAGGTCGGCCCAGAGCGCGTGGCTGATGATGACCACGGGCTCGGCGGCAACGTCCTCCGCCTGGGTGAAGCCTCGGCCCAGCCACGGGGAAAGGTCCATGACCGTGAAGTAGCCAGAAGTTATCCGCAGGCCGTTCAGGTACCGCGCATCCCTTCCTTCTGAACGCACGATGAAACGTCCCGGTTCCGCATTGGCGATGGCGGTGACCTGTGTGCCGGGAGTCCGATGCGCCCGGATCTCTTCGAGGGAAAGTCCATTGTCCAAAGTGAACCCGGCCCCGTCGCCATTTCCGCCTTCGGTCGTCCTGGAGGCCTGTGCCAGCTGCTCCGCCGGGACCGAGCCCAGGGGCTGCAGCAGGACGGGAGCCATCAGGGAAAACACGGCCGTGCTGGCCCCGATGCCCAGGGAGAGCATGACCACCGCGGCAAGGGAGGTCGCCGGGCGCCGAAGCAGGATCCGGATCACGGGCGGCAGGGGGGTGCCCGGGGATGTGGAGGTCATGGGTACTCCCGGATGGATAGGGGAACCGGGAGATGTTGCGCGTTTCGTGCCAAGTGCTGATGCCCGTTTTCTGGACCTGGACCGGCCCTTTCGCGGGTTCTCGTCCCATCGCTGGGACGGGACGTCCCAGCGATGGAATTCACCCGAAAAAGCCCCGCATCCGCTCCATCGCCCTGTCCAGCGTCTCCAGGGACGCCGCGATGGAGATGCGCAGGTGCCCCGGCGCGCCGAAGGCGGAACCCGGAAGCACCTTCACGCCGGCCTCGTCCCGGAGCCGCGCCGCCAGCTCCGCGTCCGAGGCGACGCCGTGGGCCTCCATCCATCCGCCCACGTGGGGGAAGAGGTAGATCGCCCCCTCGGGGCGGCCGCAGCGGATGCCGGGGAGGGCGTCCAGGGCCCCCTGGAGGCGGTCCCTGCGGACCCGCAGGCCCGCGGCCATGTCCCGCTCGTAGGCGCCGTCCAGGCCCAGCGCGGCGATGCCGGCGTGCTGGCTGATCATGCTGGGGTGGGTGACGCTGGTGGAGCCCAGGCTCGTCATGGCGCGGATGAGGCCCGGGGGGCCGGCGGCGGCGCCCAGGCGGTAGCCGGTCATGGCGAAGCGCTTGGAGAAGCTCTCCACCAGGAGGGTGCGGCCTGCCAGGTCGGGGCAGGACCGCAGGAAGGGCTGCTCGGGGCCGTCCAGGGTGAGGGTGCCGTACACCTGGTCCAGCACCAGCCACAGGTCGCGCTCCAGGAGGACGTCGGCCAGGTCGTGCAGGCGCGGCAGGTCCCACACACGCCCGGTGGGGTTGGAGGGCTGGTTGAGGATGACGGCCCGGGTGCGGGGGCCCAGCGCCCGGTCCAGGGCGCCCTCGGCGGGCAGGAGGTCCGGGCCCGGCGGTACGATGACCGGGGTTCCGCCGGCCCAGGTCACCTGGTCCTTGAAGGTGGGCCAGTAGGGGGCGAAGATCACCACCTCATCGCCGGGCTCCAGGACGCACCGCAGGGCGTCGAGGATGGCGGGCTTGCCCCCGGCGGTGACGAGGACGCCCTCCGCGGTGCGGGGGACCCCGTCCCGCCGGGTCAGGTCCGCGGCCAGGAGTTCCCGCAGAAGGGGCAGGCCCTGGGCCGGGCCGTAGCGGGTGCGGCCTTCCAGGGCCGCCCGGGCCGCGGCCTCGGCCTCCGGGTAGCGCCGGGCGAAGTAGTAGGTCTCCGACAGGGCGGTCTTGACGGT
>DBMS01000028.1 GCA_002297665.1 Holophagaceae bacterium UBA692 | reverse complement strand
ACATCACCGATCCGCGCTCGGTGCTGTCGGTGCCGGCACCGGAGACATAGATGAAGGTCATCTGCGGATTCAGCCGCGCCAGGGTGCGCGCCGCCGCCAGGGCCGAGGGTTCCAGGCGCTCCAGCCGCCCGGCGAGGATGGCCTGCTGACGGCCTTCCTGGACGTCGGGGGCCGGGGCATCCCCGCCCGGGCAGGTCCAGCGCCCGTCCTGGCGAACCAGGCGGCCCTCCAGGATGGCCATCTCCAGGATGCCCTGCAGCAGGCCCGCGTTGCCCAGGGAGGCCCGGCACACCCCGGCCACGAAGGCGTCGGGAAGGGCGTGGGGTCCCAGCAGGTCCTCGAGGATCTCCGGGAGCCGCGCGTCCTCCAGGCGGTCCAGGAAAACGGTGGCGACATTCTCCTGGTTGCGCATGGACTCCAGGTAGGACTTGAGCCCCTGGCAGGTCCCCATGCCCCGGAAGGCCAGGAGCCAGGGAACCTTCGAATGTCCCGCCAGGCTCCGGAGCAGGTCCAGGACCTCCGGCGTCACCAGCTCCAGGCCCCGCACCTGGATGAGCCTGGGATGGCGGGCGTGGACGAAGTCCAGGGCCCCCACGGCCGCCTCCACCTCTTCCACCTCCAGCTTGCGTTCGACCAGGCCCGGCCTTCGGCCTCCGCGCAGGAACGCGAACGTGCCCAGCCGCCGGGCCAGGGCCCTGGCCAGGGCTGGCTGCGCCGCGTAGAGATCGGCCTCCAGGCCGGCGATGGCCTCCTGGAGCAGGCGTCCCAGGAATTCCCCCGCCCTTTCCCCGGGCAGCAGCTCGATCGCGCACACCCAGATGCCCTCCGACTCCGCCGCGGCGGCGGTCCAGTCGCAGAGCCGGTCATGGCCCAGGCCCTCCTCGCCCTGCAGGATGAGCACGCGCTCCATGGGCACGCTGGAACCCAGGCCGAACATCAGCGACTTGGTGTAGGTGAGCTCCTGGGAGCGCCCCCGGATGGGGCAGCCCGAGGGTTCCACCAGGTCGGGAGCCTGCTCCCAGATGCGCGGATTCCCGACCCGGCGGGCGGGTTCGTCGGGCAGGGCCGCCAGGCCGTCGTGCCCCCAGGGCGCCGTGCCCAGCACCCGGGGCACCAGGATCCGGCCCGGCTTCACGCCGATGACCTCGGGGGCCAGCAGCCGCGGAACGCGGGACCGGCCCATGGCCTCGCGCACGGCGAGGACCAGGCTCTCCCGGCCCGCCTCGTCCTCGTCGGACCAGAGGCGCATGAACGGGACCCCGTCCAGCCCCTGGAGGAACCAGGCGGCCTTGTCGTCGAAGCCCAGGTGGCAGACCGGCGGATCCGCCGGTTCCCCGAAGCTGAACCGCTCCAGGAAGCTCGCCTTGATGGCGTCCAGCTGCCTGGGCCCGGGCAGGGGCTCCCACACCTGGAGCAGGTTCCGGGGCCCCTCCCCTTCCCGGCGCACGACCCACCAGGTGCAGCCCTGGCCGCCTTCGGCCACGGGCAGCTCCTGGACCGCCTTGTACCAGCGCCCGTCGAGCCGCCAGCCCCGGCTCACCGGGACCTGCCTGGAATGGTTTGGGCGGTTTGGGCCATGGGCGGATTCTAACCCGGCCCGGGCCCAAACACGATGGCGGCATCGTGTTTAGAACCGCGCCAGACGCGGCGTTGCGGAGCATTTTTCCTTTGACGTCCATGCGAGTGAAACGCAGAATCAAATTCATCGCGTGTCACAAGATTGGTTTCACCGTGGCATGAAGTCCCTATAGTTGTGGTACCAAACCTGGACAATTCGGAGCGTGCTAGATGGCACAGATTCTTGAACTTACCAAAGACTGGGACACGAGGCTGGCCGCCTGGGCGGACGAGGAGCACAGCGCCTCGCGGCGCTTCCTCATCAGCGCCGCGGTCTGGGTCCTGGTGGGAACCCTGTTCGGCCTCGTCGCCGCGACCGAATACTACTGGCCCGACCTGGTGCACAACTTCCCGCAGCTCCAGTTCGGGCGCCTGCGCCCCACCCACGTGAACGTCGTGGCCTTCGGCTTCATCTCCATGGCCAACGTCGGCGCCATCTTCTACGTCATCCCGGAACTCTGCCGCACCCGCCTCTTCAGCGAACGCTGGGGCAACGTCCTCATGGTGGCCTGGAACGCCGTCATCGTCGCCGGCATCGCCTGCCTCACGAACGGCATCACCGAGGGCCGCGAGTACGCCGAGCTCCCGTGGTTCCTCGACCTCGCCATGATGGCGGCCCTCATCCTCTACATCGTGCTGGTGTGGGGCACCGTCCTGAACCGCAAGGAGAAGCAGCTCTACGTCTCCATCTGGTACATCGCCGGCACCACGCTCTGGTTCCCCGTGGTCTACCTCATCGGCAACCGGGTGTTCTTCGCCGTTCCCGGCATCGGCGACGCCATCGCGAACTGGTTCTACGGCCACAACATCCTGGGCCTGTGGTTCACCACCAACGGCATCGGCCTGCTGTACTACTTCCTGCCCAAGATCACCCGGAACCCGCTCTACTCCCACCTCCTGTCCATCGTCGGCTTCAGCACCATCGCCATGTTCTACACCCCCACGGGCACCCACCACCTGCTCCAGAGCCCGGTTCCCGAATGGCTGAAGGCGGTGGCCGTCATCTCCTCGGTGATGCTGCTGGTGCCGGTCATGAGCGTGCTGGTGAACTTCTTCCTGACCATGAAGGGCAAGTGGTCGATGATGGCCACCCACCTTCCCCTGCGCTTTTTCATCACGGCCCTGGGCTTCTACCTCCTGACCTGCTTCACCGGCCCCTTCCAGGCCACCCGGTGGATCAACTGGTACCTGCACTTCACCCACTGGGTCGTGGGGCATGCCCACTTCGCCCTGCTGGGCACCTTCGGGTTCGTGGGCTGGGGCGCCATCTACTACGTCGCGCCCCGGGTCTCGGGCAGGCAGTGGTACTCCCGGCGCCTGGCCAACGCCCACTACTGGCTCTCGCTGGTGGGCACCATCCTCATGATCGTGGCGCTCACCGTGGGCGGCCTCATCCAGGCCTCGGCCTGGGAGGAGGGCATCCCCGTCTACCGGAGCGTCATCATGGTGGCCCCCTTCATGCTGATGCGCGCCTTCTCGGGCCTGCTCATCGTGCTGGGCCAGGTGCTCTTCCTCTACAACGTGGTCAAGACCCTGGTGTTCGCGGAGGCATCGGTGGAGGGCCCCCTGGAAGAGCCCGCAGGCGCCCTTCCCCAGTCCGCCGTGCGCAGCTAAGAGGGAATCCATGACCAACCAGCGAGCCAACTACCTCTACCCCGCCCTCGGGCTCACCCTCATCATGGCCTCCATCATCTTCGTGGTGGTCCTGGTGCCCCGGTGGACCTTCAAGCCCCCCGAACCCCGGGACCTGCGCGACTACACCGCCCAGGAGCTGCGGGGCCGGGAGATCTACAAGCGCGAGGGCTGCTGGTACTGCCACTCCACCGTGAGCCGTCCCCAGGACTGGGACCACGGCCGGCGCTCAAAGTCCTCCGACTACTACTACGACGGCTACCACCTCCTGGGCTCCGAGCGCACCGGCCCCGACCTGGCCAACATCGGCGGCAAGTTCCCAGACCAGTACCACATGCTTCACCACAAGAACCCCCGCTACGTGAAGCCGGGTTCCATCATGCCCCGCTACGACTACCTCTCGGAACAGGAGCTCACCGACCTCACCGCCTTCCTGCAGAGCCTCGGCCCCAACGGCACCCGGGCCCTGGACGTCAAGGACGGCAAGGCGAAGTACGAGGCCACGGGCGAAACGAAGTGGGCCAAGGTCCGCGACTACACCTGGGTCGGCGGCGCCCTGAACGGCGTCACGGAGAAGGTCGCCATGTGGAAGCTGGACGTGGCCCAGCAGCGGGCCCTCAACGAGACGCTCTACGGCGAGCACATGGAGGTGCCCTTCAAGTACACGGCCGAGATCGAGGAGCTGATGTACGGCTCCAGCCACGAGGCCGCCAACGCCAAGGGCGCCCTCCAGAGCCTGGCCACCCCCGCCTTCCCGAACAAGGAGGCCCTGGAGGCCGCCCGCAACCAGGATCCCGAGGTGCGCGCCTGGGTGGAGAACAGCTTCAAGGAGGGCGAGATCACCGACAAGAACCGCCTCCTGGCCAACTACGGCAAGGGCCTGTTCAACAACCAGTGCTCCCCCTGCCACGGCGTGGCCGGCAACGGCAAGGGCCAGGCCGCCTTCACCATGACCAAGCGCCCCGCCAACTTCGACGAGGACAAGTACGCCACCTTCACCACCGACGCCTGGTACTGGCGCATCAGCCGCGGCGTGCCCGGCACCCAGATGCCCCGGTGGGAGTACACCCTGGACGCCAACCAGCGGCTCACCCTCACCGCCTTCCTCAAGTACGTCGCCCAGAACAAGGGCCTGGGCAAGCTGCAGGGCAGCGAGAGCGACTACGAGAAGGCTCCCGCCCCGGCCGCCCCGGCCAAGTGAGGTTCCCATGACCAACGAACCCGGCAAGGACACCCAGGAAGACGAGGACCTCATGGAGGAGGTGGCAGGCACCAAGGTCGGCCACGGCAAGGCGCCCTTCGCCCTCGTGATCATGTACCTCGTCATCCTCGTCTGGGCCGTGCTGGCCTGGATCCGGCCCAGCGGCACCTAGGAGGCCGTCCATGCGAAAACCCCTCCTCCTGCCCCTCCTCCCCCTCCTGCTCCTGGCCTGCGCGGACAAGGGCCTCTCCACCCGCCGCGCCGGCGGAAAGGACGTCGTCCTCTCGGCTTCGGCCGCCCCCGCGGGCCTGGAACCCGGGGCCGAAACCCCCTACCCCCTGGGCCTCCCCTCGGCCCTCAAGGGCCGGGCCACCTACACCGCCAACTGCGCCTCCTGCCACGGCACCCTCCTCACCGCCGCCGAGGCCGCCGAGATCCGCAAGCAGGCCGCCCTGCCGCCCAGCCACGCCGATTTCGGCGCGAAGGTGAAGGAGCTCGCCGCCGAAGGCCGCTGGCCCGTGGTCCCCCCCAAGGTGGGCCCCGACTTCACCGGCAGGGCCTGGCGCTTCCAGCGCACGCCCAGCCAGCTGTACCGGCTCATCGCCCACGGCCGGGCCCCGAAGATGGAAGGGGACCCCTCCAAGGGATTCTTCGAGCATCCCGGTCCCGGGGGCAAGCCCGGCGAGGGCTGGATGCACGCCATCAAGGACCTGCGGGGCGACCAGATGGTGGCCACCGGGGACCCGGTGCCGGTGTGGAACGCCGTGTACTACGTCTGGAGCCGCTCCATCGCCGCCGCCAGCCCCACCCAGTTCAAGGACGTGTGGGACATCTACGGCCAGAACTGCTCGGTGTGCCACGGGGACACCGCCCAGGGCAACGGCCCCCTGGCCCGCACCCTCAACCCGCCGCCCTTCGATTTCTCCAACCGCAAGGCCCTGGCCCAGAGCACCGACGCCTTCCTCTTCTGGCGCATCTCCGAAGGCGGCCAGTTCAAGACCATCCCAGCCTCCGTGCGCGAATCCATGACGCCCGAGTCGCTCCAGCAGTTCGTCCACCAGTGGTCCGCCATGCCCAGCTGGCGCGGCGTCCTCACCGAGGACCAGCGCTGGATGCTGGTGGACGGCGTCCGCAGCCGCACCTATGAGCACGAATAGGAGATCGCGATGAAGGAGAACCAGCGCCGGATCTTCCTGAAGGCCATCACGAGCATCCC
This sequence comes from Holophagaceae bacterium UBA692, assembly GCA_002297665.1. Lineage (GTDB taxonomy): Bacteria > Acidobacteriota > Holophagae > Holophagales > Holophagaceae > Mesoterricola. The sequence goes on along the minus strand of DBMS01000028.1, from coordinate 7,295 downwards.
CATCCTCGGGGGCGCCGTGATGGCCGCCAGCGCCCTGATCCGGTACTTCAAGCCCACCACCGTCGGCGGCGTCAAGGGCCTGGTGGCCCCGCCCGACGAGGCCGGCAGCAGCGTCCAGATCGTGGCCGCCCTGAGCGAACTCACGCAGCCCTGGGACTTCAAGGAATTCATCTACATCCGGAAGTCCGTGGAGTATTCCAGCCGGAAGATCCAGGGCGCCAAGATCCCTGGCTTCGTGGTGCGCCTCCCGGACGAGTTCACGGATCCCAAGGACCCCAAGTCCAGGTTCGTGGTCGTCCAGCGCATCTGCCCGCACCTGGGCTGCACCTTCAACTTCGTGAAGAGCCCCGAGGAGCTCAGCGGAGGCTACAACTACAAGCCCCCGATGCCCACCCACCCCTACTTCGCATGCCCCTGCCACCTCTCGGTGTACGACCCGACCCGCAAGACCGAGGTGAACCTCCAGGGGCCCCTGCCCGGGAAGGTGGTCTCGGGCCCGGCCCCCCGGCCACCCCGCACCATGTCCTTCGACATCAAGGACGGGCAGATCCTCATCACCGGCACGGAAGGAGGCGGCGTTGGTTAAGGCCATTCCCTATCTCATCCGGGGCCTCGCGGGCGCCCCCGGCACCTTCCTGAAGTGGTTCCAGGAGCGGTGGACGAAAATGGAGCTCTTCGACGAAGGGCGCACCCAACAGGCCCGCACCAACCCCTGGTACACCCTCGGGGGCATGTGGTACTGGGTCTGGATGCTGGTGATCCTCAGCGGCGTCGTGCTGATGGTCTACTACGTGCCGGTCACCGACCAGGCCTACCACTCCATCGAGCGCATCCAGCACAACTGGCGGTGGGGGCCCCTGCCCATCGGATCCCTGGTCCGCGGCCTCCACAAGTACGGCGCCGACGCCTTCATCATCCTGGCCACCCTGCGGGTCTACCGCATGTGGTTCACGGGCGAATACAAGCAGGGCAACGAATTCACCTTCATCATCGCCCTGCTGCTGCTGATCATCGGCATGTATTCGGGCCTCACGGGCTACCTGCTCATCTGGAACCAGCGGGCCCTTTGGGCCACCAAGGTCATGGCCACCTTCCCCACCTACCTGGACCAGAACCCCGGCTGGCTGCCGGGGGGCGATTTCATCAACTGGACCAACCAGGGCAAGACCACCGCCCAGATCCTCCTGGGGGGCACCAGCATCGGCCCGGCCACGGTCACGCGGTTCTACGCCTTCCACTTCATGCTCAGCTTCATCCCCATGATCTTCTTCGAGTTGCGGGTGTACCGCCGGGGCTTCAAGCGCATGAACATCAGCCACTGGGCCAAGCTGGCGGTGTTCGGAGTGATCCTGGCCATCGCCATCATGATCCCCGCGGCCCAGGGCAGCCCCGCCAACCCCGAGGTGACCCCCAACCCCATCCTCTCGGACTGGTACTTCCTGGCGATGTATCACTTCCTGAAGCTCCAGGATCCCTACCTGGCCACCGTGCTCACCGTGGCCATCCCCTTCCTGGTCCTGGGCTCCATGTTCCTGGACCGGCGGCCCGAGCGGGAATGGGGCAAGCGCCAGATCTTCAACTGGATCGGCATCGGCGGCCTCATCTATTTCATCGTCTTCAGCTTCCTCATCCTCAACGGCATCGCCGACCTGCACCGGGACGCGCCGCTCTGGTACTTCTCCATGGGCGGGTTCCTCCTGGCGGGCTACCTCCAGGACTGGGCCTACGTCATGCGCCGGGACCAGAAGCGGTGGTGGGAGACCTTCCACATCTTCTTCGTGGCCTTCATCCTCGTCTCCATGTCCGCCAACACCCTCTACCACTACTTCGGCGACATCCGCGAATGGAACGTGCTGGGCCAGGCGGAGATGCCCAAGGTCCTTGCCCGTCTCCAGCAGGCCAATCCCCTGGCCACGCCGGACATGGCCTTCGAGTGGCTGGAGAAGAACCGCCCGGCCCTGAACCTCTGGTTCACCAGCAAGAAGGGCCCCGGGAAGCCGCCGGGCATGGAGCTTTGGCTTGTGCACGTGGTGGCCTGGCTCGGGATCATCGCTTCCGGCATCGTCATCGGCCTGGGCCGTTGGGGGCGCCGGAAGGAAGCCGAGGAACAGGCGGCCCTCGCCAAGGCCAAGCCCAGGGCCGCGGGAGCCTGACATGTATTCCCTCCGGCAGATCCAGGCGTGCAAGTGGACCGGGGCGGTCCTGGCGGTGGGGGCGCTCAGCGTCACCTTCGGCCGCTGGAACGCCTTCAAGGCCGCCCCCACCCCGGGCACCTACGCCGGCATCCTGGCGGCCCTCACGGGCTTCCTGCTCCTCATGACCTCCCTGGCCGTGGTGGTCTACGCGGAAGAGAAGGCCCGGGGCCGCATCACCCGGCCCCGCCCCCTCCTCGACCGAATCGCCGACCGCCTTTTCCTGAAACGCGACGAACATGACCAAGGTTGAGCCCATGCGCAAGCGACCCATCTTCGGTGTGATCTTCCTGCTGACCGGCCTCGGCGTCTTCGGGTACTTCCTGCTGCACAGCGTGCTCACCGAGGTGGGCCCGCCCCCGGGCGTGCCGGTGCCCGCGCAACTGCGCATGGAGACCACCAACAAGGAACCCTTCCACGAATTCGACGTGGTCAAGTGGCTGGGCTGGGCCTTCGTGGTCGCGGCGCTGGCCGAAGTGGGCGCCGCCTACCTGCGCAAGCAGAGCACTACCCTGGACCAGTAGGGGACGACATGTACCGGAAATTCCTGCGCCTCACCAAGAGCCTCACCGTCAGCTTCGAGAAGCTGGTCAACTTCCTCACCACCCAGGAGCACAACCCCCTGTACTTCCACGGGGCGCTCCCCCTCTACACGTTCTGGTTCCTCATCTTCTCGGGGATCCTGCTGTGGATGTACTACATCCCCACCCTCGACCGGGCCTGGTCCAGCGTCAATTACATCTCAGCCCTGCCCACCCCGGGCGACCCCGTCAACCTGGCGGCGGGCATCCCCTACGGCGCGGTGGTGCGGGGCATCCACCGCTGGGGCGCGGCGGCCATGATGATCGTCACCCTCCTGCACATGTTCCGCGTCTACTTCACGGACCGGCACCGCGCCTGGCGCTGGCTGCCCTGGGTCACCGGCGTGGGCCTGCTTGTCTTCGTGCTCTTCGTGGGGCTGTCCGGCTATCTCCTGGTGTGGGACGCCCGCGCCTACTACATCGTCGTGGCCACCCAGCACCTCTTCGACGGGGTGCCCGTCATCGGATCGGCCCTGTCGACCTTCCTGGTGGGCGGCGAGGGCATCACCGACTACACCCTCACCCGCTTCCTGTTCTTCCACGTGGGCGGGGCCGTGTTCATCTTCTTCCTGGTGTGGATGCACTTCATCCGCCTCAAGGAGCCCGTGGTCACCCCCAGCCGGGCCACCAACTTCCTGCTGCTGGGCTTCATCCTCCTGGCCGCGGGCACCCTGCCGGCCATCAACATCACCCACGAGCTCCTGGCCAAGTACGGCCACGACCCGCGCATCGCCGCCCAGGCCGCCTACATCGCCAGCGACGCCCCGGCCCAGATCGGCACCCTGGTGGAGACCATCCGCTACGATGCCTGGTACATGTTCCCCTACTGGCTCGTCCAGAACGTGGGCACCACCTGGACCTGGCTGATCCTGGGCGGATCCACGGTCCTGCTGTGCGTGGCGCCCTTCTATCCCAAGGACCGCCGCGCCAACATCGCCGAGGTCATCGAGGCCAAGTGCACGGGCTGCACCTTCTGCAGCCTGGACTGCCCCTTCGAGGCCATCACCATGGTGGACCGGGCCCCGGGCAGCAAGTTCAAGCAGATCGCCGTGGTGCAGGCGGCCCGGTGCAGCGAATGCGGCATCTGCGTGGGGGCCTGCCCCTTCCAGGCCATCGAGCTGCCCGAACTGCACTCCAAGACCCTGGAGGCCGACCTCCTGGCCCTCGTCAAGAAGGGAGCCTGAATGTCCGAACCCAAGCGCACCATCATCGGTTTCGTGTGCGAGCGCAGCCTTCCCGTCGAGCGCATGCTGGACGAGCACAAGGCGCTCCTGGACGACCCGGAGACCAGGTTCGTCGTCGTGCCCTGCTCCGGGATGGTCAAGCCCACCCTCATGGAGGCGGCCCTGGCCAACGGCGCCGACGCCACCTTCGTGTGCGGCTGCGCCATCGGCGACTGCCACTACCGCACCGGCAACCTCATGATCCGCGAGCGCCTCGAAGGCAAGCGCAACCCCAAGCTCCGCAAGACCACCGACCGCCGCAAGGTGGGCATGTTCTTCGTGACCATGAAGGACCGCGTGGCCTTCCTGGAAGCCCTGGCGGCCTTCAAGGCCGGCCTGGACGCCAAACCCGTGCTGGAGGACTAGGATGGCCACCCCCGCCAAGAAGGCCGAGCCCCAGGCCAAGGACTACGTGGTGATGCTCCGCTACCTGCTCTTCTACCTGTTCTTCTTCGGACTGCTCTACCTCGTCGCCCTGTTCGGCGAAGTGGCCGAGAAGTGAGGAGCCGCCCATGACCGAACCCCTCGAAACCCCCCGCCCCGAAGGCGAGGAACCTCCCGTCTCCCTCCGGAAGATCCTCCAGGAGAACCCCTTCCTGGTGAAGATGCTCGTCTTCTTCTTCCTGATGCTCTTCGTGCCCCTGGTGCTGGCCTGGAAGTTCGACCTGTTCCTCGTGGCGAATTAAGGATCTGCCATGGACCATCCCAACTGGACCCTCATCATCGTCTTCACCGCCGTGGGCCTCGCGTTCGCCGCGGGCTTCGTCCTCTTCGCCCTTTGGGCCATCCGCGACGGCCAGTTCAAGGACGTCGAGGGCGTGAAGTTCCGCATGCTCGAGGATTTCAATCCCAAGAAGGGCAGGCGCGAGGTCAAGGACTGATGTGCCTGGTCCTCGTCGCGTGGCAGGCCCACCCCCGCTTTCCCCTGGTGGTGGCCGCCAACCGTGACGAGTTCCACGCCCGTCCCAGCGCCCCCGCGGGCCCCTGGCCCGAGGATCCCCGGATCACGGCCGGACGGGACCTCGAGGCGGGGGGCACCTGGCTGGGCATACGGCAGGACGGCCGATTCGCCGCCGTCACCAACGTTCGTGAACCGGGCGTGCCCAAGGGCAGCCTCTCCCGGGGCCACCTCACCCGGGACTTCCTCCTGGGGGACCGTTCTCCCGGCGAATTCGCCGCCGCCATCGACGGCTCCCTCCATTCCGGCTTCAACCTGCTGCTCGCAGACGCCGAAAGCCTCTGGTACCGATCCAACCGCGACGGCGGCGCCCGCCGCCTGGAACCCGGCGTGTACGGCGTGTCCAACCATCTCCTGGACACCCCCTGGCCCAAGCTGGCCACCGCCCGGAAGCGCTTCGCCCTCGCCCTGGCCGCCCTTCCCGCCCTGGAGCCCTGCTTCGGGATCCTGGCGGACCGGGAGATCGTCCCCGACGAACGCCTCCCCGCCACCGGCGTCTCCCTGGAGTGGGAGCGCCTGCTCTCGGCGATCTTCGTCCAGTCCGAGGCCTACGGAACACGGGCCTCCACGGTTCTGGCCCGGGACAAGGCCGGCGCGGTCCTCTTCGAGGAGCGCCGCTTCGGCCCCGGGGGCGAGCGGATCTAGCCCTCCCCGCCCAGGGGCGTGGTGACGGTGCAGGCCCAGGGCCCGCCCACCGAGGCGGGGACGGTCGCAAGGATGAGGTTGTCGCCCAGCACCTTGAAGATGGTCGCGGGAACCGTCCCCAGCCGCACCCCCATGGCGCCCGTGAAGCCCGAACCCGTGATGAGGAGATCCCGGTGGCCGGAGAAGGCCGGCCCAGGGTAGACGGCGGTGACCACGGGCCTCATCAGGGCCGTGAGCTTCTGGAGGGCCGGATTGCCGGGCATGGCTGCCGCCGTCCAGAACACCTTCCGCACGGATTTCGTCGTCTGCGCGTGATGGTTCAAGGCCGCCTGGTCGGCGTCGTTCAGGAACAGGTGGAGGGTCGCCGCCGCCCGGTCCCCCAGGCGGACCAGGGTCCAGAAGGCCGTGGTGGTGGTGTGGTCAAGGCCTTGGAGGTTCATGACGCCAGCGGGTGAGGACAGGACGGAATGGCCGTCGTCATGCACGTGCACCGGGCCCGCGAAGAAGTCGTCCTGCCGGTGACCCTGGAAATGGATGGCCGCCGGGGCATCGAACAGACCCACCTCCACCGTGCGGTTCTCGTTGTAGGCGCCAGGGGCCGTCACGGTGGCCGGGGCGTCCGGGTCGGTCCAGTAGTGGGGCCGGAACAGGTAGCCGGCGTCGTCCAGGTACGGCATGTCCTGGCTCACGCAGTATAGGTCCACCCGGTCCTCGGCCAGTCCCAGGGCATGGACCTTGTCCCGGAGCGTTCGCGGCACCGCCTCCATGAATGCCTGGGGCAGTTTCAGGGCGAGCGTGCAGAAAGCCCCGGTGTGCCTACCCGGACGGACGTTGTCCAGGAACGGGTCGTAGTTATGGAAAAGGGGCGCCTTGGGGAAATGCAGGATCCCATACTGCCGGGTCCTCATCCCCGCAGGGTATTCCAGGAGGTCAAAGCCCGGATTTCCAGGATCCATGAACGGCATGGCCCCGGGCTGGACCCGCCTCGGAGCCAGGGGGGTGTCCAGGAAGGCCACCCGCTCCACGGGCGGGACGGTCACCGTGAACGCCGGAAGCGTGGGCGAAGCACCGTCGGGAACCGCCCGGAACCTCAACGCGCCGCTGGTCATGCCCGGGGGGATGGGGAAGTGGAGCGTCGTCCCGTCCACGAGCATCTGGTCCGGAATCGCCACGCCGTCCTTCATCACGGGACCGGCATGGTCCAGGTTCATTCCCTTCACGGTCACCACCGTCCCCGGAGGACCTTCCAACGGGGCCATGGCATCCACCTGGATCACCAGCGACACCAGGAACGGCGCGCTTCGCGCCAGGCCGGTCCCGGTCTCCACTTCGATGGGAGCCAAGGTCGCCGGGGCCACCGGCGGAATCCGAAGCAGGATGCGGTCAGGCCCGGCCACGGTATAGGTGCCCGGAGGCAGCAGGACGCCGGCGAACCTGACAGCCCGGACCGAGGTGAATCCGGTCCCGGTCACGACGATGTCGGCGCCCACGGGACCCGCGAGCCGGTTGAGCCCCGTGATGGTCGGAGCGACTGTCGGAACCGGAGCCGGGGTTGGCGCCGGTGTCGGGGTCGGGGTAGGAGTAGGGGTCGGCGTGGGGGTCGGCATAGGGGTCGGCGTCGGGATCGGCGTCGGCGTCGGGGTCGGCGTCGGCGTCGGCGCCGGCGCAGGGGTGGGCGTCGGGGTCGGCGTCGGCG
>DBMS01000099.1 GCA_002297665.1 Holophagaceae bacterium UBA692 | reverse complement strand
CCAGCCCTGGTCGGGGCGGGTGCGGGCCACCCGGGCCGCGGCGCGGCGCCTGGCCGGCCTCGTGGGGTCCCTGGATCCGGGCGCCGAAGGCCTGCGGGCCTGGATCGCCGAGCACCGTCCCGCCACGATCCTTGCGGCCAACGTGATGGGGCAGTTCGGCGTCCTGGCCCAGAGGGCGGTGGAGGAGGCCTTTCGGGGCGCCAGTCCCTGGACCGAGGAGGAGGATCCCCTGGACGGCGCGCTTCGGGCCTGGACGGCCCGGGCGGTTGCCTCCTTTCTGGCGGCCCTGGCGGAAAGCGGCGCGGACCTCTGGCTGCTGCATGACCGGGGCGTCCTCTTCGGCGAAGTCCCCTTCCGCCTGGGCCCCCTGGCCGAGCCCTGGACCGCGCAACTAGAGGCGGACCTGCCGCTGGAGGCCGAGGACCCGCTGTGCGGGGTCGACGTGGTGCGGGCCTTCCGGGGGCGGTCCGCCGAAGGGCACCAGCGCTGGCTGTGGCCGGTGGCGCCGGGGCAGGTGCACGTGATGGAAGCCCTGCGATTCCGCCCCGGCGCCATGGTTCCGGAGCGTGTTCCTGGGTCATAATCCAGGGAAGGGAAGTCTCTCACGGGTCCATATGGCTGATTTTCGACGTCTCCTCCTCGGCCGCCGTCTGGCAAGTGACGAGAGCCACCACAACCGGATCAGCAACCCGATCGCCCTTGCGGTGTTCTCCTCCGATGCCCTTTCCTCGGTGGCCTACGCCACGCAGGAGATCATGGCCTCCCTCTCCACCGCCCTGGGGCACGGGGGCGCCGTGGCCGCGGGAGCGGCGGCCGCGGCCGTCTTCGGCCTGTCGGTCCCCGTGGCCATGGGCATCACGGCCCTCCTGGTCATCCTGGCCTTCAGCTACCGCCAGANNGGCCTACGCCACCCAGGAGATCATGGCGTCCCTGTCCATGGCCCTGGGCCACGGCGGCACGGCCCTGGCCACCGGCGCCGGGGTGGCGGCGGCGGCCATCTACGGCATCTCGGTGCCGGTGGCCATCGGCATCGTGCTCCTGCTGGTGATGCTGGCCTTCAGCTACCGGCAGACCATCCTCGAATACCCGGGCGGCGGCGGCGCCTACATCGTCGCCAAGGACAACCTGGGCGAACTGGCCGCGCAGACCGCGGGCGCCTCCCTCCTGGTGGACTACATCCTCACCGTGGCGGTGTCGGTCTCCTCCGGCATCGCCGCCATCACCGCCGCGATCCCCGCCCTGCAGGGGTACAACGTCTCCCTGACGCTCCTGGCCATCGGGTTCATCGCCACGGCCAACCTCAGGGGCGTGAAGGAGAGCGGGACCCTGTTCTCCATACCCACCTACGGCTTCCTCTTCGCCATCCTCGGCCTGCTGGCCATCGGCGCGGTGCGCTGGGCGCTGGGCCAGGCTCCCGCCCCGGCGCAGATGGAGGCCGCGGTCCACCAGGGGCCGCGCCTGGCGGGGCTGGCCCTGCTGTGGGTCTTCATGCGCGCCTACTCCGCGGGCTGCACCGCGCTCACCGGCGTGGAGGCCATCTCCAACGGCGTGCCCGTGTTCCGGGACCCTCCTGGGCAGAACGCCGCCAAGACGATGATCTGGATGGTCCTCCTGCTGGGCACCATGTTCATGGGCATCACGCTCCTCAGCCACCACTACGGCGTGGTCTACCGCCACAGCGCCGACCCCACCCTGGTGCAGGAAACGCTTCTCTCCAACCTTTCGCACCAGGTGCTGGGCACCGGCGGCGCGCTGGTGACGCTGCCCGCGAAGGTCTACTACTACGTGGTCCAGGGCTTCACGTTCGCCATCCTGGTGGTGGCGGCCAACACCGCCTACGCCGACTTCCCTCGGCTGGCGGCGCTCCAGGCCAAGGACGGCTTCCTGCCCAACCAGTTCACGAGCATGGGCGACCGGCTCGTGTTCAGCAACGGCATCCTCATCCTGTCGGCGCTGGCGGGAGGCCTGGTGGTGCTGTTCCACGCCAACACCGACGTGCTCCTGCCGCTTTACGCGCTGGGCGTCTTCCTGGGATTCACCATCAGCCAGACCGGAATGGTGGTGCACTGGTACCGCAAGCGCGGGGCCCACTGGCAGTCCAAGATCGCGGTGAACGGCGTGGGCGCATGCGCCGCGGGCATCGTGATGCTCGACATCGCGGTGACCAAGTTCGCCGGCGGCGCCTGGATCGTCACCGTCCTGGTGCCCCTCCTGGTCATGACCTTCTTCAACATCCACCGCCACTACATCCGGGTGAAGTCGACCCTGGCCGCGAGCCGCACCGACGCCTTCCTTCCGTCCAAGCACCACGCCATCGTCCTGATCTCGGGCCTGCACGCGGGCACCGTGCAGGCGCTCTCCTACGCCCGCCTCATCTCGGGGGACCGCGTGGAGGCGCTCACCGTGGACCTGGGCTCGGACGGCTTCCACGAGAGCCCCGCCATCCAGAAGCTGCGCGCGGACTGGTCCTACTACGGCATGGGCGTCCCCCTGCGCAGCGTGCCCAGCCCCTACCGGAAGGTGGTCGAGCCCATCCTGGAGGAGGTCAAGCGCTTCAGGCTCGCGGAACCCGAGGTGTGCCTGACCATGATCCTGCCCGAGTACGTCACGTCCAAGTGGTGGCAGCGGCTCCTCCACAACCAGATGGCCTTCCGGATCAAGGCCTCGCTGATGCTGGTGCCCGGGGTGATCGTGACGTCGGTGCGCATGCATCTTCCCGACTAGTCGCCGGGCTACCGCATCCTCGCGTAGGGCAACTGCTGGATCTCCCGGCCCGAGAGCAGTTCGGCGAGGGTCCGGTGGTCGGGGGTCAGCACCATGCACAGGAAGGACAGGGGGAAGGCCGTGGCCGAGACGAGGTACAGCAGGGAGAAGGCCATGCGGCGCTCCGGCTGGTCCGTGTCCACGGCCAGGCGCAGGATCCCCATCATGGGGGACTGCCCCACCAGGACCAGCGGCACCATGAGGAAGGCCCAGGAAAGGGTGGCGTGCACCACCAGGAGGTACGCCCAGAACTCGCCGTAGAGGCGCGAGGGGCCCGCGCCCGAGGCGAGGCATGCCACCAGGACCAGGAAGGCGTTGAGCGTCGCCAGGGCGGCGAACTCGCCGGCCTCCATCCTCACCACGGGCCAGAAAGCGTCCAGGAGGTCCAGTTCATGGGTGGGACGGGCGGGTAGTTCCGGCAGGGCCGGTGAGGCGTCGGCCAGGGCCTCCACCGGTTCGGAAAGGGTCAGGGGCTCCACCCGGCCCAGGGCGGGCACGGAAATGCCCAGGAGCTCCTCCCGGGGCTGGACCACGGCGCCGGAGAGGGCGCTGGCCTGGAAGAGGAGAGGCCGGGGCAGGGGGCGGCGCGCCACGGGCAGGCCGCACACCGGGCACTCCTGGGCCAGGGGCATGATGCGCGTGTGGCAGCTGGGGCACGGGGGGCGGGTCACGGGGTCAGCCCAGGAGGGGGATCCAGGCGGACCGGGTGGCCTTCCCCATGGCCTGGATCTCGTCCAGGAGGCGGAGCCTGGCGGCCCAGGTGCGGTCCTGGGGGAACATGGCCCGGCCCTGCTTGAGGAGCTCCCGGGCCTCGTTGAAATGCTCGCCGGTGGCCTTGACCTGGACCAGGGCCAGGTAGATCGTGCGGGCCCGGGCCTTGAGCTCGGGATCGTCGGGATTCCTGCGGAGCTGGTCGCCCACGGCGTTGCGGGCCGATTCCAGGTCGCCGTCCTTGATGCTGCGGTCCAGGTCCTTCTCCGACCCCACGGGCGGGACCGCGGCCATGCGGCCCCGGGCGCGACCCAGGAGCTGGGCGGCGGTGGCGTCGCCGGGGTCCAGCCGCAGGAGCTCCTGGGCCCGGAAGTAGGCGGTGAGGGGATCGTCGGTGAGGGCGTGCGTGCACTCGCTGCGGATCTCCTCCGGAGTCTCCCCGAGGTTGACGACCTGGGACCGCCGGGCGACGGGGGCCATGGCGGTGGCCTTGGCGGCGGCGACGGCATCCGTGAGGGCGGCGTTGCGCTGGAAGTGGCGGTAGCCGAGGAGGGCCAGCACCAGCAGGACGGCGCCGCCGCCGGCCAGGGTGAGGCGGGAGGGGCTGTCCAGCCACCGCGGGAGGGCGTGGTCGCCCAGGAAGGCGGGCAATTTCAGGCCGCCGCGGGTGGGCGCCTTGACCGTCAGCGCCCGGGGCGGGTCCACGGGGGCCGGAGAGGGGACGGGCGCCGACACCGGCGCGGGCGGAGCCACCTCCCGGGCGCCGAGGACGGACCGGGCCTGCTGGTAGCCATGGAGAACCCGGGCATCCCGGGAACCTGCTTCCATGAGGCGCTGGAACGCGAAGGCGGCCTCCTCGAATTTCTGGTTTCGCAGCAGGTTCTCGGCGGCGAGAACCCTGGGTTCGAGGGGATCGGACGGCGCGGCGGTCCTGAGCGGGGGTTCCGCCCTGGGCGGGGCGCTGGCCGGAGAGGCCTGCTCCTGGTCGCGGCGGGCCATCTCCAGGTAGCCGAGGGCGTCGCGATGCCCGGGTTCCAGCGCGAGGGCCTGCCGCCACTTCTCCATGGCCTCTTCCGCCATGCCCATGTCATAGATCTGGACCCCTTCGCGCACGAGCCGTTCCGCGTGGGAGGTCTCGTCGTCACCCGCGGGAGCCTCCCGGGGGGCGGCGGGGGACGGGGCGGGGCGGGCGCCGCCGGCCACGGGCGCG
>DBMS01000324.1 GCA_002297665.1 Holophagaceae bacterium UBA692 | reverse complement strand
GGGCGTCCGGAGGGCGCCGGTGAGGGACGGGATCGCGGTGGCGCCCGGCATGGGGGACGCGCGCCTGCCCCGGGCCTCCACGGTGGTGGACGCCCGGGTGGCCCTGGTGGGCGCGGCCGCGGCGGCCCTGGGGGTGGCGGCGGGGTTCCTGGCGGAGGCCCTGGTGCGCCTGATCGGGCTGGTGACGAACCTGGCCTTCTTCCACCGGCTCTCCACGGAGTTCGTTTCGCCTGCGGGGAACCGCCTGGGCTGGGCGCTCCTGCCCGTGCCGGTGGCGGGAGGGCTTTTGGTGGGGCTCCTGGCGCGGTACGGGTCCAAGGCCATCCGGGGCCACGGCATTCCGGAGGCCATGGAGCAGGTGCTGCTCAACGGCAGCCGCATCCCGGCCCGGCTGACGCTCCTGAAGCCGCTGTCGGCGGCCATCGCCATCGGCACGGGGGGGCCCTTCGGGGCCGAGGGCCCGATCATCGCCACGGGCGGGGCGCTGGGGTCCATGGTGGGCCAGCGCCTGCCCATGACGGCCCCCGAGCGCAAGACGCTCCTGGCCGCGGGGGCGGCCGCGGGCATGGCGGCCACCTTCGGGTCGCCGGTGGCCGCGGTGCTGCTGGCGGTGGAGCTGCTGCTGTTCGAGCTGCGGCCCCGGTCGGTGATCCCCGTGGCCCTGGCGGCGGTGGCGGCCACGGGGGTGCGCTTCGGCCTCCACGGCGTCAGGCCCATCTTCCCCATGGACGCGATGGCGCGGCCCACGGGGGCGCAGCTCTGCGTCTACATCGCGGTGGGCGCCCTGGCGGGCCTGGCTTCGGTGGGGGCCACGCGGGTGCTGTACTGGATCGAGGACGGGTTCGAGCGGCTGCCCCTGCACTGGATGTGGTGGCCGGCGCTGGGGGGCCTGGCGGTGGGCGTGGTGGGGGTCGCGGCGCCCCGGACGCTGGGGGTGGGCTACGACAACATCGAGGCCATCCTGGGGGGGGCGCTGGCCGGCAAGGCGCTCCTGGCCCTGTGCCTGGCGAAGTTCCTCTCGTGGGCGGTGGCCCTGGGCAGCGGAACCTCGGGGGGGACGCTGGCGCCCCTGTTCACCATCGGCGGGTCCCTGGGGGCCCTGCTGGGCTCGCTGGCGGCCCTGGCCCTGCCCGGCGTGGGGGTGGACCCCCGCATGTGCGCGCTGGTGGGCATGGCGGCCATCTTCGCGGGGGCGGCGCGGTGCATGCTCACGTCGGCGGTGTTCGCCTTCGAGATCACGCTGCAGCCCGTGGGCCTGATGCCGCTTTTGGGCGGGTGCGCGGCGGCCTACCTCATCTCGGCCCTGGTGATGCGCCACGGCATCATGACCGAGCGCCTGGCGCGACGGGGCGTGCGGGTGCCCGCGGAATACCCGGCGGACCACCTGGACCAGTTGCTGGTGCGGGACCACGCCAGCCGGGACGTGGCGGCCTTCGGGGCCGGCGAGACCGTGGCCGCGGCGCGGCGGTGGCTCTCGGAAGGCCACCCGGGCGCCTCCCACCAGGGCTTCCCCCTCCTGGACGCCGCGGGCCGCCCCGTGGGCCTGATCATGGGGCGCGAGCTGCTGGACCCGGACCTGGACCCCGGCCAGCCCCTGGCCGCCCTGGTGAAGCGCCCCCTGGCGCTGGCCCGGGAAGACACCTCGCTTCGGGAAGCCGCGGACCACATGGTGCGCGAGGGCGTGGGGCGCCTGCCGGTGGTGGGCGCCGACGGCCGGCTGGCGGGGATCCTCACGCGCAGCGATCTGCTGGAGGCCCACGCCCAGAGGCTCGGGGAGGGGTGACCTCCCGGCGGGTTCGGGGCGACGGGTCAGCGGGGCCTATGGCAGGGGGTCGGGTTGGCGGCTGGGCCGGAGCCGTGGCAAACGGCAAAGGGCATCGCCGGAAGGACTTGCGTGGGATAGAGCAATCGCTCGGCGGAATGCCCGGGTGGGAATCACGGGAGGAGCTGGCCGGTACGGGAAACCCTGGAACCGCATTCGGGGCAATGCCAGCCTCCCCACAGGAGTTCCCGCATCGACCTGGGCATGCGGAATCTCGGCAGCAGGCAGTGGCATTTCGGACAATGCCGCGCGTTGTTTCCTTCTACCGGTTCGACGCGGAAAGTTCCTGGCGTTGCCGGAGGCGCGGCGGCGGGTGACCTTCCGCCGGGGGCGGGGCATACTCGTCCCATGCGAAGAGCCATCGCCTCCGACATCCCTGAGATCGTGCGGATCACCAACCTCGCCTATGCCGTGGAGGCCTTCTGCATCCGGGGCGAGCGCACCCGTCCGAAGGAGGTGGCGCACCTCATGGAGGTGGGGATGTTCCTGGTGGAACCCGGGGGGTCCGGCCTGATGGGATCGGTCTTCCTGCGCCGGGAGGGGACCCGCTGGTACCTGGGCCTGCTGTCCGTGGCCCCGGACTGCCAGGGGCGGGGCCTGGGGCGCAGGCTGGTGGGCGCCGCGGAGGAGGCCTGCCGGGCCGAGGGGGGGAAGTTCCTCGATCTCACGGTGGTGAGCCAGCGGAAGGAGCTCTTCGGGTTCTACGAAGGGCTGGGGTTCCACGCCTGCGACGTGCTGCCGTTCCGGGAGCCGGAGAAGCTGATCCTGCCGTGCCATCTCGTGAAGTACACGAAGGCCCTGGTGCCGGCCGAGGACCTGTGACCGGTCCCCTTCCCCGTCACGCCGGACCCGGCAGCTCCAGCACGTACAGC
>DBMS01000262.1 GCA_002297665.1 Holophagaceae bacterium UBA692 | reverse complement strand
TAGGAGGCCCCGCCGCCATCGCCGCGGGGCCTCCCGTTCCCGTGGAAACGTTCCCGGATCAGAGGTCCTTCATGATCTCGGCCTTCTTGGCCTTGTAGTCCTCGGGGGAGATCAGGCCTTTCTTGCGCAGCGCCTCCAGCCGGGTGAGGCGGTCCTCCACGGAGGCGCCGCTCTTGGCCGCAACGGGCTCCGGGGCCCGCGCGGGCTCGGCCCTGGGCGCGTCCAGCTCCACCTTGACGCTGCGGGCGTCCACCCTGGTCATCTCCTGCATCAGGCTCACGGCGCGCAGGCATTCGGCCTCGGCGTTCGCGAAGATCTTGTGGGTGGGGTCGGTCTCCCGGGCGGCCTTGAGGTAGGGGACGGCGGCGGCGTAGTCGCCCAGGATGAACTGGCACATGCCGACGTTGTAGTTGGTGCGGCCGAGGTACTTCGGCTTGCACTTGGGGTCGGACCTGGCGGCCTCCAGGGCCTCGATGGACTTGGCCAGGGCGCCGCGGCCGTCCTGCAGCTGCAGGCGCTTGTAGGCGTCCTTCATGCCATAGTCCTTGTCGTCGTAGAAGATCAGCTTGCGCCGTTCGGTCCAGGACAGGAGCATCTTGTGCACCTGGTCCCGGGCCAGGTTCACGGCCATCTCCCGCACCTCGGTGTCCGAGGGGTACTCGGGGCGGCCCTGGGTGGAGGACGCCTCCAGGCTCGGGGAGACGGCGATGCGCTGCTGGCTGTAGATGCGGCCCGTGGCCAGGTCCACGGCCTGGATGGAGCCGTTGAACTCCACCTGGGTCTTGGAGGTGTACGTGGTGACGGCGGGGTGGTACTCGCCCTTCTTGTCCGTCCAGGACGGATCGGTCTTCTGCAGGGGGATGTGCTTGACGTCGGACCGCTGCACCTTCACGAACAGGAGCACCGGGGATCCCAGGAGCCTGCCCAGCTCCACCGCGGTCTTCTCGTCCACGAGGCCCGAATTGGAGAATTTCTGTTCGCCCAGGACCCTCTCGATGTTGCCCCGGTCCAGGACCTCCAGCTGCCCCGAGGACGTGAGGTCGGCGATGCAGGCCGAGAGCAGGTCCTCGGCCGCGGGGCCGGACACCGGGGCGAAGGCCACGCGCTGGACCTTGATGCCCAGGCCCGGGGGGTGGGTGAGGGTGACCTGGACGTCGGGGTTGATGAGGGCGTCCCAGAACTGGGCGTGCGCCGGGAGCGCGAGGGCGCCCGCGGCGAGGACGATGGCGACGGGGCGGAGCTGCATGGGGGTTCCTTTTGGGGGGCTCGTTGAGGGCAGTTTATCCCAGGTGGCCTCAGAAGCGTCCCGGCTGGTTCCTCGGGGCGGCGGCGGGCCGCCAGCCGAAAGGAATGGGACCCCAGACGGAACGATATAAATAAATAATATATAGGTCCTGGTGTCAATGATTTTGTTTAACTGTTTATAAACAAGGCCTTTGAACGAACACCGGCCTTCAGCCCCGCTGGATCACGTGGATCCCGTCCAGCCGGAGCCTGGCTTGCCCCATGTGGGTGTCCAGGGCCGTCTTCTGGTCGAGGAGACGGGTGGGTTCGCACTCGGAGACGGTGCCGTTCACCCGGCGCAGGGCCTGGAGCCGCTCGTATTCGCGGTCCAGCTGCGCGGCCAGGTCCTGCCGGGCCTTGGCCAGGAAGGCGGGTACCCGGCCTTCCACGAGCCGCGCGGCCTGGGCCAGCATGCGGGGAAGCAGGTCCTGGCGCACCTCGGGCCGGGAGAGAAGGCCCTGGCCGGCTGCGGGCCGGACGCTGCGGGCCAGGAGCGCCCGGGGGAGGGTCCGGGTGAGGTCGCGTCCCTGGGCGTCCACCACCACGCGCAGGGGCGTGGGGGGCAGGAAGCGGTCCACGTGGAGGTGGGGCGGGGCGGCGCAGGCCAGGACGTAGACGGCTTCCAGGTAGAGGCCCTGGCCCTTGGGGTCCGGCCAGCGGCTGAAGCAGGAGGTGCCCCTGGCGCCGCCCAGCAGGAGGTCCAGGGTCCCGCCCACCAGGGGGTGGTCCCAGGTGAGGAACTGGAGGTCCTCCCGCGCCAGGGCCCGCTCCCGGTCGAAGGTGACGGTGAGGCCTTCCGCGGACAGGCCGGGCAGGGCTTCCGCCAGGACGCCCATGGAGCCCAGCTGGTAGGTGCGGGGCCCCAGTTCCTCCACGTCCACGAGGAGGTGCTCGAACACCGTGAGGAGGAAGGTCTCCAGGGCGGGGTCCGCGTCCTGGCGCCGGAGCCCGGCCACCAGGTCCGCGCAGGCCGCGGGACGGAAGGAGCTCAGCTCCAGCAGCCGGTCCCGGCCCCGCTCCAGGCGGACCCGGAGTTCCTCCCGGGCCGCGCGGGTGGCCTCCACCAGCTCCTCCACGTCGCCGGGCCGGGCGAGGCGGTCCCGGAACCGCTCCAGGAGCTCGCGCCCGCCGTGGAGGTTCGACCGGAAGGCGTCCAGCCCCTCGTGGTACCAGCGCGCCAGCACCTCGTGCGCGCCGCCCGTGGGGTAGGGCACGTGGATCTCCACGTCCCGGGCCTGGCCGATGCGGTCCAGGCGCCCGATGCGCTGTTCCAGCAGGTCGGGGTCCAGGGGGAGGTCGTAGAGGACGAGGTGGTGGGCGAACTGGAAGTTCCGGCCCTCGCTGCCGATCTCGGAGCACAGGAGGAGCCGCGCCCCCTGGGGCTCGGCGAACCAGGCGGCGTTGCGGTCCCGCTGCACCAGGGAGAGCCCCTCGTGGAAGACGGCCATCTTCACCTGCACGCGGAGCTTCAAGGCCTGGTGGACGGCCTCGGCCTGGGCCCGGGTGGCGCAGATGAGCAGGATCTTGTCGGGGAGGGTGCGCAGGAGG
>DBMS01000060.1 GCA_002297665.1 Holophagaceae bacterium UBA692 | reverse complement strand
ACCACGGCGCGGGCCATGGGGGCCCGCCCCTCGCCGCCGGCACCCAGGGCCAGGAACAGGGGCAGCATGCCGCCCACCATGGCGAAGGTGGTCATGAGGATGGGACGCAGGCGGGTGGTGCCCGCCTCGATGAGGGCGTCCCTGCGGCTCATCCCGCCCTCCCGCATGTTCTGCAGGGCGCGGTCCACCAGCAGGATGGCGTTCTTGGTGACCAGGCCCATGAGGAGGATGAGGCCGATGCTCGTCATCATGCTCTGGGCGTCGCCCGTGATGAGCAGCATCATGACCAGGCCCACCATGGACAGCGGAAGGCTCAGCATGATGGTGACGGGGAGCTTGAAGCTCTCGAACTGGCTGGCCAGGACGAAGTAGATGAAGGCCACGGCCATGAGCATGGCGGTGCCCATGTAGCCGGCGGTCTCCTTGTTGTTGCGGGCCGAGCCCGTGAAGGCCACCTCCACGCCTTCGGGCAGGGAGCCCTTCTTCTTCAGGGCGGCCAGCTTGAGGTTGGTGTCGGCCACCACCTCGTTGAGGGTCCGGCCCTCCTTGTTGGTGGAGATGAGGATCTGGGACTGCAGGGCCCGGCGCTGGAGCTTGGCGGGCGCCGTGGTCTCCTCGAAGCGGGCCACGTTGCTCAGCTTGACCTGGAGGTTGTTGCCGGCCTTGTCCTTCTTGGTGGAGCCCACGGTCATGCCTTCCAGGAGGTCGCCGCGGGAGCGGTTGACGTCCGAGAGGCGCACGGTGACGTCGTACTGCTCGCCGGTGCCGGGATCCTCGAACTTGGCCACGTCCACGCCGTCCACCAGGGGGCGCACCAGGTTCGCCACGGCCATGGGGGAGACCCCCAGGTCCGAGGCCCGGCGGCGGTCCACGGCCAGGCGCAGTTCGGGCTTGCCCTTGTCCTTGCTGCTGGCCACGTCCACGACGCCGTCCACGCCCTTCAGGAGGTCGCGCACCACGGGTTCGGCCTGCTCCATGGCCCTGCGGTCAGGGGACATCACGGCCAGGGCGATGGGCTTGCTGTCGCCGAAGTCGGAAACGGCCGAGATGTCGGTCTCCACTCCGGGCACGGCCCGGAACCGGTCGCGCAGCTCCCGGCGGATGTACATCATGTCCCGGCGGTGCCCCTCGGACAGCTTCACGTAGATGGAGCCCTCCGTGATGCTGCCGTTCAGGCCGGTGCCGATGGTGGTGTAGACGTGCTCGATCTCCCTGCTCTGGGTGCCGTCGGGCTTCGTGGCGATGAGGTGTTCGAGCTGGGCCGCCTTGCGCCGGGAGGCCTCCAGGCTGGCGCCGGATTCCACCTTGAAGCCCACCTGGAAGTCGCCGCGGTCGTAGTCGGGCATGAAGTCGCCGCCCAGCAAGGGCATGAGGATGACGGCCAGGGCGAAGCTCGCCGCACCCATGCCCAGCACGGTCCAGCGGTGGTCCATGGCCCAGGTGATGGCGTTCCGGTATCCCGCCTCCCAGCCGTCCAGCTTGTCGTTGAACCAGTCGACGGTCTTCATGATGAAGCGCCGGTGGCCGTGGTGGGACTCCTGGTAGCCCTTCTCGTGCTCGGGATCGGGCCACACGGCGCTGAGCATGGGGTCGAGCGTGAAGCTCACGAAGAGGGAGACCGCCACGGCGAAGGCCACCGTGATGCCGAAGGAGAAGAAGAACCGCCCCACGATGCCGCCCATGAAGGCCACGGGGATGAACACGGCCAGGATGGAGAGCGTCGTGGCGATGACGGCGGGGCCGATCTCGGCGGTGCCCTCCCGGGCGGCGGTGATGTGGTCCTTGCCCATCTCGGCGTGGCGGGTGATGTTCTCGCGCACCACGATGGCGTCGTCGATGAGGATGCCGATGGCCAGGGAGATGGCCATGAGGGTCATGGTGTTCAGGGTGAAGTCCATGGCCTTCATGATCGTGAAGGTGCTGATGACCGACACGGGCAGGGTGAGGCTGGTGATGATCGTGGAGCGCCAGCTCTTGAGGAAGTAGAAGACGATGATGACGGTGAGGATGCCGCCCAGGACGATGGAGAGCACCACGTCGTCGACGGAATCGTTGATGAACTTGGAGTTGTCCTTGGCCTTGACGGTCGTGACGCCCATCTTCTCCAGGTCGGGCCGCAGGCGCTCCACGGCGGCGTCGACGCGGCGGACCATGGCGACGGTGTTGCCGCCGATCTGCTTCTGGATCTCCAGCGCGACGGCGTCCACCCCGTCCATGCGAGCCAGGGTGCGCTTCTCCTTGATGCCGTCCACCAGGGTGGCCACCTCGCGCAGCTCGATGGGCCGGCCCTTCTGGTTGCCCACGACGACGTTGTTGAAGTCCTCCACGCGCCGGGCCTTGGCGTCGACGCGCACGCTGATCTCGCGGGTCTCGGTGAGCAGGTTGCCGCTGGGGATGGCCATGGTGTCCTGGCCCAGGGCGCTCATCACCTGGGGCAGGGTGAGGCCCAGGGACTCGAGCTTCTGGGGGTCGACCTGCACCAGGATGTTCCGGGTGGAGCCGCCGACCACCTCGGCCTTGCCCACACCCGGGATGTTCTCCAGCCGGCGCTTGAGGAACTCGTCGGCGATGCGGGTGACCTCGCGGTTGCTCATGCCCTTGTGCCTGTCGTCGGGCTTGACGATGAGGCTGAGCACGGGGAGCTGGGCGGGGTCGAACTTCTGGATGATGGGTTCCTTGATGGTGTCGGGCAGGTTGCGCCGGATCTGGCCCACCTTGGAGCGCACGTCGTCCAGGGCCTTGTCCACTTCGCGCTCGATCTCGAACTCGATGGTGACCGTGCCCAGGCCGTCCTGGCTGGTGGAGCTGATCTCCCGCACCTTCTCGATGGGGTTGACGGCCTCCTCGATCTTCTTGATGACGTCCTGCTCCACGGCGTCGGGGCTGGCGCCGGGGTAGATGACGCTGATGGTGACCACCGGCATGTCGACCTTGGGGAAGCTGTCGAGGCCCAGGCCCTTGATGGAGAACAGGCCCAGCACCACGAGCGCGAGCATCACGCAGGTGGTCAGGACGGGCCGCTTGATGGAAAGGTCGGAAAGGAACATGGCTCACTTCCCCTTTTCGGCTTCGAACTGCAGGCGGGTGCCGTCGGCCACCAGGTCGCGGCCCTGGGCCACCACCTTGCTGCCCACGGGGAGGCCGTCCACGGACCGCCAGCCGCCCTGGTCGGGGCCCACGAGCACCCGCCTGCGCCGCGCGACGCCGTTCTCGTTCACGAAGACGTCGGCGTCGCGGCCCACGGCGGTGAGGATGGCGCTGGGCAGGGCCGGGCGCACGGTCTCGCCTTCGCCCAGGATCACGCCCTCGGCGAACAGCCCGCTCTTGAGCCGGCCATCGGCGTTGGGCACCTCCATGCGCACACGCAGGGTCCGGCCGTCCTGCATGACCGAGCCGCTCACCTGGGTGAGGGTGGCCTCGAAGGGCTGGTCGAAGCCGGCGATGCGGAAGGAGGCCTTCATGCCCTGCTTGACCGCGGCCACGGCCTCGGCGGGAAGGTCGGCCTGGATCTCGAGCTTGCGGTTGTCCACCACGGTGAACGCGGTCTGTCCGGGCGAGAGCATCTCGCCGGGCTGGATGAGGCGCTGGGCCACCTCTCCGGCGAAGGGGGAGGTGATGCGCGACTTCTTCAGGCGGCTCTTGGCCAGCCCCAGGTTGCTTTCGGCGGCGCGGGCCATGGCCATGGCGGCGTTGAAGTTGGTTTCGGCCTGCTGCGCGGACTGCCGGGTCACGCTGCGCTTCTCCAGCAGGCTCTGGGCCCGCTCGTTGTCGCGCCTGGCCTGCTGGGCCTGGGCCTGCGCCTGGGCCAGCTGGGCCTCGGCGGCCTGCACCGACAGGAGGAGGTCGTCCTCGTCCTGGGCGGAAAGCACGGCGCCGGCGCCGACGCGGTCCCCCTCCTGCACGATGACGCGGGTCACCCGGCCGGAGACTTCGGCCTTTAGCTCGGCGCGGTTCACCGCGAGAAGGGTTCCGGTGAAGGCGATGGCGCCGCGGAAGGGGTGGTTCTCCACGGCCGCGAGGGTGACGGGCACCAGGCCTTCCTGCTTGGTCGCGCGCTGGCGGACGATCTCCGCGTGCTTGCGGACCTGGTGGACGGTGATGGTCCCGGCGATGAGGACGGCGGGGAGGACCGCGTAGACGATGATTTTCGGGCTGCTCATGGGTTACCTCGTGGGGTCCGGGACGGTCAAAGGGGAGGGAGGCCGCAGGAGCGGCGGTAGTCGAAGAGCGCGGTCCACACGCCCAGCTGGGCGCGGCGGCGCTGGCTCTCCTGCTGGCGCTCGGCGCGCTCGGCCTGGAGGAGGTCCAGGGACGTGATCAGGCCCTGGTCGAAGGACTCGCGGCTGTTGCGAAGGGCCTCCAGGGCCGCTTCGTGGGCCGATCTGGCCGCCTTGTCGAAGGCCAGGGCCTTCTGCATCTCGCGCTCGGCGGTGCTGCGCTCCACGGCGATGGCGCGCTCCTTGTCGATGCGGGCCTGGGCGACCTGCTCGAGCTGGGCGCGGTTCTGGGCGCGCTTGCCCGAGGATCGCAGCCCGTCGAAGACGGGGAACTTCATGGTGACGTTCACCCGCCAGGTGTCGTAGGGCTCGTGGAAGAGGTTCGGCGTCTTTCCCGCCTGGTAGCCGTACGAGGCGTTGAAGTCGAACTTGGGCCTCAGGTCGGACTTGATGATCTGGTCGTTGGCGCGGTACATCGCCTCCTGGGTCCTGAACTGGGAGATCTCGCTGCGCTCGCCGGCGGCGGCGGGGAGGGTCGCGTCGGGCGCGCCGGGGTCGGCCAGGTTCAGGGGGGTGCGGGGATCCAGTCCCAGCTGCCCGTTGAGGAGCTCCATGGCGCGCTTGTATCCGGCCTCGGCCTGGAGGTTCTCGGGCACCACGCCCAGGTATTCGCTCTCGGCCCGCAGCCGGTCCAGTTCGGTGGCGCTCTGGGCCTCCAGCTTGGCCTTCACGTCGCTGAGGAACTGCTCGGCGGTCCTGAGCCGGGTCTGGACCACCTCCAGCTCCGCCTGGGCGGCCAGCACCCCGATGTAGGCCTTGGCCACGCCGTGGAGGGTGTCCAGCTCGGCGGTGGTGTAGGCGTAGGAGGCTTCCTTCTCGCCCATCTTGGCGATCTTCACCGCGGTGCCCAGCTTGCCCCAGTAGAAGAGGGGCTGGGAGACCGTGGCCTGGGTGGTGTAGAGGGTGGTGGGCGAAACCAGGCTGGAGGGCTCCATGCCGAAGGCGCCCACCACGCCGCCCAGGTTGCTGTTGAGCAGGGACACGTCCCGCACCCGGGTGAAGTCGCCGTTGAGCGACACCTGGGGCAGGGCGTCGGCCCGGGTGGAGGTGATGAGCCCGCGCCGTTCGGCCACGCGGGCCTTGGAGGCCTGGAGCATGGGGTTCTCGGCGCGGGCCCGGGACAGGGCTCCGGCCAGGTCCAGGGCCAGGGGCGGCGCCTGGGGCGGGGTGGGGGGAAGCTGGGCCACTTCGGCCGCGGGGGGGAAGAACACCATGGTCATGCTCCTGGGAACGCTTCGGGGATGGCGAGGCCCCGGAGGCTGAATTCGGTGATGTGGCGGGCGATGGCCGTGAGGTCCCGGGGGTAGTCGGGCTCCTGCCGGACCAGGCGGATCAGCTTGAGGTTGGTGTGGAGGTGGACCACCTGGCCGAAGATGCTGTGGATGAACTCCAGGGCCCTGAGCCGGTCCAGGTCGGGCCGCAGGATCGCGATGCAGGCCAGCATGTGGTCCGTGGTGGGCCGCAGGTGCTCCAGGATGAGGTCCGCCACGTCCTGCCGGGGCGACTGGAGCTCCCGGGTCACCAGCAGGAGGCTGGCCTGGTCCAGCTCCGAGCCGTCCGAGCAGGCCATGAGCTCGTTCATCAGCCCCTCGATCATGCCGCCCAGCGCCTGGATGGCCATCCGTCTGCTGGCAGACGCGTCGGAGCCGGCCTGCGGCAGGGGGGGCACGGGGGGCCGGGAGGAGAAGATGTGCTTCAGGGCCTCGGCGTACAGACCGGTCTTGCCGCCGAAATGGTACTGGACCAGGGCGGAGTTGGCCTTCGCCCGCCGGGCGATCTCGCGGATGCCCGTGGCGTCGAAGCCCTTTTCCGCGAAACACAGGATGGCGGCTTCCAGGAGGCGGATCCGGGAGGAAGGTTCGGCTTCGGCGTGCGTCATGGGTTCCCCAAAGAAACTTAATCAATCGGATGATCAAGCCTTCTTCATGTTAATCAATCGATTGATTGGGTCAAGGACTTTGTTTGGAGGGGCCCGTTCCGTGCTATTCCTGTAGGGATCGAGGAGCGCGTGATGCTGTTCTACATCTCCCTGTATGTCCTGGCCGCCGTCCTGCTCTTCCAGGGCACCCAACTCCTGGGCGAACTGTCCGGGCCCCGGGAGGCCCTGCCGTCCGAGGTCCGTCCGGATTCCGCCTGGGCGGCCCGCTGGGGGGGCTTCCTGGTCACCTACGGCGCCGCCATGGTCCTGGCCGGGGTGCTGAGCCACGGTTACGCATGGTTCCAGGGCTCCCTGGGGCTCCTGCGGGGTTTCGGGGTGGCCATCGAGGCCCTGTTCGGCCTCTGGCTCGTCTTCGGGCGCAAGGTCGACTACGCTCCCGCCCCCGGCGCCCCGGCCCCCGCCCACCACTGAGAGAAGGAACGTGATGACCGCAGCGCCCAAGGCACCCAAGAAGGAAAAGGAAAAGCGTCAGACGGCCGAGGAACGGCTGGAGGCCATGCGCTACAACCACATGATGTACGGCCCCACCGAGGGCGAGCTGAAGCTGGCCCCCAAGAAGATCGACTACGGGGCCTCCTACATCAAGCACCCCAAGTTCCAGAGCCTGCTCACCGCCTTCAAGCGGGGCGCCGAGTTCAAGTTCGACGTCACCGCCTCCGGCAAGGTCTTCACCATTGCCACCGACGGCTCGCACATCACCTTCAACGGGAAGATCCTCTTCTACTCCCGGATGCTCAACCGTTACGAGAACAACCTCCTGCTCAACAAGGCCACCGCCATCCAGAACGCCACCAGCGACCCCCTGGTGCACCTGGTCTTCGCCGTGCTGAAGAGCTTCCCGGAACTGGCCGGCTACCAGGTCAACTACCTGAACAAGAAGTTCTGGAACGGCAGCGAGGTGCTGGACACGGGGCAGGTGGAGGAGGACGCCAACCTCCTGATCGGGTCGTTCAAGCACAACAATTCCCTGGAAAAGCCCAGGCGCTAGGTTCCGGGCCCGCCTCTCAGAGGCGGGNNTCCAGGAAGTGGCTGGCCTGGGGCAGGATCTCGTCCTCGAGGCTGGGGTGGTAGGCCACCCAGGTGTCCTTGGCGGCCAGGCGCCGCACCGGCGCGTCCAGTTCGAAGAAGAGTTCGTCGGCGATGCGCGCGGCGATCTCGGCGC
>DBMS01000038.1 GCA_002297665.1 Holophagaceae bacterium UBA692 | reverse complement strand
GCGGCCCTCAAGAGCCGCGGGGCGGGCGCTGACGGTTATTTTCCAGAAACGTTGAAGGCGGGCAAGGGTTCTCGTTACACTCACCTGGAGCCCGGAGTCCCAGGAAATGGTGTTTTTCAACCACGCCACGCGTCAAATGACGACGAAGATTGTGTACTACGGGCCCGGCCTGTGTGGGAAAACGACCAATCTCAACACCATCTACGGCCGCACCTCGCAGAAGGCCCGGGGCGAGATGGTGTCCCTGAACACCGAGACGGACCGGACCCTCTTCTTCGACCTGCTGCCCATGGACGTGGGCATGGTGGGCGGGTTCAAGAGCAAGCTGCAGCTGTACACCGTGCCCGGACAGGTCTTCTACAACTCCACCCGCAAGCTGGTGCTCAAGGGCGTGGACGGCGTCGTGTTCGTGGCCGATAGCCAGACCGCCATGCTCGACGCCAACAAGGAGAGCTTCCAGAACCTGCGGGACAACCTGCGCGAACTGGGGCTCGACCTCAAGGACATCCCCCTGGTCTTCCAGTGGAACAAGCGGGACCTGAAGAACATCATCCCCGTGGACGTCCTGGAGCGCGAGCTGAACCCCGGCGGCAGGACCAGCTTCCAGTCCATCGCGGCCGACGGCACGGGCGTCTTCGAGACCCTGCGGGGCATCACGAAGCTCGCCCTGGCCAACATCAAGGCCCTCCACATGGCGGAGGCCGCGGCGTCCAAGCTTCCCCCCGGGCCGGCCCCCAAGCCGCTGCACACCTCCGAGTTCTCCATGCCGGACGAGTTCAGGGAGGCGGCCACCCCCGCGGAGGCCCTCAGCACCCTGGACCTTCCCCAGAGCCGCGACCTGCTGGGCGAGGCGGAAACCTCCGGCGGCGCGGGGCCGGCTCAGCCCGCGCCCGTGCAGGTCATGGCCCCTCTCCACGTGAAGGTCTCGCACGCCGCGGGCAAGGGCGCCCCGGCGGTTCCCCGGGTGCACCTGAAGCCGCCGGTACCGGTGGCGCACCGGCCCTCCGCCCCCGTCGCCCCCGTGGCCGTGGCCCTGCCCAGGGTGCCCCAGGCCCGGCCCCACGCGGACCTGCACCTGACGCTCTCCCCCTTCGCCATGGACGGCGACCTGGAGGTGGTGGTGACGGTGCGCCAGAACGGGGCCGACGTGGGCTCCGCGGTCCTGCATCGCGCCGCGCCGGCCTGGGGCGCCTCCGGAGTCGTCTCCGTGGAAATCAAGAGGTCCTGACATGCGGCACCTGGGGTTCCTTGCCATCGCCCTCCTGGGGGCCCGCGTCCTGCCTGCGGCGGAGCCTCCGGCGTGGTGGAAGGCCTTCACCGGCGCCCCGCGCATGCAGGCGGGTTTCGTGCAGGAATCCGACAGCGCCGTGTTCGGCAAGCTCAAGCGCACCGGCGTCCTCCGCCTGGCCAAGGGCGGGCGGCTGCGGGTGGAGTACCAGAAGGGCCTCCTCCTGGTGGCCGACGGCCGCAAGCTCATCCAGTACGACCCCGAGGCCCGCACCGCGCAGAAGGTGGACCTTCGCAGCGCCTCCAAGGACGCGCCCCTGCTGTGGGTCCTGCTGGATCCCGCCGCCCTGGACCAGGTCTTCACCGTCAAGGCCGGCTCCGGCGAGTCTTTCACCCTGGAGCCGCGCAAGCCCGGCCTGCCCAAGGTCACCCTGGAAGGGAAGGGGGGCATGCCCCTGCGCATCAGCTGGGTGGATCCCACCGGGGCCCGGCAGGTGCTGGAGTTCCTGTCGCCCCACGTGCCCGCGCCCTTCGACGCGGCCACCTTCACCTTCAAGGCGCCGGCGGGGACCCGCTGGATCTAGGAGGCTGGCCACGTATTCTTCGCGAGGCCGAAGAATACGGGGCCAGCCTCCTAGGCCAGTTGCTCGTTGATGAACGCCACCACGTCGTCGGTGTTCGTCCCGGGCTGGAAGATGGCCTTGATGCCCACGGCCTTGAGCGCGGGGATGTCCTCGTCGGGGATGATCCCGCCCGCGAACACCAGCACGTCGTCGATGCCCTTTTCCTTCAGGAGGCGCATCACCTCGGGGAAGATCTGGTTGTGGGCGCCGCTTAGGATGCTCATGCCCAGGACCCGCGCGTCCTCCTGCTCCACCGCGGCCACGATCTGGGCCGGCGTCTGGCGCAGGCCCGTGTAGATCACTTCCATGCCCGCGTCCCGCAGGGCCCGGGCGACCACCTTGGCCCCGCGGTCATGCCCGTCGAGTCCGGGTTTGGCGATGATCACGCGAATGGGGGTAGAAGGCATTTCAACTCCAGCGAATGCCTGGATTATAGTGCACCGCCGGGCCCCGGGGGGCCGGCGGGCGCGCATTTGTGACGGATTACTTCACTTCCTTGACCGCCGTGATGGTCACGGGGCTCACGGGGACGTCCGCCATGCCCTTCTGGGTGGAGGTCTTGCCCGCGGCGATCTTGTCCACCACGTTCATGCCCTTGACGACCTTGCCGAACACGCAGTAGCCGAAGTCGGCCAGGTTGCGGGCCTTGAAATCCAGGGCCTTGTTGTCCTTCACGTTGATGTAGAACTGGGCCTTGGCGCTGTCGGGCAGGCTCTCCCGGGCCATGGCGATGGTGCCGCGCACGTTGCTGAGGCCCTTGGCCTTGGCCACGTCCGCCTCGCACTTGATGGGACCGTCGGTGGCCTTCTTGGCCAGGTCGGGGGTGTGGCCGCCGCCCTGGATGATGGCCGGCGCGGACTTCTTCACCCGGTGGAAGATGGTGCCGGGGTAGAAGCCCTTCTTCACGTAGTTCATGAAATTGGCCACGGTCACGGGGGTGGCGTCGGGTTCCAGTTCCACCGTGAACGCGCCGGCGGAGGTGGTGATCTCCACCCTGGGCTTGGCCGCGAGGAGGGGAAGGGCCAGGAAGAGGACGGTCAGTACTTTTCGCACGCTGGTCTCCATGGGATTGTGGTTCTATCCTAGCTCATCCTGGAGACCCGCATGATCCCGCTTCTCACCGCCCAGGAAATGAGGGCCCTGGAACACAGGGCCATCCAGGGCTGGGGCGTGCCCTCCCTGGTGCTCCAGGAGCATGCCGCCCTGGGCGCCCTGGCCCTGCTGCCCGGGGAGGGTCCCCTCCACGTGCTGGCCGGCCCCGGCAACAACGGCGGCGACGCGCTCGAAGCCGCGGCCTTGCTGGCGCGCGCGCATCGGCAGGTGGAAGTCGTCATGCTTGGTGAACCCGAGGCCCTGCCGACCGATGCCGCGGTGTCGTGGCAGCACTGCCAGCAAGCCGGGGTTGCGGTCACCCGCTCGGTGCCGGCGCACATCACCGCGCCCATCGTCATCGACGGACTGTTCGGCATCGGCTTGATGCGTGCCTTGTCGGGCTTGTACGCCGAGGCGATCCAGCGCATCAACGCCAGCCGCGCCCATGTCCTCGCCATCGATCTGCCCAGCGGCATCGATGCCGACACCGGCGCGGTCGTCGGCAGCCCCAACGGCTGCGCGGTCCGCGCCCAGACCACGCTCACTTTCATCGCCGACAAACCCGGCCTGCATACCGGCGACGGCGTCGATTGCGCGGGCAGCGTCATCGTCGATGCGCTCGATATCGCGCCCGCACTCCGGCAAGCGCACAGCGTCGGCGCCGGGGCACTCATCACGCCCGCGTGCTTCACGCATGCCTTGCAGCCGCGCGCGCGCAACACGCACAAAGGCAGCTTCGGCAATGTCGCCATCGTGGGCGGCAATGTCGGGATGACCGGTGCGGTCCACCTCGCGGCGCGCGCTGCCTTGCTCGCCGGTGCCGGGCGCGTGTTCGTGCATCCGCTCGCCGAGCGCCTGCCCTTCGATCCCCTGTTTGCGGAACTCATGATCCGCCGCGTCGAAGACCTCGATTGCTCGCATGTGGTGGTCGCGGGCCCCGGCCTCGGACAGGACGCCACCGCACGCGCGGTGCTGGGTCAGGCGCTGGACGCCGCGCCGCGGCTGGTGCTCGACGCCGATGCGCTCAACCGCATCGGCAGCGACAAGCCTTTGGCCGATCTGCTCGCCGCGCGCTGCCGCCGGCCCGGGCTCGCGACCTTGCTGACGCC
>DBMS01000214.1:1936-4363 GCA_002297665.1 Holophagaceae bacterium UBA692 | reverse complement strand
CCCGGGCTGCTTCCCGGCGAGCGGGTGGTGGGCTGGAGCGCGGACGGCGGGTCGGCTTTCGTGGGCTCGGCCGCCACCCGCCTGCCCCTGACCGTCACCCGCGTGCGGCTGGCCACCGCCCGGCGGACGCGCCTGGCGTCCCTCGTTCCCGAGGATCCGGCCGGGTTCGTGGAAGCCCGGGAAATCGTCGTTTCGCCCGGCGGCCAGGCCCTGGCCCTGGCCTACCGGGCCACGCTCACCGAACTGTACCGTGTGGAGGGTCTTCCGAAATGATCGAGCCATGGAACTGACCCGCGGCGCCCGCCTGGGCCCTTACGAAATCATCGGTCCCCTGGGCGCGGGGGGCATGGGGGAGGTGTACAAGGCCCGGGACACGCGCCTGGACCGCTTCGTGGCCGTCAAGGTCCTGCCGGGCCACCTGGACGGGGACCCCCGGGCCCTGGCGCGGTTCGACCGGGAGGCCAAGGCCGTCGCGGCCCTGAACCATCCCAACATCCTGGGCATCTACGACTTCGAGACCGAAGGCGAGGTGCGCTTCGTGGTGATGGAACTCCTGGAAGGCGAGTCCCTCCAGGCGCGTTTGGCCCGGGGACCGCTTCCCTCCCGCCAGGCCACCGACCTGGCCATCCAGATGGCGCAGGGGCTCGCCGCCGCCCACGAGAAGGGGGTCATCCACCGGGACCTGACGCCCGGCAACCTCTGGATCACCAAGGACGGCCGCCTGAAGATCCTGGACTTCGGCCTGGCCCGCCAGGCCCGCGCCGACGAGGGGCCCTCCATCACCCACGAGGGCGCGGTGCTGGGCACCCCGGGCTACATGAGCCCCGAACAGGTGCGGGGCGAGGAGGTGGACGCCCGCACCGACATCTTCAGCTTCGGGGCGGTGTTCTTCGAGATGCTCACGGGCCGCCGGGCCTTCGTGCGGCCCACGTCCGCGGACACCCTCGCCGCCATCCTCCAGGAGGAACCCGAGCCGGGGGACCGCCCCCTCCCGCCCGCCCTGCGCCGCATCCTGGACCACTGCCTGGAGAAGGTGCCCGCAAGGCGGTTCCACGATGCCCAGAACCTGGCCTTCGCCCTGGAGAACCTCTCCCTGGGCACCACCGAACCCGTGACGCCCGCCCGGAGGCCCTTGGCATGGCGTCCCGCCGCCCTGGCCCTGGGCCTCCTCCTGGCCGGGGCGGCCGGCCTCTGGGTCCTGCGTTCGGGGCCCCGGAAGCCGCCCGCCTTCCAGCGGCTGACCTACGAAGTGGGCACCATCGAGGCGGCCCGCTTCGGCGCCGACGGCAGGACCGTCTACTTCTCCATGCGCGTGGGCGGCGCGCCGCCCGAAGTCTACGTGTGCGACCCCCGCAGCACGGAACCCAAGGCCCTGGGCATTGCCGACGCCATGCTCCTGTCCGTCTCGTCCACCGACGAGCTGGCCGTCCTCAAGCGCCCCCGCTTGACCCTGGATGGGCTCTACCTGGGCACCCTGACCCAGGTGCCCGGGGGCGGCGGCGCCCAGCGCGCCCTGCGGGAGGAGGTCGCCGAGGCCGTGTGGGACGGGGCGGGCCTGGCGACCCTGGGCACCCTCGAAGGGCTGCTTCAGTTCCAGCTGGAATTCCCGGCGGGCCGGTCCCTGGCCACCTACAACGATCCCCCCCGGGCCCTGAGACGCCTTGCCCTCTCCCGGGACGCCTCGCTGCTGGCCTGCGTGGACAGGGACTACGCCCGGAGCGTTTCGGACGTGTGCGTGTTCGATCGGAAGGGGGCCCGCAAGGTGCTCTACTCCAAGACGGAAGACAGCCTGGGCGTGACCATCTCCGGCCTGGCCTGGGGCCCCGGCCGCGAGCTCTGGGGGTCCGAGGTCCAGGGGGACCAGACGCTGCTCTGGGCGCTCTCGCCGTCCGGAAAGCGGCGCGTCCTGTGGCGCAGCCTGGGCAACCTCCAGCTCCTGGACGTCTCGCCCGAGGGGCGGGCCCTCCTGGCCACCCAGACGGTCCGCCGGGGCGCCTACGCCATCCGGGCCGAGGCGCCCGGAACCCCGCGGGAGATCTCCCTCCAGGGGCGCAGCCAGGTTCGGGGCCTCAGCGCCGACGGCCGCCAGGTGCTCCTGTCGGAATCCCCCATCATGGACGGGGGTACGGCGGACGACCGCACCTACCTGCGTTCCCCGGACGGGGGGCCGCCCCTGACCCTGGGCGCCGGTTTCGGGGATTCTCTGTCCCGGGACGGCCGCTGGGTGAACCTGGTCCTCGGGCCCCAGCCGACCCCGAAGCTGGATCCCGCCTGGGTCCGCGCCCTGGAGGAGGCGGGGCTGGCCCCCGGCGACCTCGACGACCTCAAGGCGCGCACGCGGTTCCTCCTCTTCGTGCCCACGGGACTCGGCCGCCCTTTCGCCATCGCCATCCCCAAGGGCTACGACTCCATCGCCGGCGCCGGCTA
>DBMS01000214.1:0-1877 GCA_002297665.1 Holophagaceae bacterium UBA692 | reverse complement strand
GCGTCCACGGGCAACTGGGGGAATTTCGCCACGGTGTACCCGCTGTCCACCAGCGGCACCCGGTTCGTCCTTTCCCAGGACGGCCGCGCCTGGTTCGTGGCGAACCTGGCCGGCGGCCCCCTCGTGCCCATCCGGGGCGTACTCCCGGGCGAGCGCATCGTGGGGTGGAGCGCGGACGACAGCGCCGTCTTCGTGCGCACCGGCTTCGCCCAGACGCCCGTGGCCATCAGCCGCCTGGACCTGGCCACCGGCGCCCGCAAGCCGGTGCTGGACTTCAACATCCCCGACCCCGCGGGCTACCAGGGCTGCCCGGAGGTGAGCATGTCCGCCGACGGCCGGGTCTTCGCCCTGTCCTACCGCAAGAACCTCAGCGAACTCTACCTCGTCGACGGCCTGGCCACCCCCTGAACCCATGTTCCTGGCGCCCGGCACCCTCCTCGGACCGTACGAGATCCTCACCCCCCTGGGATCGGGCGGCATGGGGGAGGTGTACAAGGCCCGGGATCCCCGCCTGGGCCGGTTCGTGGCCATCAAGCTCCTCCTGGACCACCGGGAACGCAGCCCCGGCGCCCTGGCGCGCTTCGAGCGGGAGGCCCGGGCGGCCGCAGCCCTCAACCACCCCAACATCCTGCGCATCTACGAATTCGAAACCGGGGGCCCCTTCGCCTACCTCGTCACCGAACTGCTGGAAGGGGAAACCCTGGCCCATCGCCTGGAGTCCGGCCCGGTTCCCCTGCGCCGGGCGGTGGACCTGGGGGCGCAGATGGCCCGGGGCCTGGCCGCCGCCCACGAGAAGGGCCTGGTGCACCGGGACCTCAAGCCAAGCAATTTATGGATCACCACCGAAGGCGTCCTCAAGATCCTGGATTTCGGGCTGGCCCGGCAGGTGCCCCGCCGGACCGCGGGCCCCCTCATGAGCCTGTTCTCCCGGTCCCGGTCCGGCACGCCGGCGCCGCCCCTCACCGGGGAAGGCGCGGTCCTGGGCACCCTCGGCTACATGAGCCCGGAGCANNGTGGACGCCCGCAGCGACATCTTCAGCCTGGGGGCCGTGCTCTTCGAGCTGTTCACGGGCCGCCGGGCCTTCGCCCGGAACACCCCGGCCGAGACCATGGCGGCGATCCTCCGGGAGCGCACCTCCGAAATTTCCCCAGGACTGGAAGCGCTGCCCCCGGGGTTCCGCCGGATCCTGGTCCACTGCCTGGAGAAGGCGCCCTCCCGGCGCTTTCGCAGCGCCGGGGACATCGCCTTCGCCCTGGAGGACGCCTCCTTCGCGGCGGAGGACCCCCTCCTGGCCGGCACGGACCTGCGAAGGCAGCTGCGACGGCTGGCCTGGCCCGCGGCCGGGGGCCTGCTGGCCGTGGGCCTCATCGCCTGGGCCCTGGGCGCCCGGTCCGTGCCTTCCCCGGTCTTCCGGCGCCTGGACCTTCCGCCCGGCTTCATCGAAACCGCCCGTTTCGGGCCCGACGGACGCACGGTCTTCTTCTCCCTTCGCGGGGATGGCGCGCCCCCGGAGGTCCTGGCCTGGGACCCGGCGGCCGGGGCGCCCCGCTCCCTGGGGCTCCGGGACGCCCTTCTGGCCGACGTCTCCGGCCGGGGCCAGCTGGCGTTCATCCGGAATCCCCGGCCCGCGGGCACCCTGGCCGTGGGCGGGGATCCCGGGGGCGCCGTCCGGGAGGTGGGTCCCGACGTGGCCGAAGCCGCCTGGGACGGCGAAGGCCTGGCCACCCTCACCCTCACGCCGGCCGGCGCCTGCCGCCTGGAATTCCCCCCGGGCCGGACCCTGGTCGAGGCCGACGCCGCCACCCGGACCCTTTCGCACCTGGCCCTGGACCCCGCCGGCGCCCACCTGGCGCTGGTGGACGGGGACGCCGCCCGG
>DBMS01000288.1:553-7507 GCA_002297665.1 Holophagaceae bacterium UBA692 | reverse complement strand
CACCAACCTTGTGGCCACCGGCGGGGATTCCAGGGCCTTGCGCGTGGTTACGCAAGTACCCACACTGGGGCTGGAGAATCCGCATGTACCCCAACCACCCGCCATCCCCCCCGCCGATCCGAGCCAAGGTCATCAAAGACGGCAATTCCGTTGCCGTACGCTTGCCTGCGTCCCTGGGCCTCCGGCCAGGGGAGGAGGTTGATCTCAGCATCCGGCGGGTGGCCGCGTGGCCACCCGGATTCTTCGACCTTGATCCGAGCCCGGAATTCCCGATGCCGGACCGAACGAGCCCGGAAACGCGGGAAGCCCGCAAAAGGCGCCTTTTCGGGGAAAAGGACGAGCTCTGATGGCTGCCTTCCTTTTGGACACCAACTTCTGCATCCACTTCCTCCGGGGCCGCGAATGGGCCCGGACCGCCCTTGGTCGCCTCGAACCGCTGGATGTGGCCGTCTCGGCGGTCACGGTGGGAGAACTCTACGAGGGTACCCACCATGCCCGGGTTCCAGCCGCAGAGGCCAGGAAGGTGGAGGCCTTCCTCGACCCCATCGAAATCATTCCGCTCGGGCGAGGGGAGGCCATCGAATGGGGAAGGATCGAGGCCCAGTTGCGAAAGCAGGGAACCCCCATCGAGGCCGAGGACGGCATGATCGCAGCCACCGCCCACCTCCACGGCCTCACGCTGGTTTCCGGCAATATCCGGCATTTTGAGAGGGTAAGAGGCCTGAAAACCGTGAACTGGGAAACGCGCCCCCCGAAAGCGCCCTAGGCGGGCGGTGCCCGGGGAGAGAATAGCCTCTTGGTCTTGGGCGGTCTTCAGGCCATCCTGAAGGTTCGTTGTTGAACTTATGGGTTGTCCGCGCCACTTCGTTGACATGGACACCATCTGGGAGGTTTGGGTATGGCGAGGACGACTGTGAGGATCGCACTGGGCGCGCTTGGGCTCCTGGCGGGCCTGGGGACGCCCCTGGCGGCCCAGACCCTTTGGCTCCCGGCATCCGATCCGGTGGGCATCGGCAGGGGCGGGGCGGGGGTGGCCTTCGGCCAGAGCCTCGAGGCCGCGGCCCTGAATCCCGCCCTCCTGGTGACCCTCCGGGACGACGCCAGCGCCTACCTGGCGGCGGGCATGGAGCTCCAGTCCTCCCAGGCCACCCTGCAGTCCAATTCCACCGTCCTGCACAGCACCGACCGGAACCGCTTCCTGCCCGCCCTGGGGGCCGCCTGGAAGCTCAAGCCCAACCTGTACCTTGGGGTGAAATTCGATAATCCGTTCATGCGTCACGCCCTCATGCCGTCCACCTACACGGGACGGTTCGAGGCCCAGGGCATGGACCTCACCACCCGCAGGATGGAGGTCCAGCTCTCGTACGCCGTCACGCCGGGCCTGTCCTTCGGGGCGAGCCTGGGCATGACGCACGTCAAGTACCTCTTCACGAATACCGTGCGGGTCCCGGTTCCCGGCGTGCCCGGAAACCCGGTTTCGGACCTCAACCCCGCCCAGGGCATCCTGGAAGTAAACGCCGAGGAGCGGGGTTCCAAGTCCCTCCCCAGCTACGCCGCGGGCTTCCGCTGGGCGATAAATCCCCGATGGACCCTCGCAGGGGCCTACCAGGGCTCCATCCAGGGCACCCTGCCCCTGACGGCCCGGGTGGATCCCAGCCACCGGCAACTGGTGGGCATCAGCGGCTTCGGCACCCCCAACGCCATCGCCGTGCCCGCGGCCCAGACCCTCCAGGACGCCCTGACCGTCCGGCCCGGCGACGGGGGGATCACCCTTCCGGGCCGGTTCACCCTCGGCGTGCGCCAGCGTATGACCCAGACCTTCACCTGGGAGGCCGACCTTCGCTACGTCCTGGGCGCCAGCACGAAGCTTCCGGCCTACGCCGCCGTCACGGGCCCCGGCGGCGCCGTGGAGGGCAGGGCGGGCTTCCGGGACGATTTCCACAGCGGCTTCGGCATCAGCCTGGCCGGGGAGTTCACCTTCACCAAGAACGTCACCGGCCGCATCGGCCTTTCCTCGGACCCCGGGCTCCGGAAGGACGCGTCCCTGGAGCCCGTGCTGGGAGGCTCCCGCACGGCGGCCTTCTCCGCGGGCCTGGGCTGGAAGGTCCTCAAGGGCGAAGTGAACCTCGGCTGGCAGATCCGCCAGTCCCAGGACCGCGAAGCCAAGAACCTGGACATCACCTGGGGCCTGGGCGGTCCCGGCACCACCGGCACCCTCACCCGGGTCGAGGGCATGGGGCATCTCTGGTCCGTCGGGTACAAGAAGGCCTTCTAGAATGCGATTCCTGGGACCCCACGCCTGCGAGGAGGCCCTGCTGCGGGGCGAGCTCCAGACCCTGCGCATCGCGCCCACGGCCTGGGAGCGCTGCGCCAGGCTGCGTTCCCAGGCCCGGGAGCAGGGCGTGGTCATCCACCGCGAGCCCATGGACAGCCTGGACCGCAGGTCCCAGGGCCAGCGCCACCAGGGCGTCCTGGGCGAAGGCGAGGCCATCGCCCTGGAGACCATGGACGCCCTGGCCCGGAGGGTCCGGGAGCGGGGCGCGGCGGCCCTGGTGCTCGCGCTGGACGGCGTGACCGATCCCCACAACTTCGGCGCCATCCTGCGCTCGGCCGCCGCCGCCGGGGTGGACGGCGTGGTCTTCCCGGAGCGCCGGTCCGCGCAGGTGAACGAGACCGTGGTGCGCGCCAGCGCGGGCACCGTCGGCCGCGTTCCCCTGGTGCGCGTGGTGAACCTGGCCCGCGCCCTGGAGGACCTCAAGGAGGCCGGCGCCTGGGTCTACGGCCTGGCCGCGGGACCCCGCAGCACGGACTACCTCGCGGAGACGTTCGACCGCGCCACGGTGCTCGTGCTGGGCTCCGAAGGGGAGGGCCTCCACCAGAAGATCCAGGAGCGCTGCGACGGCCTGCTGGCCATCGGCATGCCGGGCGGAATCGAGAGCCTGAACGTCTCGAGCGCGGCGGCGGTCATGGTTTTCCGCGTCCTCGCCCAGCGCGGCGTCCACCCGGCGTGAATCTTTTTTGTTGTGCGCGTCCAGGCCGCGTGTTATCTTTGCAGTTCCCTGTCAGGAAAGCTTTGCCTCACAGAGCGCCGAAACAGGGATCCTTTGACATTGCCTAGATGGCCGAGTGGTTAATGGCAGCAGACTGTAAATCTGCCGGGCTCCGCCCTACGGAGGTTCGAATCCTTCTCTAGGCACCAGTTCTTTTGCGGAAGACTGGTTGTTTTGCGGGAATAGCTCAGTTGGTAGAGCGTCAGCCTTCCAAGCTGAATGTCGCGGGTTCGAACCCCGTTTCCCGCTCCAGAAAAGCATGGCCCACATAGCTCAGTGGCAGAGCGCGTCCTTGGTAAGGACGAGGTCGGCGGTTCAATCCCGCCTGTGGGCTCCACTTTTCATCCGCGCACCACCCAACCCCGGCAACATCACAATCCCACCACCTCCAGGAGGCACCTGTGGCCAAAGAGAAATTCGATCGCTCAAAGCCTCACGTCAACATCGGCACCATCGGCCACGTGGACCACGGCAAGACCACGCTGACGGCCGCCATCGCGACCCTGCTGTCCGTGACGCAGGGCGGCACGGCCAAGTCCTACGAGCAGATCGACTCCGCTCCTGAAGAGAAGGCCCGTGGGATCACGATCAACACGGCCCACGTCGAGTACCAGACCCCCCGCCGGCACTACGCCCACGTGGACTGCCCCGGCCACGCCGACTACGTCAAGAACATGATCACGGGCGCGGCCCAGATGGACGGCGCCATCCTGGTGGTCGCCGCCACCGACGGCCCCATGCCCCAGACCCGCGAGCACATCCTGCTTGCCCGTCAGGTCGGCGTGCCCTACATCGTCGTCTTCATGAACAAGATCGACATCGCCGATCCCGAGCTGAGCGACCTGGTGGAGATGGAGCTGCGCGAGCTGCTCACCTCCTACGGCTTCCCCGGCGACGATATCCCCATCATCCGCGGCTCGGCGAAGCTGGCCATGGAGAACGCCACCAACGTCAACGCCCCCGAAGTCAAGTGCATCTATGAGCTCATGGAAGCCGTCGACTCCTACATTCCCGATCCCGCCCGTCCCGTCGACAAGCCCTTCATCATGCCCGTCGAGGACGTGTTCACCATCACCGGCCGCGGCACCGTGGTCACCGGCCGAATCGAAGCCGGCGTCGTGAAGGTGGGCGAGGAGATCGAGATCATCGGCCTGCGCGACACCGTCAAGAAGGTCGTCACCGGCGTCGAGATGTTCAAGAAGTCCCTGGATCAGGGTCAGGCCGGCGACAACGCGGGCATCCTGCTCCGCGGCGTGGAGCGCAAGGACGTGGAGCGCGGCATGGTTCTGGCCAAGCCCGGTTCCATCACCCCCCACACCAAGTTCACCGCCGCCGTCTACGTCCTGGGCAAGGACGAGGGCGGCCGCCACACCCCCTTCTTCAACAAGTATCGCCCCCAGTTCTACTTCCGCACCACGGACGTGACTGGTTCCATCGAGCTGGAAGCGGGCCGCGAAATGGTCATGCCCGGTGACAACGTCACCCTGACCGTCGAGCTGATCGTTCCCATCGCCATGGAGAAGGGCCTCAAGTTCGCCATCCGTGAAGGCGGCCGCACTGTCGGCTCCGGCAGGGTTGACGAAGTCATCCAGTAAAGGACCACGCCATGCGTGACATCGTTCAGCTCCTCTGCACCGAGTGCAAGCGCAAGAACTACACCACCACCAAGAACAAGCGCACCACCACGGGCAAGCTCGAGTTCAATAAGCACTGCCGCGCCTGCGGGGGCCACAAGCTCCACCGGGAAGGCAAGTAGGAAGGGTCGAACGGGATCCCGCCCAGGCGGGATTCCGCTTTCCTTGGAAGTCCAGAGGGGAGTAGCTCAGCTGGTAGAGCAGCGGACTCCAAATCCGCAGGTCGCGGGTTCGAAACCTGTCTCCCCTGCCATTCGTGCTCGGCCCCAGCCAACGACAGCTGGGGCCAATTGCTTAAAAAGCCATTGAAAGCCGGGAGTTCCCGTTGATTTCAGCCATCAAACATCAGGCCATGGAGCTCCTCGCGGAGCTCAAGCGCGTCGACTGGCCCGGAAAGCCGAAGGTAATGAGCGCCGCCTATTCGGTGGTGATCGTCTCGGCTTTCGTGGGCCTTTTCCTGTGGGCGTGCGACAAGGCCATCTCCTGGGGGATGGCCGCCATCCTCCCCCACCACTAGTCCGGAGGACCCGATGACCGATCTTTTGGGTATGCCCGGAGAAACGTTGGCATCTCCGACCCATGAACGGAAGATGGCCTGGTTCATCATCCACACCTATTCCGGCTACGAGGCCAAGGTGATGGAGAGCCTGCGCCAGCGCATCAAGATGGAAGAGCGGGACGAGCATTTCGGCGACATCCAGATCCCCGAGGAAACCTACGAGGAGATGAAGGTCGACGCCAAGTCCGGACGCAAGGAGCGGGTGCTGAAAAAGCGCAAGTCCTTCCCCGGCTACCTGCTGGTCGAGATCGCCGTGACGAAGAAGGGTGCGAACTACGAGATGGAGGATGCCGATTGGCACCTCGTCCGCAACACCCCGAAGGTCACCAGCTTCGTGGGCGCCAACAAGAAGCGCCCCACGCCCCTGACGGACGAAGAGGTGCGGCAGATCATGAACCACACCGAAGAGACCCAGGAGAAGCCCAAGCCCAAATACCACTTTGAGAAGGGCGAAAAGGTGCGTATCATAGACGGCCCGTTCGCCAACTTCGAAGGGGATGTGGAGGAAATCCACGAAGAGCGCTCCACCATCAAGGTGATGGTGACGGTGTTCGGTCGCAGCACCCCCGTGGAGCTCGACTTCATCCAGGTGGAGAAGCGCTAGCTTCCCGCCCTACAAGGCGACAGTCGCCGGCATGCGCCGGAATCCGTCGCGGGAGAATAAGACATGGCCAAGAAGATCACCGGATACATCAAGCTGCAGCTCCCCGCCGGGGAAGCCACCCCTGCGCCTCCCGTGGGCCCCGCCCTCGGCCAGCACGGCGTGAACATCATGGAGTTCGTGAAGCAGTTCAACGCGAAGTCCGTGACCCAGGTGGAGAAGGGCACCATCCTGCCCGTGGTCATCACCGTCTACGGCGACCGCAGCTTCAGCTTCATCCTCAAGACCCCCCCCGCCGCCGTGCTCATCAAGAAGAAGCTCGGCCTGGAAAAGGGCAGCGCGGTTCCCAACAAGACCAAGGTCGGCAAGATCACCCAGGCCCAGCTTGAGGAGATCGCCAAGGTCAAGATGCCCGATCTCAACGCCGGCAGCCTCGAGGCCGCCATGCGTTCCATCGCCGGCTCCGCGCGCTCCATGGGCGTCGAAGTCGTCAAGTAGGACACCTTCCAACGGAGTCCCGCATCGTGCGGGAAACCCGGCAACCGCGACCGTCATCGCGGAAGATCTTTAGAACAGGAGTTAATATGGCAAAACCTGGAAAGAAGTACCAGGCTGCCGCCTCCAAGATCGAAGATCGCCCCTACGACCTCGCTGAGGCCCTTGGCGTGATCACGAACCTGGCCTTCGCCAAGTTCGATGAGACCGTGGAAGTGCACATGAGGCTCGGCGTCGACCCCCGTCACGCGGACCAGATGGTCCGTGGCACCATTGTCCTGCCCCACGGCACGGGCAAGAGCATGCGGGTGGCCGTCATCGCCACGGGCGAAAAGATCAAGGATGCGGAAGCCGCCGGTGCGGACATCGTGGGCGGG
The DNA here is from genome assembly GCA_002297665.1 of Holophagaceae bacterium UBA692. GTDB lineage: Bacteria > Acidobacteriota > Holophagae > Holophagales > Holophagaceae > Mesoterricola. The sequence continues at coordinate 791 of DBMS01000288.1, read as the reverse complement.
GACGATCTCGTGGAGCGCATCGCGGGTGGTTTCCTGGAATTCGACGCCCTCGTCGCCACGCCGGACATGATGAAGGGCGTGGGACGCCTTGGCAAGGTGCTGGGCCCCCGCGGCCTCATGCCCAACCCCAAGACGGGCACGGTGACCTTCGACGTGGCCAAGGCCATCAAGGAGATCAAGGCCGGCAAGGTCGAGTATCGCGTCGACAAGACGGGCATCATCCATGCCGGCGTCGGCA
>DBMS01000288.1:0-532 GCA_002297665.1 Holophagaceae bacterium UBA692 | reverse complement strand
CAAGCCGTCCGCGGCCAAGGGCAAGTATGTGAAGGCTATCCACATGGCTTCCACCATGGGCCCCAGCGTCTCCGTCAACCACGTTGCGGAAAAGTAGGAGCTGACCATGGAACGCGAACAGAAACGCACCGAAGTGGCCCAGCTCAAGGGGACGTTCTCCACGGCGAAGTCCGCCGTCGTCCTCGGGTTCAAGGGCCTTACCGTCGTCAAGGACACCTCCTTCCGGAAGTCCATCCGGGAGAGCCACGCCCAGTACCGGGTTTCCAAGAACACGCTGCTCAAGCTGGCGGTGAAGGAATCCCAGTTCGAAAGCCTGTCCGAGCACTTCAAGGGCGCCACCGCCGTCGCCACCACGGAAAACGACGTGGTCGCCCTGGCCAAGGCCGNNCCAAGGCCGTCAACAACTTCCTCAAGGACAATCCGGCCGCCAACCTCAAGGGCGCCATCCTTGACGGAAAGGCCGTCAGCATGGCGGAGTTCAAGCAGATCGCCGAACTCCCCTCCCGCGACGTCCTCATCGGCAAGCTGCTCT
>DBMS01000094.1:16600-27803 GCA_002297665.1 Holophagaceae bacterium UBA692 | reverse complement strand
AAGGCCGGGCGAATGCCCGGCCATTCTTTACCTGCGACCCGATCCGGCGCTACTTCCGGGCCGCCTTCCAGGCGGCCAGGAGCTTCGCTTCCGCTTCAGGGCTGGGCCCGGCCAGACGGGTGCGGCCCTTTTCCACCTTCAACTGGGTCTTGTACCAGGCCAGGGTGTCCTTGGCCGTCTCTTCCGCGGGCCGGAAGCGCAGGCCCGCGGCCACGGCGCGGGCGTTGCTCCAGGTGTGGAAGCCCTTGGTGTCGCCCGCGTAGGGAGCCCAGATGGGGAACTCGACGCCCTCCTGCTTGGCCAGGAAGTCCGCCGGGATCCAGGTGAGGGTGGACGTGGCGGGGGTGGCCTTGACGCAGGCGGCCACCAGGCGGCCCCAGGGCAGCTTCCGCTCGGGCCCGCAGGCATTGAAGGCGCCCGTGGCGCCGTCTTCGGCCAGGCGCACCAGCCAGGCGCCCAGGTCGCGCACGTCGATGATCTGGACGGGATCCTCCGGCGATCCGGGCACGGCGATCTCCCCGCCCCGGTCCATGCGCACCGGCCAGTAGGCGAAACGGCCCGAGGCGTCGTCGGGTCCCACGATGTAGCCCGGGCGCACCACGGCCACCCGGCCGGGCATGGCCTTCTCCGCGGCCTGTTCGCAAAGCGCCTTCAGGCCGCCGTAGTTCTCGAATTGCTTGCCCATCTCCTCCACGGCGGGATCGGCCAGGACGGCCAGGGGCGCGGTCTCGGTGCCGTTCTCGGGGTTGGGCTCCTTGTAGGCCGAGATGCTGGAGATGATGATGTAGGTCTTGCAGCGCTTGGCCAGCAGCGAGGCGGAGGCGGTCACGAGGCGGGGGTAGTAGGCCGAGTTGTCGATGACCACGTCCCACTCCCCGGTTTCCAGGGATTTGAGCCCTTCGCCCTTCTTGGGGTCGCGGTCCCCCTGCAGGCGGGCCACGGTGGGGAAGAGGTCCGGCCGCGTCTTGCCGCGGTTGAACATCGTGACCTGGTGCCCCCGGCCCAGGGCCGCCTCGATGGTGGCGGGGCCCAGGAAGCCCGTGCCGCCCAGGATGAGGATCTTCAGGGGCTTGGGCTGTTTCTTCGCCACCTTGGCGGGCGCCGGGGCGGCGAGGGCTTCGCTGCCCAGGGCGGCGGCGGCCGCGGCGGCGGCGGTGGTCTGGAGGAAGGTACGTCGGGTCAGGGTCATGGCTGCTCCTGGTTTGATGAATAAACGTCCAAGACTATACCTCGTTTAGCTATATAGTACCCAAACTTCCTTCCGAGGCCCCATGACCCCCTCCCTCCCCCAGCGCACCCTGGCCCGCCTCGTCCTGGTGCGCCCCGGCGAGGGCGCCGTCCTTTTCTTCTCCACCGCCTATTTCTTCCTGCTCCTCTTCGGCTACTACCTCCTGCGCCCCATGCGGGAAGCCTTCGGCATCGCCCGGGGCGCCGACAAGCTCCCCTGGCTCATGACCGGGACCATGGCGGTGATGTTCCTGGCCAACCCGGCCTTCTCGGCCCTGGTGGCCCGGTTCCCCCGGCGCCGGTCCATTCCCATGGCCTACCGGTTCTGCGGCGCCACCCTGGGCGTCTTCTACCTGCTCTTCCGGTTCCTGCCCGGCCACGGCGGCGCGGGCCTGGGCTACGCCTTCTACGTCTGGCTCAGCGTCTTCAACCTCTTCGCCGTGTCCGTGTTCTGGGCCTTCATGGCCGACGGCCTGGACGAGGACCAGGGCAAGCGCCTCTTCGGCTTCATCGCCATGGGCGGGACCCTGGGGGCCATCGCGGGGGCTTCGGCCACCGCGGCCCTCACGGCCCGCCACGTGGACGCGGGCACCCTGCTCCTGGTCACCATCCTCTGCCTCGAACTGGCCATCCGCTGCGTGCGCACCCTGGCCACCCGCTTCGGCATGGGCGCGGAAGCGGGCGCCTCCAGGGAACCGGGCCCGGGCCTTTTCCAGGGCCTCCGGCTCCTGGCCGGCTCCCCCTACCTGGCCCTCATCGGCCTCTACATCCTCCTCTACACCATCACGTCGACGTTCCTCTACATGCAGCAGGGGCAGATCGTGGCCCGGGCCTTCACCGGCGCCGCGGCCCGCACCGCAGCCTTCGCCCGGTTGGATGTTTGGGTGAACGTCCTCACCCTCTTCACCCAGGTGTTCCTTTCCAGCCGCCTCATCAAGGCCGCGGGCATGCGGGTCGTGCTCTGCATCATGCCCGTTCTGTCGCTGGCGGGCTTCGGCGCCCTGTGGGCCCTGCCCACCTTCGGCACCCTGGCCCTCTTCCAGGTGCTGCGCCGGGGCCTCCACTACGCCGTGGACCGCCCCGCCCGGGAAGTCCTCTACATTCCCCTGGGTCCCGGGGAGAAGTACAAAGCCAAGCCCTTCATCGACACCTTCATCTACCGGGCCGGGGATCTCCTGGGCACCTGGACTCCCGCCCTCATGGCCGCCGCATCCCTGCCCCTGGGAGGCGCCGCCCTGGCCGTGTCGGGAGCCTGGCTCTGGGGCGGCGTGGCCCTGGGCGGGCTTGGGCGCCGGATCGGATTCAGAGACCGTCCGTGATCAGGATGGCCGGCTCGAAACCCAGCCCCGCGGCCTCGGCTGGGGTCTTCATCCCCCACAGCGCCAATCGCTTCGCGTAGGGCTTCCAGAACTCCGGGCGCTTCTTCACCGACGCCAGCGGCACATGGAGCATGAGCTTGGCCGGCAGATCGTCCAGGGATTCCGCATCCAGGTCGTCGGCTTCGAAGGTCTCCCACAGGAACCCGCACCGGGCCTCCATGCAGGAAGCCCACAGTTCCAGCACCTCGCTGTGCTCGAAGCTGCTGAAGAGCACCCGGTCCAGGGCCTCGGCGGCTTCCACGGCCGCCAGGGCCTGCTTCCATCCGGGCTCGCCCTTGAGCTCCACGTTCACGAGCCGGGCGTCCAGTTCCAGCACGTCCAGGAGCCGGGGCACCGGATCGCCGTTGCGCAGCGGGGGCAGTTCCGAGGCGCGCAGCCTGCGTAGCACGCCGCCGGCCTTGGCGGTGCGGCCCAGGTCGTCGTCGTGCAGGACGCAGCACACGCCGTCGGCGGTGGGCTGCACATCCAGCTCGAACCCGTCCATGCCGGCCTGCAGCGCGGCCCGGAACGCCGTCATGGAGTTCTCGAGGTGGGTGGAGGAGAGGCCGCGGTGGCCGAGGATGAGGGTCATGGGAGGACCACCTTTCCGGGATTGAAGATGCCGGCCGGGTCCAGGGCCCGCTTCATGGCGCGAAGGGCCTCCACCTGGAAGGGATCGGCGAAGCGCTGGAAGGCGTCCCGCTTGGCCAGGCCGATGCCGTGCTCGCCGCTGAGGGTGCCCCCCAGGCGCACGCACAGGCCGAACAGCTCCATGAGCTGGCGGTCCAGTTCCTCGCGGGGGGTCTCGCCGGCGGCCAGGAGGTTCACGTGCAGGTTGCCGTCGCCCAGGTGGCCGTAGGTGACCGTGGGCAGCCCCAGGGCCTCCAGGGCCTCGAAGAACGCCCGGATGCGGCTCCGGGGCACCACGACGTCCTCGCTCACCTTCCGGGGGAACCGCTCCTTGAGGTGGGAGGAGGTGGTGCGCCGCACCTCCCACAGGGCCTCGCGCTGGCGCGCGTCGGTGGCGGACTGGAGGTGTTCGCCCAGGTCCCCCAGGGCGTCCATCAGGCCTTCCAGGAAGGGCTCGGACCCGCAGTCCCGGTCGTCGAATTCGAGCAGGGCCAGGGCCTCGCCCGGCATGCGGCGCGCGGCCTCGGGGCCGTGCCGGCGCAGGTCCCGCAGCACCGCGGGGTCCCAGAACTCGAAGGCCGACGGCAGGTAGCCCGCCTCCACCAGGCGCCCCGGCAGGTCCAGCAGTTCGTGCCAGCGCTCCATGGGCAGCAGGAGGGTGAGGCGCTCCCGCGGGGCCGGCACCAGGCGCACCGTGGCCCCGGTGATGATGCCGAAGATCCCTTCGCTCCCCACCAGCAGCTGTCCCAGGCTGGGCCCCACGTTGCATTTCACGCTGGGGATCCCGAAGGTGTGCACTTCCCCGTCCGCCATGAGGGCGTCGACGGAAAGCACCCAGTGGCGGGTCATGCCGTACTTGCAGGCGCCCGGCCCCCCCGCGTTGGTGGCGAGGCTGCCCCCAAAGGCGCACTGCTCCCAGGAATTGGGATCCGGTGGATAGAACAGCCCCTCCGCCAGGGCCGCGGCCTTCACGTCCCGAAGCGGCGCGCTCGCCGGAGCCCACAGCGCCAGGTCGGGCTTCGACACCCGGAGGGCGCCGGGGTAGGCCCCCATGTCCACCACCACCGCGCGCCCCACGGGCACGCACCCCCCCGCCTTGCCGGTGCCCGCGCCCCGGGGAACCAGCGCGAACCCTTCGGCCTTGGCCAGCCGCACCAGCTCGCGCAGGGCGGCGGCGCTCCGGGGCCTGACCACCGCCAGGGGCGGGTCCCCCACCACGTGGGATTCGTCGCGCCGGTAGCCCTCGGTGAGGTCGGCGCCGGTGACGACGGAGGTGTCGGGAAGGCCGGCGAAGAGGTCCATTTCTACCCCACGAGGGTGCCCACCACGTCCCCGTTCACCGCGGCCAGCAGGTTGCCCGGCACGTTCATGTTGAACACGAGGATGGGCAGGTGGTTGTCCCGGCACAGCGAGATGGCCGCGGCGTCCATGACCTTGAGGTTCTTTTCCAGGACCTCCTGGAAGGAGATGTGCTCGTACTTGGTGGCGGAGGCGTCCTTCTTGGGATCGGCGGTGTAGATCCCGTCCACGTTGGTGGCCTTCATCACCACCTCGGCGTCGATCTCGTTGGCGCGCAGCGCGGCGGCGGTGTCGGTGGAGAAGTAGGGGTTGCCGGTGCCGGCCCCGAAGATCACGACCCGGCCCTTTTCCATGTGGCGCATGGCCCGGCGGCGGATGTAGCTCTCGGCCACCTTGGGCACGTCGATCCCGGACATCACCCGGGTCTCCACGCCGTGCTGCTCCAGGGCGTCCTGGAGGGCCAGGGCGTTGATCATGGTGGCGAGCATGCCCATGTGGTCGGCGGTGACCCGGTCCATGCCCTTGGTGGCCCCGGCCACCCCCCTGAAGATGTTGCCGCCTCCGATGACCAGGCCCACCTCAACGCCCAGCCCCTGGATGGTCTTGACCTGGTCGGCGATCATGGCGACCACGTCCGGGTCGATGCCGTGCCCCTGTTCGCCCATGAGGGCCTCGCCGGAGAGCTTCAGGAGAATGCGCTTGTATTTCATGGGTGGCTCCACCTTTGCGGACGTGCGGAAAATGCGCTCCCGAATGCGGGCGACATCCGGGAGCGCGGTCGGTTTCAGGGGGGCGAACCCCTCCTCAGGATGTCTCTTGGGTGCCAGCCTGGGACATGAGCCGCCCCAGGGTCTCCTGGATGTGGTCGTTCACGCCGTGCTCGCAGGCCATGAGCGCGGCGCGGATGGCGCTGTGGACGGCCTTGGCGTTGGAGCGGCCGTGGCCGATGATGGAGATCCCCTTCACGCCCAGCAGCGGGGCGCCGCCGTATTCGGCGTAGTCGAGCCTGGCCGCGAACCGCTTCAGGCCGTTCATGGTCAGCAGGGCGCCCAGCTTGGTGAGAAGGTTCTCCCGGAAGACCCCCTTCATGCCCTGGATGAGCCCTTCGGCCAGGGCCTCGGCGGACTTCAGCAGGGCGTTGCCCACGAAGCCGTCGCAGGCGATGACGTCGAACTTGCCGTTCCAGATGTCGCGCCCCTCGGCGTTGCCGGTGAAGTTGAGGTCCATGTCCTTGAGGGCCTGGGCCGCTTCCCGCGTGGTGGTGGAGCCTTTGCCCTCCTCCTCGCCCACGCTCAGGACGCCCACGCGGGGCCGGGCGATGCCCAGGACCTCCTCGGCGTAGACGGAACCCATGACCGCGAACTGGGCGATGTGCTCGGGCCGGCAGTCGATGTTCGCCCCGACGTCCAGGAGGACCGTGGGCCGCCCCTGCATGTTGGGGAGGATGGTCGCCAGGCAGGGCCGGTCCACCCCCGCGAGGGTGCCCAGGACCATCTTGGACGCGACCATGGCGGCGCCGGTGTGTCCCATGGACACCACGCCGTCCGCCTTGCCTTCCCGCACGAGCTGGGCCGCGACGCGGATGCTCGAGTCCTTCTTCTCCTTCAGGATGGACGTCGCCTTGTCGTCCATGTCCACGACGCTCGCGGCGTGGACGATGGCGAACCGGGACGCCAGTTCACCCTTGAGGCCGAAGTGGCCCAGCATGGGGCGCAACCGGTCCTCGTCCCCCACCAGGTGGAGGAAGAGCTCGGGATGCGCATCCAGGGCCGCCCGGGCCCCTTCGAGAAGGGCTGCGGGGGCGTTGTCCCCGCCCATCACGTCAAGGGCGATCCGGTAGATGGTGGGAGCGTCCACCCTGGCCTCAAACGGTCTGGTCAGGGCGCACGGTCAATTTGCCGCGGTAGAAGCCGCAGGAGGGGCAGACACGGTGGGGCATCTTGGGCACGCCGCAGTTGGGGCAGGTGCTCGAGCTCATGGTGTCGAGGGAATCGTGGGTGCGGCGACGGTCGCGGCGGGCGCGGGAGTGGCGGCGCTTGGGATTCGGCATGGTTGACTCCTCGGAGAGTGGTCGGTTGAGGGAAAAGGAGAAGCCGGGTCAGGCATCTTCCAGGTTGAGCTTCAGGCCCGAGAGGGCCTTGGCCAGGGCGCCCGGTTCCTTCACCCGCTCAGGATGGCAGGAGCAGGGACCCTTGTTCCAGTTCTTGCCGCACTGGGGGCACAGGCCCTTGCAGTCCTCCCGGCACAGCGGGTGCATGGGGGCGTGGAGCAGGAAATGTTCGCGGGCGAGGGCTTCCTCGTCCAGGACCGGCTCGGGCAGGAAGACCACGTCCAGGTCCTGGCTGCCCAGGGCGTGGGACCCGCCCATGGCGAGCTCCTTGTCGCGGCTGCCCAGGAACTGGCTCTCCACGGCGATGCCCAGGTCCAGGGGCTCCAGGCAGCGGGAGCAGCTCCCTTCCCAGGTGGCGGCGCCCTTGATCTCCAGGAAGAAATCCGCGTCCGAAGGCACCACCCGCACCTGCCAGGCGGCTTCGCGCAGGCCCGTGCCGTCCCCCAGGTCCAGGGTCGCGGTCAGGCCTTCCGCACGCGCGCCCTCGGGGGGCAACTGGGTAAGATCAATCATTTCGCGGGTTCCTTTTCAGGACCGGTGGGTGTCCCGCCGGAGGGCCCGGTGTTCTTGCCCGGTTCGGCCGTGAAGGGAGGCCGGTCGGCGGAGCCGCCGGGGTCCCCCGCGCACTTCAGTTCGTAGCCGCCCTTGCCGGACTTGCCCTCGAAGGGGTTCCCCCAGGGGTCCGTGGGCGACACGTTCACGGGGATGTTGTTCTCCTTGACCAGCACCGAGTTGGGCTCGACCATCGCCTCGAAACTCGTGAAATCAGGGTATTTCCCATGCTTCAGGTAGTAGAAGTCCAGGCCCTCGGACACCGTCTTCACCGTGTCGTGGGCCTTGATGTACCGCGCGTTGGCGGAGAACTCCTGGTACTTCCGGATCCCGATGGTGGCGAGGACGGCCATGATCATCATGGCCACCAGCAGTTCCATCAGGGAGAAGCCAGCTTGTCGGTTGTTGTTCATGTCTCTTTCCGGGGAAGGGGGTCCTGGGTAGAGAGTAAGTATGGGTAACCCGGACGTCCTTGTCCAAGCATCCCAGTGTGCCACAGGTCGGAGATTTTACAAGAAATCGTTGGGTATGTCGCCCTTGGCGTCGCCCTCCGGGGCCTCGGCGGGGGGGAAGGATTCGGGCACGGGGAAGGCCGGGGCGGGCGTCCCCTTGCCTCCCATTTCTTGCAGCCAATACCGGTAGGCCCGGAACCCCATGCCCAATAGGCGGGCGGCCTTGGTCTTGTTGCCCTCGGCCCGTTCCAGGGCCCGCAGCAGGAAGTGCCCCTTGAGGGCGCCCAGGTAGGCTTCCAGGTCGAACCCCCCCGGAGGAATGTCCGGGGCGCCGGCCGCCTGGGGGCCGGCGCCCCCGTTTCGGGCCATCAGGTCGTCGGGAAAAAGATCCACCCCGATGGGCCCGCCGGAATTCAAGGCCACGCACCGTTCCATGAGATTTTCAAGTTCACGCACGTTGCCCGGGAACCGGCAGGCCCTCAGGACCGCCATGGCCTCCTCCGCGAGCCCCATGGTCGGCTTGTTGAGCTTCCGGCAGAATTTCGCGAGGAAATGTTCCACCAGGACCGGCAGGTCCTCCTGGCGCTCCCGCAGGGGCGGCAGTTCGATGTGGAGGATGTTCAGGCGATAGTAGAGGTCCTGGCGGAACAGGCCCTTTTCGGCCCGGTCCCGCAGGTCCCGGTTGGTGGCGCCGATGACCCGCACGTCCACCGCCCGCTCCTCGTTGGCACCCACCCGCCGGATGCGCCGCTCCTGGAGCACCCGCAGGAGCTTGACCTGCAGGGGCAGGGGGATCTCCCCGATCTCGTCCAGGAAGATGACGCCGCCCTCGGCCTCCTCGAACAGGCCCCGGCGGGTGAAGTTGGCCCCGGTGAAGGCCCCTTTCTCGTACCCGAAGAGCTCGGACTCCAGGAGCGCCTCGGGCAGGGCCCCGCAGTTAACGGGCACGAAGGGCCCCTTGGACCGGTCGGAATAGCGGTGCACGAGCCGGGCCACGATCTCCTTGCCCGTGCCGCTCTCCCCCGTGACCAGGACGGTGGTGTCGGCCCGGGCGATCTTGCCCACCAGCGCCTGGACCTTGCGGATGGTGGGGCCAACCCCCACCAGGTCCCCGATGTCGCGCACCTCGGGCCCGGGCGACACCGACACCGAGAAGATGCCCTTGAGCACCTTGCTGAGCTCCTGGATGTCGTTCTTGGTCTTGGTGAGGAAGTCCACGGCCCCCAGGTTCAGGGCCCGCACCGTGGTCTCGGTGGTGGCGAAGGCCGTCATGATCACCACCGGCACGTCGAGGCCCCGCTCCTTCATCCATGCGAGCAGGTCGATGCCGCTGCCGTCCTTGAGCCGCAGGTCCGAGACCACCGCGTCGAAGGGACGCGCCTCCAGGGCCGCCCGGGCCTCGGCCAGGCCCGCGGCGGCGACGGTCTCGAACCCCTGGGGCGCCAGGCCCATCTGGAGGACGTCCCGGAAGCTGGCCTCATCCTCGACGAGCAGGATGGATTTGGGGGTAACGGCAGGGCGCATGGGTTCGCTTTTCGGGGGGGTGGGGACTCGGGCCCAGTATCTCAGCGTTGACCGGCCTTGGGGAATGAGGAACCATCCAATCATGCGCTTTCTTCTCGGCAGGACGGACGCCCTCGGCGATGTGGTCATCTCGCTCCCCGTGATGGAGCGCATCCTCTCGCGCATGCCGGAGGCCGAGGTGCACTGGCTCGTGTCCCCCTACGCGGCGCCTCTCCTGCAGGGGCTCCCGGGCGTCCACGTCCGCGAGCCGGGCACCGACCTGACCGCCCTCATGCGGGGAATCGCCCCCGACGCCGTGCTCAACCTGGGCCACCGGGACGCCGCCGTGATCACCGCCGCCAAGGCCGCGGGCGTGCCGGTGCGGGTGGCCCGCAGCCGGGGCCGCCAGATCCTCGACGCCACGCACGTCCTCTGGCGGGGCCGCAACGGCACGGGCCGCCACGAGGCCCAGAACGTCCTGGACTTCCTCAGCCCCTGGGGCTGGCAGGGGGGCTCCCCGGCGCCGCCCCGGATCCGGCTCCGCCAGGAGGAGCTCGACCTGGGCCGGGCCGGGTTCTCCGCCCTTCCCCGCCCGCTCCTGGGCATCGCCACCCGCAGCTCGGGCTCCTCCGCGTTCCCATCCGGAGCCTGGTGGGCCCGGGCGTTCCCGGTGCTCGAGGCCGCCGGCTGGCACCCGGTGGTCCTCGCCCCGCCCGAGGATTCCCGGCTGGAGAAGACGGACCTGCGGGGCCTCCTGGGCCGCATCGCGGCCTGCGACGCCTTCCTGGGGCCCTCCACCGGCCCCACCCAGCTGGCCGCGGCCCTGGACGTGCCCGTTCTCGCCCTCATGGGCCTCAGCTCCAACCGCGGCCCCAGCCGCTGGACCCCCCTGGGTCGCCGGGTCCAGGTGCTTCAGTACCCCGGCCCCGAGGCCGACCTGGAAGGCGGCATGGACCGCCTGGACCCCGCTGCCCTGCTGCCCCACCTGGACCGGCTGCGGGGGCCCGCGTGATCCCCCGGGACGCCACCTGGGTGCGGTTCCCCCGGTTCGTGGGGGATGCGGCCATGCAGCTTCCGGTGCTCCGCATCCTGCGAACCGTCGGCGCCGGCCCCATCGTCGTCTGGGGCCCCAGCCCCGCCGTGTCGCTGGTGGAGGGCCACGAATTGGCCGACGCCGTGGTGCCCGACCGGGGCAGGCCCGGCCCCCTGGCCATGGCCGCCCTCCTCCGGGAGCACCGCGCCGCCCGCAGCATCCACTTCCCCAAATCCCTGCGCCCCGCCCTGGCGGCCTGGATCGCCCGGGTCCCCGAGCGCATCGGGGTGGACGAAAGCCTCGCGGGGATCTTCAACACCCACAGCGGCCCCTTCTGGGACGCCCAGGGCCCCTTCCTGGAGCGCTACCACGCCGTGCTGGCCCGGCGCTGGCCGGACCTGCCTCCCATGCCCTTCGCCGACTATGCCCCGGCCGTCGCCGTGGACCTGCCCGAAGAGCCCTACATCTGCCTCATGCCCGGCTCCACCTGGCCTTCCAAGGCCTGGCCCCGGGACCACTTCCGGAGCCTGGCGCGCCTGGCCCGCCTGGACGGGTTCGCCGTGGCGGTGCTGGGCACCCCCGACGAGCGCGCCGTGTGCGACTTCGTGGCCCAGGACGCCACCCACAACCTCTGCGGCCGCACCTCCCTGGTCCAGGCCGCCGCCTGGCTCCGGGGCGCCCGGGCCGCCCTGGGCAACGATTCGGGCCTGAGCCACCTGGCCGCCGCCTGCTCCACCCCCACCCTCGCCCTGTACGGCGCCACGGACCCCGGCGGCAGCACCCCCTGGGGCCCCAGGACGGCGGGCATCCGCCTGGACGGGATCCCCTGCGCCCCCTGCTTCAAGCCCGCCTGCACGGTGGAAGGCCACCCCTGCCTCGCGGGCATCCAGCCCGATCGGGCATGGAGGAACCTCCTGGAGCTGATGTGACCGTTGGGTCGGCGGGCGAGGTTGGGACCCAGGCGGGTCGCCCGGCACCCGAAGGAACCTCATCGATGCAAACGGAAGCCCCCGGCGGGGACTGCCCGGAAGCGCCGAAG
>DBMS01000094.1:11010-16537 GCA_002297665.1 Holophagaceae bacterium UBA692 | reverse complement strand
TGCCAGGCCCAGGGGCCGTCCATTTCCGTGGACAAGGCCCACTTCGATTTCGGCAAGCTGTACGGGGACGCCAAGGCCGTCCACCGCTTCAAGGTATCCAACAAGGGCAACGCCCCGCTCAACATCAGCAGGCTCAATCCTTCCTGCGGCTGCACTTCCACGGTCATCGGGCAGTGGACCCTCAACCCCGGCCAGAGCACCGAAGTGGAGGCCACCTTCAATCCGGCGGGTTTCCGGGGCCAGGTGCACAAGTCCATCCAGGTGGTCTCCAACGACCCCGCCAATCCCACCCTGGACCTCACCTTCGAGGCCGAGGTGCTGCGCGAGATCATGCCCTCCAGCGAGGCGGTCTTCCTGCAGGACGTGCAGCGCACGGCTCCCCGCAAGGTCTCCGTAAGGCTCGTCTCCGGCAACGGCAGGCCCGTGCACGTAACCGACGCCCGCGCCCCGGGGGCCGCCTACCTCACCTGCTCCGTCCGCCCCGAGGGCAACGACGCCTGGGTGGACATCCACATGGACGGCACGAAGATCCCCGCCTCCCGCCCCTCGGGCACCGACGCCGTGGTTGTGAAGACCGACAACCCCCGGGCCGCCGTCATCAACATCACCGTCCAGTGGGAGCTTCGCGCCTTCGTGGTGGCCGAGCCCGGGCGCGTGGCCTGGGTGGAGCCCGCGGGCAAGGAGCACCGGGCCAAGGTCGTCGTGAAGCAGGTCGACGGCAAGCCCTTCCGCATCCTCTCGGCGCGCACCACGAACCCGGTGGTCCGGGTCGAGGGCGCCGGCAAGGGGGCCGCCTCCCGCCAGGACCTGCAGGTGGTCCTGGCCGCCACCGCCAAGGCAGGCATGTACAGCGAGAAGGTCCTGCTCACCACCGACAGCCCCGACCAGCCGGAAGTGGAAATCCGCGTCGCCGCCTCCCTGCGCTGACGCCGTGACGGATTCCAGGGGTCTCAAGCACACGTCCGCCGTGGCGGGGACGCTCATGATCGCCGTGGTGTGGGGCGCGAGCTTCGCCGCCATGAAATTCGCCCTCCAGGCCGGTCTAAGCGTGGGGGCCATGCTCACGCTGCGCTTCTGCATCGGCAGCGCCTGTCTGGGCCTTCTGCTCCTGGCCCTGAGGGTTCCCCTGGAGCGGCGCTCGGTAACCGACGGCCTGTGGCTGGGCCTGCTGCTGACCGCCATCTTCTGGCTCCAGGCCAGCGGCCTGGAGACGACCACCACCACCAAATCCGGGTTCATCACGGGCCTCTACGTGCTCTTCACGCCCATGGCCAGCGTGCTCCTGGGCCACCGCCTCAAGATCGCCCACGGCCTGGGCGCCGTGGTGGCCACCGGCGGGCTCTTCCTGCTGGTGCACACCCCCGGCGCGAGCTTCGGCGGCTGGAACCGCGGGGACTCCCTGACCCTGATCTGCGCCGTGGGGTGCGGGTTCCACATCGCCCTCACGGGCATCTTCAGCCGGCGCTCCAACGGCTGGATCCTGGCGTTCATGCAGGTGGCGACCATCGCCGCCGTGTCCGCGGCCATCACGGCCATTCTCCCCGCGCCCCATGGGTTCCAGACGGCCCGCGCCGCCCTGGCCGTCCCCGGCGTCTGGGTGGCCCTGGCCTACCTGGGCGTCCTGGCCACCGCCCTGGCCTTCTACCTCATGTCCACCCTCCAGGCCCACCTCGGCAATACCGAGGCCGCCATCCTCTACTCCCTGGAACCCGTGTTCACGGCCCTCCTGGCCATGACCGGGTGGGTGCCCGGGATCCGGGAGCGCCTCTCAGCACTCCAGCTGGCCGGAGGCGGGATCATCCTGGGCGCCATGATCCTGGCCGAAGTCGGCCCCGCCTGGATGGCCCGGTTCGGGGATTCCAGCCCCGAACGCGACGGCTGAGCCATAATCGTAATCAGGAGGTCCCCGTGATCATCGTTACCGGAGGCGCCGGGTTCATCGGCAGCAACGTCGTCAAGGAGCTCAACAGGAGAGGCCGCACCGATATCCTGGTGGTGGACAACCTTGAGCGCTCCGAGAAGTTCCGTAACCTGTCCGATCTCGTCATCCAGGACTACATGGACAAGCGCGCCTTCCGGGCCCGTCTGGACACCGGCAGCTTCGACCTCCAGGCTGACGCCATCCTCCACAACGGCGCGTGCTCCGACACCATGGGCGGCGACGGGCGCTACATGCTGGAGAACAACTTCGGGGATTCCAAGGCCCTGCTCAACTTCGCCCTCTCCAAGGGCATCCCCTTCGTCTACGCCTCCAGCGCCGCCACGTACGGCCCCGGCCCCGTCTTCGTCCCCGACCCCGCCAACGAGCGTCCCCTCAACGTCTACGGCTATTCGAAGCTCCTGTTCGACCAGCACGTACGCCACCTCCTGCCCGAGGTTCGCAGCACGGTGGTGGGCCTGCGCTACTTCAACGTCTACGGCCCCCGGGAGGACCACAAGGGCCGCATGATGTCGGTGCTCCACCAGCTGCTCCGCCAACTGCGCGATGAAGGCGCGTGCCGCCTCTTCTCCGGCACCGACGGCTACGGCGACGGAGAGCAGGTGCGGGACTTCGTCTTCGTGGGCGACATCGTCGACATCGGCCTCCACTTCGCCCAGGGCCCCGTCACCCGGGGCATCTTCAACGCCGGCACCGGGAAGGCCAGGAGCTTCAACGCCATCGCCCAGACCCTCATCGCGCACCTGGGCAAGGGCCGCATCGAGTACATCCCCTTCCCTCCCGAGCTCAGGGGCAAATACCAGAGCTTCACCCAGGCCGACCTGGGTGGCCTGCGCGCCGCGGGCTACCTCAAGCCCATGACGGAACTGGAGGAAGGCATCCGCCTCACCCTGGCCGAACTGGAGTCCCGCTAGCCCAGGCGGTCCAGCACCACGAGGGTCACGTCGTCCGAGAACGGCGTGGACTCGTTGAAGGCCACGGCCTGGCGCACGATGCGATCCGCCGCCTCCTCCTCGTCCGCGGGCAGGTCGGAGCAGATCTCCAGCAGGCCCTCGTCCCCCAGGAACGAACGGTCCTCCCGCTCCACCTCCACCAGGCCGTCGGTGTAGACGATGAGCCGGTCCCCCTTCATGAAGGGGCAGGTCTGCTGCTGGAACTGCAGGTTCTCGTCGATGCCCAGCATGAAGCCCCGCTCCCCCAGGACCGTGGGGACGCGCTTGCCTCCGGTGGCCCCCTGGGAGATGAGCATGGGCGCCACGTGGCCCGCCGCCACGTACTGCAGGGTATCGGACGCCGGGTCCAGGCGCGCCAGGAAGGCGGTGGCGAACTGCTCGGCCAGGGTGCTGCGCGCCAGGTCCCGGTTCATGGCCTGGGCCCACGCCAGGGGACCATGGCCGAAGCGCACCTGGTTCTCGAAGCAGGTCTTCACCATCGCGGAAATGAGGGCCGCGGTCACGCCGTGCCCGCTCACGTCGGCGATCATCAGGGCCACGCTGTCGTCGGGCAGGTTGAGGATGGCGTAGATGTCGCCCCCGATGCCCTCCGCGGGCAGGTAGCGGTGGGTGTAGCGGATGTTCCCCGCCTGCCCCGGGATGGGGGGCAGCAGCCCCTCCTGGAGGCGCGCCGCAAGCCCCAGCTCGGCGGTCATGCGCTCCTGGAACCGCGTCAGCTCCAGGTTCTGCCGCTTGATCTCCTTCTGCATGCCGATGATGCGGAAGGCCGACTCCACCTTCGCCATCACCTCCTGGGCGTGGAAGGGCTTGGAGATCATGTCGTCGGCGCCGAGGTTCAGGCCGCCGATCTTCGAGGCCGTGCCGTCCAGGGCGGAAACCAGCACGAAGAACGTGTCGCGGGTGCGGGGGTCCCCCTTCACCGCCTGGCACAACTCATCCCCGGCCATCTCCGGCATCCGGAGGTCCGAAAGGATGAGATCGGGCTGGAGCTTGGCCATCTCGTCCAGGGCCGCCCGGCCGTTCTCGGCCAGGAGCACCGTGTAGCCGGCGCGCTTGAGGTAGAAGCTGAGGATATCCCTTATGGGCGCTTCGTCATCGACGACCAGCACGACGCCTTTTTGCATGCCTCAGGCCCCGCGAAGCGCGTCCTGCTCCGTCGTGAAGATGGAGAAGTAGTTCGTGAGGTTGGTCTGGTCGAACGTCTTCTTCACCTGGGGCGGCAAGGCGCACAGGTGGAGCTTGCCGTTGTTCTTGTCCACGCTGTTCCGGGCGGCCACGAGGAGGCCAAGGCCCGAGGAATCGATGAAGGACACGCTTTCGAGGTTGATGACCAGGAGCTTGGGCTGGAGCGTGGTCACGGTGTCCCGGATCACGTCCCTCAGCTGGGCCGTCACCTCGAAGTTGACCTTGCCCTGGATGGTAACGACCGAAGCGTTTCCTTCCTGGCGGGTCTGGATGTTCAACATGGGGCCTCCTGCGTCATATTTCAATTCATGACGCGCTTAGGGCAGATACCCGATTGCGACGCCTGGTTCCGGATTTCAGGACCTGTAGAGCACGAGCACTGAATGAAGCGGTTCGTCCCGGGTGCCGTAGGACGTGGATTGGCTGGAGAGATCCCGGGCGGGTGGTGCGGTGGAGCGATTGTACTGCGAAAAAATCGATGGATGCCAAGCATTTCTGGCGAAAATCCCGGAACGGGGCGCGGGCCCCGTTCCGGGCAGGTGCAGGCTACTTGACGGCGAAGGCGGCCACGAGCACGTAGATCACCAGGGCCTCGATGAGGGCCAGGCCGATGATCATGGTCGTGCGGATGTTGCCGGCGGCCTGGGGGTTGCGGGCGATGCCTTCGCAGGCGGCGACCACGGCCTTGCCCTGGGCCATGCCGCAGCCGGCGGCCGCGATGGCGAGCGCGATGTGGGCCAGGAACTTGCCTTCGAAGAGGCCGGGGGCGGGGGCGCCGGGAACCTGGGCGAAGGCGGCGACGGCCACGGTGAACAGGAAGGCGGTGGTGAGGAACTTCTTCATGGGAAACCTCGGAAAAGGGGGGCGCGGGGTTCGGAATCCCGACGTCCGGTTGGAAACGGGGCTAGTGCTCGTGCGCGACCGCTCCGGACACGTAGATCGTGGCGAGCATGATGAACACGAAGGTCTGGATCAGGCCGAAGAAGAGGCCCATGAAGGCCAGGGGCACCGGAACGACCAGGGGGGCCAGGCCGAAGAAGATCCCGGTCACCACGTGCTCGCCGGCGATGTTGCCGAAAAGGCGCAGGCTGTGGCTCAGGATGCGGGAGAACAGGCCCAGGATCTCGAGCGGCCACATGAGGATCCAGAGGAACCACACCGGGCCCGCGAAGTGGCCCAGGTACTTCCCGACGCCGTGCTCGCGCATGCCGTGGAAGTTGTAGTAGAGGAACACCACCAGGGCGCACCCCAGGGTCACGTTGTAGTTGGCCGTGCCCGAGCCCAGGCCCGGGATCAGGCCGAAGAGGTTGTTCAGGAGGACGAAGACGCCCAGGGTGCCGATCAGCGGCACGTAGCGGTCCGGGTGATGGGCCACGTTGTCCGACACCAGGGTCCGCACGAAGCCCACCAGGTATTCCATGGTCTGCTGCAGGGGCCCGGGAACCCGCAC
>DBMS01000094.1:0-10998 GCA_002297665.1 Holophagaceae bacterium UBA692 | reverse complement strand
AGCAGGTGGTCGTAGCGCTCCAGGACCGACAGGGCCTGGCCGTGGGCGAAGCCGCCCCACGGGTGCCTGGCCAGCCCCAGGAGGTTGGTCAGTAGGACCGCGAGAAAGGACGCATGGTGTTCCATGGTGGAGACCTCGGGTGCTCAGTCGGGCCGGAATATCAACCAGAACGCTTCCAGCACGATGGAAACGCTGAACAGGAGGATCCCGGTGACGAAGGGTAGTACTTCCGAAGGGAAGCAGACCATCATCCCACGCAGGAGAAGCACGATCAACGCCAGTTTGGCCAGCACCAGGAACCCGAAGAGCCACCGGCGCCTCACCGAAGGGGTCAGCATGCCTCCCACCACCCACCGGTGGAGGTTCCAGAAGAGGATGCTGGCCACCCCCCCCGCCGCGAACACCAGGGCCGCCCGCCAGGACCGGGCCAGGCCCCAGCCTGCCGCGCCCAGGGGCACCAGGGCCAGCTGGATCCGGCCGATGCGGGCCAGGTGGTGGGCCCCCCCGTCCTCAGCCCCCATGGGAGTCGTCCTTGCGCTTGCGTTCGGCCTCATCGAAGCGCTCCAGGCGCACCGTGGTCTTGTACAGCTCCCAGAACCCCGTGGCCACGCCCCAGGCCAGGCCCACCCACATGCCCGCCCGGGAATGCCCGAAGAGCCCCCCGATCCAGCGCCCCAGGAAGAACCCCGCGACGATGGCGATGGGAAACACCATGCCCAGCCCCATGAGATCGCCCCACAGGGCCCTTTCCCGAGGGTCGACCCCCTTGTCCTTGCGCTGAAACAGCATGCCGCCACCCGCCCTTGGTCCGATTATCGCCCATTGTAACGGCCATCGCCGGCAGTCCCCCATGGGAGAGCTGCCGGCGACGGGAAAGGGGCGGCTAGAGGATCGTGCCGGCCCAGTCCAGCAGGTAGGCCCCGAAGAGGGTTCCCGCCAGGACCAGGGCGCAGGACATGCCCACCACCAGGCTGGTGATCCCGCTCACGGGCTTGACTTCACCTTCGGCGGGCTCCTTGAAGTACATGGCCGCCACCACCGCCAGGTAGTAATAGGCCGCCACGGCGCTGGTGAGCAGCGCGATGACCGTGAGGGTCACGTGACCCTGCTCGATGGCCAGCTTGAACAGGTAGAACTTGCTGAAGAAGCCCACCAGGGGCGGAATGCCCGCCAGGCTCAGGAGGATGACCATCATGGCGAAGGCCAGCACCGGCCGGGTGCGGGCCAGGCCGCGGAAGTCCTCGATGCGCTCCCCTTCGCCCTTGCCCTGGAGGTAGATGATGATTCCGAAGGCCCCGCTCTGCATGAGCAGGTAGGTGAGCATGTAGAGCCAGATGGCCTGCACGCCGCCGGGCACGTTGGAGCTGAGCACGCCCAGCAGCATGTAGCCCACGTGGGCGATGCTGGAGTAGGCCAGCAGCCGCTTCATGGTCTGCTGGCGGAGGGCGGCGACGTTGCCCAGGATCATGCTGGCCGCGGCCACGAAGGCCAGGGGCGCCGTCCACTCGGCGTGGAGGCCGCCGAAGCCCGACCCGAACACCCGCGCGAAGGCCGCGAGGGAGGCCGCCTTGGGAGCCATGGACATGAAGGCCGTGATGGCCGTGGGGGCGCCGTCATAGGCGTCCGGGCTCCACATGTGGAAGGGCACGGCGGCGACCTTGAAGCAGAAGCCCACCAGGACCATGAGGATCCCCAGGAACACCAGCAGGTTGCTGGACGCGGGCAGGAGCGCCAGCTTCTCGTTGAGGTCCGCGAGGTTCGTGGTGACCCCGCCCGTGGCGGCGAAGAGGAGGCTGATGCCGAACAGGAGGATGCCGCTGGAGAAGGCGCCCAGCAGGAAGTACTTCACGCCCGCCTCGATGCTGCGTTCCTGTTCCCGGAAGTACGCCACCAGAATATAGATGCACAGCGCCATGAGCTCGAGGGAGAAGTAGACCGACACCAGGTCGGAGGCCCCCACCAGGAACAGCATGCCCGTCACCGAGTAGAGGATCAGGGCGTAGTACTCCACCGACTGGTCCTTGTGCAGGTTCAGCTGCAGCTGGCTCAAGAGCACGGTGATGATGCCCGCGGCCAGGCACAGGTACTGGAAGCCGCGGGTGATGCCGTCCACCTGGTACATGCGGGAGAAGCCCATCCCGGAGGGGGTGCGGCTGACCAGGAACGCCGCGGCCGCGAGGACCACGACGGTGACGGCGGCCCACTGGCCCTTCCCGCCCTTGGGCACGAACACGTCGCCCGGCCAGAGCATGACCGTGGCGGCCACCAGGATGAGGAGCTGCGGGTAGATGAGCGGAAGATCCCTGACCAGGGTCCCCCACAATCCGGCGGCGAAGGACATTACTCACCCCCTCCATGGCTGGTCGCATGGTCTTCGGCGGCTCCCTCGGCATGGGCCGGAGCGGCCATGGCGGCCATGCCG
Organism: Holophagaceae bacterium UBA692; assembly: GCA_002297665.1. Classification (GTDB taxonomy): domain Bacteria; phylum Acidobacteriota; class Holophagae; order Holophagales; family Holophagaceae; genus Mesoterricola. The sequence continues at coordinate 8,576 of DBMS01000094.1, read as the reverse complement.
CGCTGGGCGGCCTCGCGCTGGGCGGCCGTGAGGGGCTGCTGCTTGTAGAAGGACGGATTGACCTGCGTCACGAGCTTCTCGACGGGCTTCTGGAGAACGGCCAGGATCGGCTTGGGATAGAGCCCGATCCAGAAGGCGGCGATGAGCAGGGGCACGAAGTAGGCGATCTCGCGCAGGTTCAGGTCGGCCATCTTCGTGTTGGTCTCGCTGATGGGCCCGAACATGGCGCGCTGGTAGAGCCAGAGCATGTAGGCGGCGCCCAGGATGATGCCCGTGGTGGCCACCACCGCGATCCAGGGCGCGGCCTGGAAGGCGCCCTGCAGGATGGCGAACTCCCCGATGAAGCCGTTGAGGCCCGGGAGCCCGATGCTGCTCATGGTCATGATCATGAACACCGTCGCGTAGATGGGCATGGTCTTGGAAAGGCCGCCGTACTCCGCGATGAGCCGGGTGTGGCGCCGCTCGTAGACGATGCCCACGATGAGGAAGAGCGCGGAGGTGGAGATGCCGTGGTTGAGCATCTGGAGGATGCCGCCGGTGATGCCGTTGGGGTTGAGGGCGAAGATTCCCAGCATGCACAGGCCCAGGTGGCTCACGGAAGAGTAGGCCACGAGCTTTTTCATGTCCTTCTGGATCATGGCCACCAGCGCGCCGTAGATGACGCCGATGATCGCCAGCGTCATGAACCAGGGCATCAGCTCCTTGGTGGCGTCCGGGGCGATGGGCAGCAGGAAGCGAAGGAAGCCGTAGGTGCCCATCTTCAGGAGCACGCCGGCCAGCACCACCGAACCCGCGGTGGGGGCCTCCACGTGGGCGTCAGGCAGCCAGGTGTGGAAGGGGAACATGGGCACCTTGATGGCGAAGCCCAGGAAGAAGGCCACCGCCAGGAGCGTCTGGAAGGTGTGGGACTGCTGGCCGACCGTGGCCGCCATGGCCTGGAAGGAGGCGATGGACATGTCGTAGTGGCCGGTGGTCTTGAACTGCAGGAAGTAGATGGCCAGGATGGCCACCAGCATCAGCACCGACCCCGCCAGCGTATAGAGGAAGAGCTTGATGGCGGCGTAGAGCTTCTGGGGGCCGCCCCAGATGGCGATCAGGAAGTACATCGGCACCAGCATCAGTTCCCAGAACAGGTAGAACTGGAACATGTCCTGGGTGATGAAGACGCCCAGCATGCTGAACTGCATGACCAGCAGCCAGATGTAGTACTCCTTGTGGCGCTCCTGGATGGCCGTGAACGAGCACCACACCACGATGAAGCCCAGGAGCGTGGTGAGCAGCAGGAGCACCAGGCTGATCCCGTCCATTCCGATGCTGAACTTGACCCCGATGCTGGGGATCCAGTCGCAGGAGAAGGCCCACTGGACGGCCGCGCTGGACCGGTCGTACTGGAACCAGAGCGGAAGGCTCAGGAGGAAATCCGCCACCGTGAAGGCGAGCGCTCCCAACTCGAAGGTCCGGCGGCTCCCCTTCGGCACGAGCAGAAGGAAGAGGGCCCCCAGGAGGGGAAGGAAGGTGACCCACAACGGGAGGTTTTGGTACCAGGGGATCATGGGAACTCCAGGGAGCGTCTAAAGGTCGAACGGGGAAATCGAAGGGGAGAAGGGGTTCAGGCCAGGAACTTCCAGAATGCGAACACCAGGAAGCCCAGGAACATCACGAAGGCGTAGTTCTGGACCCGGCCGCTCTGGAGCTTGCGGAAGCCCCCGGCGACCTGCTGGAGCACCCACGCCACGAGGTTCACGAGGCCGTCGACGATCTTGGCGTCGAACCAGTGCAGGGCGTGGCTGCCGGCGAGGGTGAAGCGCGCCGCGCCGTTCACCATGCCGTCCACCGCCCAGGTGTCGAAGGCCCACAACTGGGCCCCCAGCTGCTTGCAGGGGCCGATGAAAGCGGCTTCGTAGAACTCGTCGATGTAGTACTTGGCGTTGACCCACTCGAACAGCTCCGGGAAGCGCTTCACGAAGGCCCTGGGCCTGGACCAGGTGGGATCCGCGCCGTAGAACCACCAGGCCAGGCCCATGGCGGCCGGCGCCCACACGACGGTGGCCACGAACATCAGGATGTATTCCATGGCCGGGATGGCCTCATGGGCCTCGTGGGCGTGGGACTGGTAGAGCAGCGGGGCGATCCAGGAGCTGAAGTGGCCGCTGCCGATCCAGTGGAGGCTGTGGGGGATGTTCAGGAAGCCGCCCACCAGGGCCAGCAGCCCCAGCAGGGCGACGGGCACCCACATGTTCCAGGGCACCTCCCGGGGACCGTGGGCCTCGTGGCCGGCGTGGTCGTCGTGACCGTGCGAGGCGCCGTGCCCGGCATGGTCGTCGGCGGCGTGGTGGACTTCGGAAGGCACCGTGAGGTGGTGGGGGTCATGCCCCGCGCCCCGGTACTCCCCGAAGAAGGTCATGGCCATGAGCCGGACCATGTAGAAGGCCGTCATGAACGCCGCGATCATGCCCATGCACCAGGCCACCAGGTTGAGGGTGGAGCCCTGGTAGGTTCCGCCCGCGAACCACCCCTCGAACACCTTCCAGAGGATCTCGTCCTTGGAGAAGAAGCCCGAGAAGGGGAAGATGCCGGCGATGGCGAGGGTCGCGATGCCCATGGACGCGAAGGTCCAGGGCATGTACTTCCTCAATCCGCCCATGTTGCGCATGTCCTGCTCGTGGTGGCAGGCCAGGATCACCGAGCCGGACCCCAGGAAGAGGGCGGCCTTGAAGAAGGCGTGGGTGAAGACGTGGAACATGCCGGCGGAGAAGGCTCCCGCGCCCATGCCCATGAACATGAACCCCAGCTGGCTCACCGTGGAGTAGGCCAGCACCTTCTTGATGTCGTACTGCGCCAGGCCCATGCTCGCCGCCACCAGGGCCGTGAGGGCCCCCACGAAGAGCACCACCGACAGGGCCACGGGGGCGTTGACGTAGATGAAATTGAGCCGGGCGATCATGTAGAGGCCCGAGGTGACCATGGTGGCCGCGTGGATGAGGGCGCTGACCGGGGTCGGGCCCGCCATGGCGTCCGGAAGCCAGACGTAGAGGGGAATCTGGGCGCTCTTGCCGCAGGCGCCCAGGAACAGGCAGCAGCCGATGAGGTTGAACCACCAGGTGGGCGCGTGGGAGACGCCGAAGAGCGTGATCTCGGGCCGGGCCAGGATGTCCCGGGTCATGCCCATGAGCGTGTCGAAGTCCACCGAGCCGTAGACCATGAAGATCAGGAAGAAGCCCAGGAGGAAGCCGAAGTCGCCGATGCGGTTGGTGACGAAGGCCTTCTTGCCCGCCACCGCCGCGTATTCGCGGTCGAAGTAGAATCCGATCAGCAGGTAGCTGCAAAGCCCCACCCCTTCCCAGCCCAGGAACATGATGATCATGTTCGCGCCCAGCACCAGGTTGAGCATGGAGAAGATGAAGAGGTTCAGGTAGGCCATGAAGCGGTAGTACTCGCCGCTCTTGCGCTCATCGGCCATGTAGCCCGTGGAGAACAGGTGGATGAGGAAGCCCACCCCGGTCACCAGCAGGCCCATGCAGGCGGAAAGGGGATCCACCTTGTAGGCCCAGGCCATGGTGTTGTGGGTGATCCCGCCCAGCACCTGGGCGTCGCCCAGGCTCAGCCAGGTCCACACCGTCTGGGTCACGGAGCGGTTCGCCGGCTCCATGCCCATGAGCTGGATGAAGGTGTAGCACACCAGCAGGAAGGAGGCCGCCACGGAACCCAGGGCGATGAGGTCCACCAGCTTGTTGTTCTTGAGCGTGCGCCCCGTGGCGCCGTTCAGGATGGCGCCGAACAGCGGCAGGAAGGGGATGAGCCAGAGCACCGAACTGTGGAGGGGCGTGCTCTGGACTGCGTGTTCCATGATCATGCGTTCACCTGGGTCGAAGTCGTCAGAGGGGAGGTCATGCTCAGCCCCTGAGAAGGTTGATCTGGTCCACCTGGATGGTGTCCTTCCTGCGGTAGAGGGCCACCACCAGCGCCAGGCCGATGGCCACTTCCGCGGCGGCCAGGCCCATCACCAGCAGGGCGAAGGCCTGTCCCGCCACCGTCCCCGCGTGGCGCGCGAAGGCCACCAGGTTCAGGTTGGCGGCGTTGAGCATGAGCTCCACGCACATGAGGATCACCAGGGCGTTGCGGCGCACGAGGACGCCTGCCACGCCCGCGGAGAACAGCAGGAATGAGATGAAGAGGACCGTGTTCATGGATGCCATGGCCTACACCCTTTCCTTCTTGGCCAGCGTCACGGCCCCGACCAGGGCCACCAGCAGGATCACCGACAGGATCTCGAAGGGCAGCAGGTAGCCCGCGAAGAGCCCCCGGCTCACGGCCTGGGAGTTCTCCTTGGCCACGTCCAGCCCCCGGGCCAGGCCCGGATCGAGCGTGAGGGCCACATCCGCGCTCTTCGTGAACCAGGTGCTCACGAAGACCCCGACGATGGCCGCGGCCCCGATGGCCACGGCCACGAGGGCATAGGGCGTCTGCGACTGGAACAGGCCCTTTTCCTTGAATTTGGTCATTTCCACCAGCATGACCACGAAGAGGAACAGGACCACGATGCCCCCGGCGTAGACCAGGAGCTGGGCCACCGCCAGGAACTCGGCGCTCATGCAGAGGTAGCAGCCCGCCACCGAGAGCATGGAGAAGAGGAAGCCCACCACGCTGTGAACGGCGTTCTTGGAAAATACCAGCGCCAACGCCCCGCCCACGGCCATGAGGCCGAAGACCAGGAAGAGGTTGCGCCCGATGAAAGCCAGGAAGGTTTCGACCATGGGTTCAGTCCTCGTCCGAATAGGAGAACTTGCCGACCGGGGTCAGCCCGAACATGTTCTGGGATTCGCCCAGCATGCCGATGGAGAAGTCCTCGCGGTTGTAGGCCGCCAGTTCGAACTGGTGGTTAAGGATGATGGAGTCGAACCCGCAGCTCTCCACGCAGAACTCGCAGAAGATGCAGCGCTCCATCTCGAAGTCGTAGCGGGTGGGGATCTTGGTCTTGCGCCCCTCCTTCTTGCCGCTCTCGATGGTGATCACCTGGGTGGGGCAGATCTTCTCGCAGGCCAGGCAGCACACGCACTTGATCTCGCCCTGCTCGTCCTTGAGCATCGTGAGCCGCCCGCGGAACCGGGGGGCCAGCTTCACGGGCACCTCGGGGTACTCCTCGGTGACGTGCAGCTTCACCTTGCGCCGGTTCGCCGTGGCGAAGACCTTCGCGAAGTGCGTGCCCGTCAGCTTCATGCCCTTGAAGATGTCCACCGGGAACAATGTCTTGAGGAACGTTCGCATACTCACTCCCCTAGGCCGCGAAGCGCAAGGCCGCGGCCAGCACTACAAGGACAAGCGTGAAAGGAATCAGATATTTCCACGCCACTGCCATGACCTGGTCGTACCGGTAGCGGGGAATGGTCCCGCGCACCCAGATGAAGACGAACAGCAGGAGGATCATCTTCACGACGTACCAGAGCGCGTTGGGCGCTCCGAGGACGGGCCAGTCCTGGACGAAGCGGTGCAGGCCGAAGGGCAGCAGGTAGGGCCCGCCCAGGAAGAAGGCGCTGGCCAGGGCCGAGACGACCACCATGTTGATGTACTCGGCCAGGTAGAAGAACCCGAAGCGCATTCCGGAGTATTCGGTATGGAACCCGGCCACCAGCTCGTTCTCGGCTTCGGGCATGTCGAAGGGCATGCGGTTGGTCTCGGCGAAGCCGCAGGTGAAGTACACCAGGAAGCCCACCGCCATGAGCGGCGCGGCCAGGGGAGAGGTCTCCAGGGCCAGCTTGCGGGTCATGTCGTTGAAGTTCAGGGTCCCCGTGAGCACCACCGGCACCAGAAGGCTGAGGGTCAGGGGCACCTCGTAGCTGACGATCTGGGCGCCGGAACGCAGGCCGCCCAGGAGGGGATACTTGGAATTGGAGGCCCAGGCGCCCAGCACGATGCCGTAGACGCCCACCGAGGCGATGCCCAGGATGAACAGCAGGCCCACGTTCATGTCGGTGATGAAGCCGTTGAAGGGCACGCCCCCGAGGACCGGCACGAACTTCGGGAAGGTGAACAGCGCGCCCGGGTAGAAGCTCACCGCCGCGAACACCACCACCGACGCGATCAGCGACAGGGCCGGCGCCACCAGGAAGATGGCCCGGTCGGCCTTGGTGGGGACGATGTCCTCCTTGAGGAACAGCTTGGCGATGTCGCCCACCAGCATGGGGAGCCCGCGCCAGTAGGACAGGAAAGGCACCTTGCCCATGCGCCACATGCCGCGGTTCAGCCAGCCCGTGAGCCCGACGCGGTGGCCCGCGATGCGGGTCGCGCCCAGGCGGTCCTGGGCGTGGCCCAGCACCTTGCGTTCCGCGTAGATGGTCAGCGGCACGATGATGAAGATGAAGAGGACCACGCACACGGCCTGGATCACGGCCATCAGGCAGGTCTGGAGGAGGGTCAGCTCGGGGGTTGCGTTCATCGGTCGATCTCTCCCAGGACCACGTCAAGCGTTCCGATCGTGGCGATCACGTCGGCCACCAGGCCACCCTCGATCATCATGGGCAGGGCCTGGAGGTTGATGAAGCCCGGGGCCCGCACGTGGAAGCGGTAGGGGTTCAGCGAACCCTTCTCGCCCACCAGGTAGTAGCCCAGCTCGCCCTTGGGGGCCTCGGTGGGGTGGTAGACCTCGTTCACCTCGGAGCGGAGCACCTTGGGCAGCTTGGCCATCACGGGGCCTTCCGGCAGCCCGTCGATGCACTGCTGGATGATCCGGGCGCTCTGGCGCATCTCCTCCAGGCGGACCTGGTACCGCGCGTAGGTATCGGCCTCGGTGCGCGTGGGGATCTCGAAGTCCATCTCCGAGTAGGCGGCGTAGGGGAAGGCCTTGCGGATGTCGTAGGGCACCCCGGCGGCCCTCAGCACCGGCCCGGTGACGCCCATGGCGATGGCGTCCTCGGCCTTGAGGATGCCCACGCCGATGGTGCGCTTCTTCCAGATGCGGTTTTCGGTGAGGAGGGTCTCATATTCGTTGATGCAGTCGGGGAACTTCGCCAGGAAGTCCCGGACCTTCTTCTCGAAGCCCGGCGGCAGGTCCTCCCGCAGCCCGCCGATGCGGAAGGCCGTGGTGGTGAGCCGGGACCCGCAGAAGGCGTCGAAGATGTCCAGGATCGCCTCCCGCTCCCGGAAGGTGTAGATGAACACCGTCATGGCGCCGATGTCGAGGCCGTGGGTGGCCAGCCAGATCAGGTGGGAGGCCAGGCGGTTGAACTCGTTGAGCAGGGTCCGGATGTACACCGCGCGCCTGGGCACCGTGATGCCGAAGAGCTTCTCGATGGATTCCGCCCAGCCCAGGTTGTTGGCGATGGCCGACGTGTAGTCCATGCGGTCGGTCCACACCTGGCCCTGGAAGAAGCTCTTGTTCTCGCAGATCTTCTCGACGCCCCGGTGGAGGTAGCCGATGCAGGGGGTGCACTTCGTGATGATCTCGCCGTCGAGCTTGAGCTTCAGGCGCAGCACCCCGTGCGTGGACGGGTGCTGCGGTCCCATGTTTATTTCCATCTCCTCGTTCTTGAACACAAGGAACTCCTATTCAGCTTTGGGCGGATGGAGGTTGATGCCCAGGTTCCCGGCCTTCTCCATCGCGATGCGCATCAGCACGCCGCTCCGGTCCTCCCGGAAGTCGATGTCCCGCTGGCCCAGGCCGGGGGTCGGATATTCCTTGCGGAGGGCGTGGCCCTCCCAGTCCTCGGGGCAGAGGATGCGGGTCATGTCGGGGTGTCCCTGGAACCTGATGCCCAGCATGTCCCAGATCTCCCGCTCCAGCCAGTTGGCCGTGGGGTAGACGGGAACGGCGCTCTGGGGCTCGAAGCCCTCGGGCACCAGGATGCGCAGGCGCAGGCGCTTGTGCCGGCGGATGCTGGTGAGGTGGTAGACCACCGCGAAAGCCCAGCCCTGGGCCGCCGGATAGTGGGTCGCCGTCTCGTCCGCGAGCATCTCGTAGCGCAGCGCCGGGTCCTCGCGGCAGAGCTCCAGGGCCTCCCGGATGGCGTCCCGGTGGATCTGGCAGGTCATTTCGCCGCCCTGCTGGAAGGCTTCCTCCACCTTGTCGCCCAGGACCTCCATGAGCTTCAGGAGGTCGGGATCCGTGGGCGCCTGGGGCGCGGGGAACTTCATGTCGTTGGCGTCCGGCTTGGGCACGGGGCGCACCGGCGGCTTGGGGGCGTCCTTGCCCTCGGCCTCGGCCTTGGCCTTGGCCGTCTCGTAGTCCGCGAGCGTCTTCTTCCACTTGGCCTCGTCGGCGGCGGCCAGGGCGGCCTGCTCCTCGAGGTAGGCCTTCAGGCTGGGCAGGGGCACCGTCTTGGGCATCACCACCTGCCGGTTGGGCGCGGCCTTGAGGTCGTAGACGTAGGCCGCGGGGGCCTCCGGAGCCGAAGGCTCGGAGACCTTTGGAGCCTCGGGGGTCTTGGCCGCCGCGGGCTCGGGAGCCTTGGCCGCCGCGGGCTCGGCCACCTTCGCAGGCGCCGGCTCGGGCGCCTTGACCGGCTCCGGGGTGGGCTCGGCCGCCTTGACCGGCTCCGGGGCTTCCGGCGCCTTGGCGGCGGGCGCCTCGGGCGCTGGGGCCG
>DBMS01000157.1:7370-8279 GCA_002297665.1 Holophagaceae bacterium UBA692 | reverse complement strand
CCCGGTCCGGCAGGCCCAGGCCTCCCTGGAGAAGGAAGGGGGAATAGCGGGAAGGGTCGTCCAGGTCCTGGGCGACCCAGAGGCCCAGCAGGTTCGGGGTGGCGTAGACGGCGTTGTTGAGGACGTCCACGTCGGCGCGCAGGGTGCGTCCCAGGGCCTCGGCCAGGGCGCGGGGCCCGTCCACGGACCGGATGCGGTCCAGGGCGGGCCGGAGGGGACCGGCGCCCAGGGCCTCGATGGCGGCCTCGTCCATGAAGGCGGCGTAGAAGTCGCCCACCTTGCGGGCCTCGGTGCCGGGCCGGGCCTTGACGGCGGCCTTGACGATGGCGGCGGTGCGAAGGCTCGTGAGCTCCACCAGCCGGGTGCCGGTTCCGGTGGAGCTGCGGTCCGGGGGAATGACGGCGGAGCGCAGCCAGGCGCCGTTGGCGAACGCGAAGAAGTCGTCGCCCGGGGCCTGGGCGCGGTCCATGCCCGCAAGGTCCAGGCCCTGGGGCCCTGCGTAGGCCACCAGGGCCGGAAGCGCGGCGAGAACCTGGGGACGCACGGCCTCAGTCCCTCACGATGCGCGTGCCGACCGTGGCGTAGTCCTCGCGCTCCAGGGCCTCGGGGCTGGTGATCAGGACCTCGTGGCCCCCGGAGGCCAGGAAGGCCAGGGCGGATTCGATCTTGGGCCCCATGGAGCCCGCGGGGAACTGGCCCTCGGCGAGGTGCCGGGAGGCCTCGGAGGCCGTGAGCCGGTCCACCCAGCGCTGGGTGGGCTTGCCGAAGTNNGAGGATGACGTAGGTGTCGGCCTTGAGCTTTTCCGCCAGCAGCGAGGAGAGGCGGTCCTTGTCGATGACGGCCTCCACGCCCACGAGGTACCCCGAGGCGTCGCGGATGACGGGGATGCCGCCCCCGCCCCCGGCGAT
>DBMS01000157.1:7086-7265 GCA_002297665.1 Holophagaceae bacterium UBA692 | reverse complement strand
GGCCCCACGGGCTTGGTGGGGTTCTGGAAGCCGGGGTCGTCCTTGTCCACGACCACCTCGGTGAGGATGGTGGTGACCGGCACCTGGAGGTTCTGGAAGGCCAGGCGGTTGATGAGGGTGCGCTCGATCATGTACCCCATGGAGCCCTGGGTCATGGCGTCGCAGATGTCGAGGGTGTA
>DBMS01000157.1:0-7074 GCA_002297665.1 Holophagaceae bacterium UBA692 | reverse complement strand
CCACCTGGGGGCCGTTGCCGTGCACCACGCAGAGGGCGTACCCGGCCTTGATGACGTTGCCGAACATCTCCGCGGTCTGGCGGGCGTTGTCCAGCTGCTCCTCCTGGACCCCGAGCTGCTTTTCCTGCAGGAGCGCGTTGCCGCCGATGGCGATGAGTGCGATTTTGCGGGTCATGGTCATCCCAATGAAAACGTTGATTCTACTTAGGCATTTCCAGGAAGCAAGGACCTACGGCACAACCTCTCCGCCGCGCGCGGACATTCGGCCCTGACGGATCGTCCGATCCAGGGTAAAATCCAGGTTTCCTGCGGATTCCCATGCACATCCAAGAACTGATCCTTCGACTGCAGCGCTTCTGGGCCGACCGGGGATGCCTCATCGGCCAGCCCTACGACCTCGAGAAGGGCGCGGGCACCATGAACCCCCTCACCTTCTTCGGGGCGCTGGGCGGGAAGCCCTGGAACGTCGCCTACGTGGAGCCCTCCCGGCGCCCCAGCGACGGGCGCTACGGCGAGAACCCCTTCCGCCTCTACAAGCATCTGCAGATGCAGGTGCTCCTCAAGCCTTCCCCGGCGCGGGTCCAGGACCTCTACATCGAGAGCCTGGAAGCCATGGGCGTGGACCTGCGCAAGCACGACCTGCGCTTCGAGGAGGACAACTGGGAGGCCCCGACCCTGGGCGCCTGGGGCGTGGGCTGGCAGGTGATGCTCGACGGCATGGAGATCACCCAGTTCACCTACTTCCAGCAGGTGGGCGGCATGGACTGCCGGCCCGTCTCGGCCGAGATCACCTACGGCATCGAGCGCATCTGCATGTTCCTGGGCGGGCTCGACAACATCTTCGACATCACCTGGGGCAACGTGAAGACCGACGACGGCACCTATCCGGTGCCCTACGGCGCCGTGCGCCAGCGGGAGGAGTTCGAGCTTTCCGCCTACAGCTTCGAGCACGCCGACCTGGACCTGCACTGGAAGACCTTCGAGGCCTACGAGAAGGAGGCCTGGCGGCTCCTGGACGACCACGGGCACTTCCTCTCGGGCTACGAGCAGGCCCTCAAGATGAGCCACACCTTCAACGTCCTCAACGCCAGGGGCGCGGTTTCCACCACCGAGCGCGCCGGCCTCATCAAGCGGGTGCGGGACCTCACGTGCGCCTGCGCGAGGGCCTACGTCGCACATGACGCGGCCGGCCAGGAGGTGAAGGCATGAGAGAGCTCCTTCTGGAAATCCACTGCGAGGAGATCCCCGCGCGTTTCCTCTCCCCCCTCTCCACCGAGTTCGCCGAGGGCCTCCAGGCCTGGATCCGGGAGAACCTCCGGGTCGAACTGGCCGTGGAGCGGTTCTATTCGCCCCGCAAGCTGGCCTGGCGCGTGCTGGAGCTTCCCGAGCTGCAGCCCGACCAGAGCGAGGTGCAGGTGGGGCCGCCCCGGCGCATGTGCGTCGACCCCGCGGGCCAGCCCACCCAGACGGGCCTGAAGTTCGCCGAGAAGTGGGGCGTGGACTTCGGCCAGGTGACCTTCGAACAGCCCGCGGGCAAGAAGGAGCCCGTGGCCGTGGTCACCCTCGTCAAGCGGGGCCGGCCTACCATGGACCTGCTCGCCGAGGTCCTTCCGCGCCTGGTCACGGGCCTGCACGTGCCCCGGGCCATGCGCTGGGGTTCCTCCGAATTCGAGTTCGTCCGGCCCATCCGCAGCATCGTCGCCCTCTACGGCCAGGACGTGATCCACTTCGAGCTGGACGGCGTCAAGTCCGGATTCTCCACCTGGGGCCACCGGCTCTTCCACATGGACCACCCCGGCAAGGTGACCGTGGGCTGGCCCAGGGCCTACGAGGCCGTCCTCGAGGAGGCCGGCGTGGTGGTGGGCTTCCAGGAGCGCCGCGACCGAATGGCGAGGCAGATCGACGAGCTGGCCGCGGCGGCCGGGGGCCGCGTGGTGGCCGACGAGGAGCTGCTCTCCACCCTGGCGGAGATCGTGGAGTACCCCCGCATCGTGGCGGGCGCGTTCCCCACCGGCTTCCTGGACCTGCCCAAGGAAGTGCTTGTGGTCTCCCTCAAGGAGCACCAGAAGGCCTTCTGCGTGGAGGACGCCTCGGGCGCCCTGCTGCCCTGCTTCCTCACCGCCGCCAACCGCCCCGACGATCCCGACGGGTTCATTCAGAGCGGGAACGAGTGGGTGCTCCGCGCCCGGCTCTACGACGCCCGGTTCTTCTTCTCCGAGGACCGCAAGGCCCCGCTGCGCGACCGCATGGAGCGGCTCAGGCACCTCACCTTCCAGCGGGAGCTGGGCAGCTACTTCGACAAGACCCAGCGCATCGCCGCCCTCAGCTCGGCCATCGCCGGCGCCCTGGGGCTGGACGCCACCGACGGCCGCCTCGTGGCCGAGAACTGCAAGTGCGACCTGGTGACCCTCATGGTCGGGGAATTCCCCGAGCTGCAGGGCATCATGGGCGGCGAGTACCTCAAGCGCGAGAACGCCCACCCCAAGGTCTGGCAGGCCGTGAAGGAGCACTACCAGCCCATCTCCGCCGACGCCCCCATCCCCGCCTCCGACCTGGGCGGCGTGCTGGCCGTGGCCGACAAGCTGGACACGGTGGCCGGGTGCTTCTCCATCGGCGTCATCCCCACCGGCTCCAAGGACCCGCTGGCCCTGCGCCGCGCGGGCCAGGGCATCGTGCGCATCCTCTTCGAGAAGGGCTGGAACCTCAACCCCGTGCGCGCCGCCACCCTCGCCCTGGACGAGGTGGGCGCCAAGGCCACGAAGCCCAGGCAGGAGACCCTCGAGGCGCTGGAGGGCTTCTTCCGGGACCGGGTCGCCTACCAGCTGGAGCAGGCCGGCTACGCCGGCCCCGTGCGCCGCGCGGCCCTGGCCGCGGGCTGGACCGACCTGGTGGACCTCAAGGCCCGCTGCGAGGCCCTCGCGGCCTTCGGCGACGACCCCCGCTTCCTCAGCCTGGGCCAGAGCGCCAAGCGCATCGCCAACATCCTCAAGGACGAGACCCCCGGAGACCTGGACGCCGCGCGGCTCCAGGAACCCGAGGAGAAGGTCCTGGCCGGCATCCTGCCGGGGCTCGAATCCGATCCGGACCACGCGTCCCTCCTGGAAGCCCTGGCCGGCCTCGCGGAACCCCTGGAGGCCTTCTTCAGCGCCGTGATGGTGAAGTGCGAGGATCCCGCCCTGCGGGGCGCGCGCCTTGCGCTGCTGCACCGCCTGAGCAGGGCCTTCCTGCGGGTGGCGGATTTCAGCCTCTGGCAGTAGGACGGCGGGATCGCCCCGCTATTCCTTTCGCTCCCTCTCCTTCTCCCCGTAGACTCCGTGGGGAAGGTCGAACCGCACGATCACCGAGGTTCCGGAGCCCGCCTCCGCCGCCACCAGCACCCGGCGGTCCATCACCGCCATCTGGAAAGGCGACGGCAGGTTCGCGCATTCCGCCCGGGGCCTTTCCCGGGCGAACGAGGCCAGCGGGCCCGGACGCGCGAGCTGTTTCGGGTCCCCCTGGAGGAGGGTGTGGAGGGTCCGGTCCCCGGGATTGAAGGCCAGGATGCGATGGTTGCGGGGTTCGCAGAGGTAGAGGATGCCCGCCTGGAAGGCGAGCCCCTGCGGCCTATGGAGGCAGGGCTCGCCCTCGGCGATCAGGGAGGGCGTCGGAGTCGCCGGGCTGGGCGGCTCGTCGCCGATGGCGCCCAGGACAAGATTCGCGGCGCCATCCGGCTGGACGCGGAGAATCGCATTCCGGTCGCTCAGGTAGAGGTCACCCGACGCGCCTTCCAGGGTGAGGCCGTCAAGGTCATGGAAGGCGGCGCTGTCGCCGATGGCGTCCCAGGGAGCGAAGCTCATGGCGCGCCTGGAACCCCTTCCGGCCAGGATCGTGACCATCCCCTCCAGGTCGATCCTCCGGATCCGGTAATGGTCCGCGACCAGGATGTTGCCCTGCGCATCCAGTTCCATGCGCGCTTTCGGCGTGAAGGAAACGGACGATGCCGGCCCTTCGAGCGGAAAGCTGGAGCCCCGGTAGAGAGGGCGAGGAGCGCCGGCGATGGGCCAGACGGTTCCGTCCGGATCCAGGCCGCAGATGAAGTTTTCTTCATTTTCCTTCGTGGTGCGGGAGAGGAAGACCACGATCCGCCTCCGGTCGCCGGTCCTGCTCCCGGCAGGCCGGACGCCCACGTCGAGGCAGTGGACCCGGGGAAACGCGTCGGGCCCCAGGGTGGGCATCCCCGGGGCCAGCTGCCCCTGGAGATGGATGGGCGTCATGGACCCGGGCCCATCCATCCGGAAGAGCGCACCGTCCACGATGGCCAGGGATCGGCCGAGGAGTCCGGTCATGGCCGGATCCGGATCGGCCACCAACAGGACCTTCGCGACATTGCGCAGAACGGGGCTCGCCGGAAGGCTTCCCGGCAGGGCCCCCTCCATGACCGTGGCCGTGGGAACATCCACCACGGGCCCGAGCGCCTGAGGCTGGGCCAAGGTATTCAGCGCCGCCTGGACCTTGCGCGGAACCCCTTCCCGCGGCAGGACGTCCAGGGCCAGGACGGCGGTTTCCCCCCCGGCGGGATCCGTGACCCGCACATGGACCACCCGCTTCGCCAGGACGAAAGGCGCCTGGTAGGCCATGCGGGCCCGGCCCTGGCCGCTGACGAAGCGGCCCCCGTCCGGCTCTTCCAGGGTCCAGTGCCAGGCCCGGGGCTGGCCGTCGGCATGGGCCGCCGTGAAGCCGCAGGTGAGCCGGGAGAGCACCTGGTGCGGTGCGCCCGGTCCCACCGGGACGCCCTTCCGGGTGGCGAGGGTAAGGGTCACCTGGCCCCAGGCCGGGGAAAGCGCCACCAGGGCGCCGAGGGCGAGGAGGCGGGTTTTTGCGCTTGGCGTCATGAAGGGTTCCCCCGTTCATAGATAAATGGCAAATTGGAACGACCGGTTCCCCCACGAAGCGCCCAGCCGGCCCAACCGTATGCCGGATCCGTGGGGGCTAGTTCTTGCCTTCCCGTTCCGTCTCCCCGAAGACCCCCTGGGGCAGGTCGAACCGGACGATCACCGAATCCAGGAAGCCCACCCCGCCTCCCACCACCAGCACCTGCCGGTCCATCACCGCCAGTTGGCTGGGTGACGGAAGATTCATGCAATCCGCCAAGGGCTTCTCCCGGGCGAACGCCGGCAGGGGTCCCAGGCGCACGGGCTGCTTCGGGTCCGCCGCCAGGAGGGTGTGGAGGGTCCGGTCCCCGAGGTTGAACGCCAGGATCCGGTGCCGATGGGGTTCGCAGATGTAGAGGATGCCCGCCTGGAAGGCGAGCCCCTGCGGATTCTCGAGGCAAGGAACGCCCTCGGCGACCCGGGTGGGCACGGGCGGCAGCGGGATGGGCCGGGTCTCGCCCAGGGCGCCCAGGACGGTGGTCACGGAGCCATCCGGCCGGATCCGGCGGATCGCATCCCGGTCGCTCACGTAGAGGTCCCCCGACCCGGCGTCCAGGGCGAAGCCGACGATGCAGGCGAAGCTGGCCTGGGCTCCGGCGCCGTCCTGGGCCGCCGGGACCCGGTCCCCTCCCCCGGCGACCAGGGTGACCCGCCCCTCCATGTCAATCCTCCGGATCCGCTTGTACTCCGCGACCAGGATGTTGCCGTCCACGTCGAGCGCCGTGCGCACCGTGTGCGGGAAGAATGCGGAAGGCCCCGGCCCTTCGGGCGGCACGCGGGGGCCCCTGAACGGCCGCTGGGAGCTGCCGGCGATGGGCCAGACGGTGCCGTCCGGGTCCATGCCGCAGATATAGGTTTCCTCATTGCTTCCGCTGAAGCGGGACAGAACCACCACGATCCGCCTCCCGTCCCCGGGGGCGCTCCCAGCCGGCCGGACGCTCACATCGACGCATTGGACCTCGGGAAACGCGGCGGCTTCCAGGAAGGGCTTCCCCGCAGCCAGCTGCCCCCGGAAGCGGACGCGGGTCATGGACCAGGGCCCGTCCAGCCGGTAGAGGCCGTCGCCGGCCACGGCCAGACACTTCCCATGGAGATCCTTCAGGGCCGGATGGGTATCGGCCACCGGCTGGATCTTCACAAGATCATGGAGGAAGGACTTTTCCCCCAAGGCGCCCAGCAGGTTCCCCGCGAAACCCGTGGCGGTGGGAACATCCACCACGGGCCCGAACACCTGGGGCTGGGCCATGACGTTCAGCCCCGCCTGGACCTTGTGCGGAACCCCCTCGCGCGGCAGGATCCGCAGCGTGAATACGGCGCTTTCCCCGGCGGCCGGATCCGTGGCCCGCACATGGACCACCCGGGGCACCAGGACGAAGGGCGCCTGGTACGCCATGCGGGCCCGGCCCTGGCCGCTGACGAAGCGGCCCCCGTCCGGCTCATCCAGGGTCCAGTGCCAGGCCCGCGGCTTGCCGTCGGCATGGGCCGCGGTGAAGCCGCAGGTGAGCCGGGAACGCACCTCGTTCGCCGCGTCCGGGCCCGCTGGGACGCCTTTCCGGGTGGCCAGGGAAAGGGTCACCTGGCCCCAGGCCGGGGAAAGCGCCATCAGGACACCGATGGAGGAGAGGAGGATTCTTGCGGTTCGCATCGTGGGGAACTTTCAGGATTCCGTTATTGGTGTCAAATAACGGATTCAGGTTCCCCAGCCTCCTAGTCCTCCCTGCGCACCTCCACGATCTCCCCGCTGGTGTCGGCCAACAGGCGCTGGAAGGCGGGATCGGCCCGCAGGACATCCTCGGGTCGCTCCCGGTTCTCCGCTTCGAAGGTGAGGGTGGTGCGCACCAGGCCCGGCAGCACCTGGCGCAGGGCCTCCAGGAGGTGGGGGTTGGCAAGCTCCCGCTCCAGGTCCTGGGCCGTGTTGCGCACGTTGGGCGGGAAGAGCCAATGCAGGGTGCCGTCCCGGAACGTGAGGCCGGTGGCCATGTGCGGCATGGAACCGAGGGTTCGCGGAAGGCCGCCCGGGGCCTGGCGGAGGGCCTCGCCCACGCCTTTGCGCAACTGCTCGAGGTCGCCGGGGTCCTGGATCGGGGCCGGCGCCGCGGCGGGAGGCGGTCCCGCCGGCGCGTCAGCTTGGGCGGTCGGTGTTGCGGCCGTGGGGGCGGGCGTC
>DBMS01000106.1:12118-13693 GCA_002297665.1 Holophagaceae bacterium UBA692 | reverse complement strand
CGGGGCTTCACGCGGGTGGGGGTGGGGGCCCCGGGACGGTCGGCGGGATCGGTCTTGGGCCGCCGGGCGGGAAAGCCCAGGCCGAAGCTCGGGGGGATGCGCGGCGCCAGGATGCGGTCCAGGTTGCCCCGGTCGGTTTCCGTCAGCCCCTCCAGGACCATGCCCCCCGCCAGGCCCGTGAGGTGCGCCAGGGCGCCGCGGCACTGGATGGGCGGCATGTGGGGCAGGCCCGAAATCCTGACGCCCTCGAAGCGGTCCCCGGGCCGAAGCTCCACCACCGGGCCGTCCAGGGCGTCGAATTCGTCCAGGGACAGCCGCAGGCCCTGGGCGCTCAGGTCCAGGAGCCGGCCCTGCAGGGTCCTCCCGCCCGGAAAGCTCCCGTCGAGCCGCTCGATGGCGTAGACCTCCACCCGGTCGCCGCGCCCGAAGGCCGCCCGGGCCACGGCCCTGCGCTCCCCGCCGGCGACGCTGGAGGGGATCCGGAACACCCCCGTGCCCTCGGCCCGGGTCAGGGCGGTCAGGCGCTGGGCGTCCAGCATGAAGGCCATGCGCAGCGTACGGCCCGGCTCCAGCACGGGCGTTCGGGTGGTGGAGAACGTGTCCCGCCCCACGTGCTCCAGCGAGGTCTCGAAGGGCAGCGCCCCGGGCACCGGCAGCCACAGCTGCACCGGCGCCTTCAGGCGCGCCAGCTCCTCCAGGTAGGCCCGGATGGTCCCTTCGTCGCGAAGCTCTGGGCGGGGGTCGAGTGAGGTCAATCCGGTTCCGTTATCACCTCAAAGGAGGAGACTTCCAGTATATGTACCCTGGCGCGGGATGGGTCCTCGACGGCGTCCGGCGGAGCCCGGCCCGGCGGGGCGGTCCCGGGACCTGCTACTCTGGGGCATCCCCCCACGCCCAGACCGCTGGAGTTGCCTTCCATGACCCGCCTATCCGGAGAAAAAATCGGCGCCTACCGGGTCCTCGACCTGCTGGGCCAGGGCGGCATGGGGGACGTGTACGTGGGGGTGGACGAGCGATTGGACCGCCGGGTGGCCCTCAAGGTCCTGCGGTCCGACCTCCACCCCGGACCGGAGACCCAGCAGCGCTTCCTGCGGGAAGCCCGGGTGCTTTCGCAGGTGGCCCACCCCAACATCTGCCAGATCTTCGACTACCTGTCCTCCGGCGGGCTGGAGGTGCTGGTGCTGGAACTGATCGAGGGGCAGAGCCTGGGCAAGGCCATGAAGCACGGCCTGACCCACCGGCAGAAGCTTTCCATCGCCCTGCAGGTGGCCGAAGCCCTCCTGGCTGCCCATGAGAAGGGCATCATCCACCGCGACCTCAAGCNNCCAGGTGAAGGTCCTGGACTTCGGCATCTCCCGGCTGCGGTCGGAGGACGCCGACCCGCCCCGCCCCGCCGCCGGGGTCCAGCCCCCCCTGCCCGGCCTGGAGGACGGCGCCACGCGGGCGGTTCCGGCGCCCGGCCCGGAAGCGGACGAACTCACCGCCGCCAAGGGGTCCCATTCCGGCGGCTCCGCCAGCCTGACCTCCCAGGGGTCGATCCTCGGCACCCTGGCCTACATGAGTCCCGAGCAGGCC
>DBMS01000106.1:8825-12108 GCA_002297665.1 Holophagaceae bacterium UBA692 | reverse complement strand
AGGGCCTGCTGCTGCAGGAGCTCTTCACCGGCCGGAGGGTCCACCCCAAGGGCCTGGAACCGGCCGAGCTGCTGGAACGGGCCCGGCAGGGGGCCACCTGCCCGGTGGAGGGGATCGACGCGGACGTGGCCGCGCTCATCCGCCGCCTGACTTCCGTGGCGCCGGCCGCGCGGCCCTCCTCGGCGGACACGGTGGAACGGCTCCGCTGGATCCAGGCCAAGCCCGGGCGACGGCGCCGGAAGGCCCTCCTGGCCGCGTCCCTGGCGGTGATGGCCCTCTTCAGCGCGGGCATGGCGGTGCAGACGGTGCGGGCCCGGCGGGCCGAACGGCGCGCCCGGGAGGAGGCCGAGACCGCCCGCCGGGTGTCGGGGTTCCTCACGGGGCTCTTCAAGGTCTCGGACCCCGGGGAGGCCCGGGGCAATTCCGTCACCGCGCGGGAATTGCTGGACAAGGGCGCCCGGACCATCGCCAGCGAGCTGGGCGGCCAGCCCCAGGTCCGCGCCCAGCTCATGGACACCATGGGGATGGTGTACTACGAGATGGGGCTGTACCCCCAGGCCCGGCCCCTCCTCCAGGAGGCCCTCGCCATCCGGGAGCGGACCCTGGGGCCCGTGCACCTGAAGGTGGCCGAAAGCCTGAACGACCTGGCCCTGCTGGACCTCAAGGAAGGCCGCTACGACGAGGGCGGGGCGGGCTTCCAGCGGAGCCTGGACATCCGCGTCCGCCTGCAGGGGGAAGGCTCCGCGGAGGTGGCCGCCACCCGGGGCAACCTGGGCGGCGTCTACTACAACCAGGGGAAGTACGCCCTGGCCGAGCCCCTGTTCCGCCAGAGCCTCCAGGCCCGGGAGCGCCTGCTGGGCCCCAACCACGAGGACGTGGCCGCGGGCCTCAACAACCTGGCCAGCCTGTACTGGCAGCAGGGCAAGTATGACGAGGCCGAGCCGGTCTTCCGGCGCAGCCTGGGGATCAAGGAGGCGAGGCTGGGCCCCGATCACCCGGACGTGGCCCTGGCCCTCCTGAACCTGGGCATCCTGTGCCGGAAGCAGAAGAAGTACCCGGAGGCCGAGGCCTATTTCCGCCGGAGCCTCGCGGTGGGCGAGAAGGTCCAGGGCCCAGCCCATCCCAGCGTCGCCGCCACCCTCTCCAACCTCGGAACCACCCTCCTGGAGGCGGGCCGGAGCGCCGAGGCCGAACCGCTCATGCTGCGGGCCCTGGCCATCGAGGAAACGTCCCTGGGCCCGGCCCACCCCGAGGTGGCCCGGACCCTCAGCAGCCTGGGCAGCGTCTACCACGCCATGGGCCGGGACCCCGAAGCCATCGCCCGCTTCCGCAGGAGCATCGTCGTGGGGGAGAAGGCCCTGGGACCCGCCCATCCCAGCATCGCCGGGCCGCTCACCCACCTGGGCGAGCTGTACATGGAGCGGGGCGATTTCGCGGCGGCCGAGCCGCTGTTCCTGCGGGGCCTGGCCAACACCGAACCCGTCCTGGGCGGCCGGCATGCCGGGGTCGCGGGGATCCTGTACGGCCTGGCCTGCATCGAAGCGGAACTCGGCAAGCGGCGCGAGGCGCTGGGCTACCTGGCGCGGGCCGTCCAGGTGGAGGGCAGGCCGTCCTGGCTGGGCACGCTGCGGCAGGAAAAGCAGCTCCGGTCCCTGCGGGGAAATGCGGATTTCGAGCGCATCGCCGCCGACGTGGACCGGCGCGCCGGGACGCGGCCCGGCTGACTTCCAGCCCATGGCCCCTGAGGGCCGGCGGACCCGCTACCGCATCGCCCGCCCGTACCGCAGCGCCATGGTGACCCGCCGCCGGGCCTCGCGGCCGTCCAGCGGCTTGGTGACCCAGTCGTCGATGGGGATCCCCGCTTCGGGCTCTTCGCCCTTGCCCGCCACCACCAGGATCGGCACGCCGGCCCAGGTGGGCTGGCTGCGCACGCTGGCCGCGACGTCCTTGAGGGCCCCGTTGGCCAGGGCCGCGTCCAGCACCAGCAGGGCCGGAGGCGGGCCGTCCAGGTTGTCCAGGACTTCGCCGGCGCCGCCGCAGGTGTCCACCTGGATGCCGGCGGGGGCCAACTGCAGGGAAAGCTGGGACAGCAGGAGCGCCGATTCGGAAGCGGCCAGCACCCGCGAGCCGGCGAAGGATTCCAGGGGTTCGGCGATGTCCGCGCCCCGGCCGGCGATGTCCAGCAGCATCCTCACCCGCAGGCGCAGGAGGTCCTCGCTGCCCCGCTTCAGGAAGAAGTCGTCGGCGCCCACCTGCAGGCTGCGCTCGCCCACGTTCTGGGAGAGGGACGTGATGATGGCGAACGGCAGGTCGCGCGTGGCGGGGTCGTCCTTGATGCGCTTGCAGAACTGGAAGCCGTCGGTCACGGGCATGACCGCGTCGCAGAGGATGAGGTCGGGCCGGCGGTCCGAGATGATGTCCAGGGCGTTCTCGGCGTTGGCGGCGGTCTGGATTTCCACGCCCAGGGATTCGAGGACCTCAGGGAAGAGTTTCCGCTGAAGCCTGTCGTCATCGATGAAGAGAAGCAGGGGCTTGGATATTTCCGTGTGCAATGAACCGTCCTCTGAGAAATCATACCAAGGCCGCGGCCGGACGCACGCTATTTTCCCCCGTCGAGGACCGCCCTGAGGTGCTCCAGCAGCTCCCGCCGGTTGAAGGGTTTCTGGAGGAACCGCGCGGAGGGCGGCAGCGTCCCGAAGCCGCGGGTGCCTTCCATGGGGTAGCCCGACATGAAGAGCACCTTGGTTCCGGGGCGCTGCCGCAGCAGGGCGCGGCTGAGTTCCACGCCGCCCATGCCGGGCATCACCAGGTCCGTGACCAGGGCGTGGATCCCCCGCTCCTCCCGGGCCAGGAAGGCCAGCGCCTGCACGGGCCGGGAGAAGGCATGCACCCGGTAGCCCGCGTCCTCCAGGAGGGTGCGGCCCAGGTCCAGGAGGGCCTCCTCGTCCTCCACCAGCAGGATGGTCTCCGTGCCGCCGGGGATGGGCGCTTCGGGAACCTCCGGCCGGTCGCCGCCACCCGGGTACTGGAAGCGCGGCAGGTGCAGACGGAAGGTGGAGCCCCGGCCCGGGGCGGATTCCACCGACACGAAGCCGCCGTTCTGGCGCAGGATCCCGTACACCATGGCCAGCCCCAGCCCGGTGCCCTTGCCCACCTCCTTGGTGGTGAAGAACGGTTCGAAGATGTGGCTCAGCACCTCCGGATCCATGCCCCGCCCGGTGTCGGTGACCGACAGCGCCACGTAGTCCCCGGGCCGGGCGTCCAGGTGGCTCTGGGCGTAGGC
>DBMS01000106.1:0-8813 GCA_002297665.1 Holophagaceae bacterium UBA692 | reverse complement strand
GCGTCCCGGGCGTTGACCACCAGGTTCACCAGCGCCTGGCCCACCTGGGAGGGGTCGATCCACACCATCCACAGGGAAGTGGCGGGCTTCCACACCAGGGAGTGGTTCTCGCCGATGAGCCGGCGGAGCATGGCCTGGGTTTCGTCCACCAGGGCGTTCAGGTCCACGGGGCGGGGCTCGATGGCCTGCTTGCGCGCGAAGGCCAGGAGCTGGCGCGTGAGGTCGCCGGAATGGGAGGCGGCCTTGCGGATCTGTTCCAGGTGCTGGCGGGCCGGTCCGTCCGCGAAGGCCGGATCCTCCAGGAGCAGGTCCGCGTACCCGATGATGACGCTCAGCATGTTGTTGGTGTCGTGGGCCACCCCTCCGGCGAGCTGGCCGAGGGAGTCCAGCTTCTGGGCCTGGCGGAGGATCCCTTCGGCCTGCTTGCGCCCGGTGATGTCGCGCACCACGGCGGCCACCACGTCCTGCCCGTACCAGGTGGCCGGCTTGACCGCCACCTCCACGGCGAAGGGGGCCCTGCCGTCGGCGTGCACTGCGTTCAACTCGAAGACCGCGAACCCTTCCTGGTCCAGGTGGGCCAGGAGGCCCTGCAGCACCGCGTCGGGCTCGCCCCGGGCCGGATCGGGGACGCTGAGGCTGGACACCTGCCGGCCCAGGAGCGCCTCCCGGGGGAGGCCGAACATGAGGGTGGCCGGCTCGTTGGCCTCCAGCACGATGCCCTGGCGGTCGTGGATGAGGATGGCGTCGTGGACGCCGTTGAAGACGGAAAGGAGGTTCTCCTGGGAGACCCGCAGGCGCTCGCGCACCTCCTCCAGCTGCTGGAGGCGCTGCTGGAGCTCGGGGTAGAAGCTCTTGCGGCCGGATTCCTCGCCCAGGCCGATGATCCGTTCCCGCATCGCCTCGCGGCCCAGGCGGGCGGGCATCAGAGGGCCTCGAGGAAAAGGGCTTCCAGGTCGGCCACCGAGGGTTCCCGGGGGTTGGTGGCGTTGCAGGGGTCGTCGAAGGCCTTGGCGGCCAGGCGCCCGGCATCCGAGGCGGCGATCCCCCGGGAGGCCAGGCCGCCGGCGATGCCGCAGGCGCCGCGCAGGGCCGCCACGTGGTCCACCAGGGCGGCGCGCACCCGCGCGTCCGGAAGGCCCTCCGGATGGCAGCCCAGGGCTTCCGCCACCCGGCGGAAGCGTTCGGGCGCGGCGGGGAAGTTGAAATCGATGACGTGGGGAAGGAGCAGGGCGTTGCACTCCCCGTGGGGCAGGTCCCGGAAGCCGCCCAGGCTGTGGGCCATGGCGTGCACCGACCCCAGGCTCGCGTTGGAGAAGGCCAGGCCCGCGTGGAGGCTGGCCTGCATGATCCGGGCGCGCAGGTCCAGGTCGCCGGGGTCCCGCACGGATGCGGCCAGGTGGCCCGCCACGAGCCGCATGGCCTCCAGGGCGTGCACGTCCGTGACGGCGGAGTGGGCGTTGGAGACGTAGGCCTCCACCGCGTGCACCAGGGCGTCCAGGCCCGTGCAGGCGGTGAGGAAGGGGCCCAGGGTCACCAGCGTGCCGGGGTCGATGAGCGCCACGTCGGGCACCACCGCCTTGCTGATGATGGCGATCTTCACCTGGGCGGCCAGGTCGTTGATGATGGCGAACTGGGACACGTCCGCCGAGGAGCCGGCGGTGGTGGGCACGCAGATCAGGGGCGGCATGGGCGCGCGCACCTCGTCCACGCCCTCGTAGTCCAGGATGGATCCGCCGTTGGTGGCCACGATGCCGATGCCCTTGGCGCAGTCGATGACGCTGCCGCCGCCCACGGCCACGATGAGGTCGCTCCCGCTGGAGCGGTACACCCCGACCCCTTCGGCCACCTCGCCGGAACGGGGGTTCGGGGATACGCCCAGGAAGCGCGTGACCTCCAGGTCCTCCGCCTGCAGGAAGCGGGCCGCCTCGCCGGTCCATCCGGCCGCGTCCACGCCGGCGTCCGACACCAGGAGGACCCGGCGCGCCCCGAGATTCCGGGCGTAGCGCCCCAGGAGCGTGCGGGCGTCAAGCCCGAAAAGGAATTCGGGCGCGACGAACTTGCGCAGTTGAGACAGCACCGGATTGCCCAGAAATCACCCTCTTCCTGTGAATGGAGACACCCTACCACAGGCGTAGCGGGCGCAAAGCCGATTTTTGGCGCGCGGGCCGGACGATCAGACCAGACGCCGGAGGGCCCGCATCTCCTCCTTGACCAGGCTCATCCGCTCCTGGGCCAGCTCCACCTCCTCCACCGAGAGGTGCCGGGCCACCAGGTCCTTGTGCTCGGCCGCGAACCGCGCGCCGTTCTCCGCGGCGAGCGAGATCCACACGTAGGCCTCGGCCTGGTCCAGGGGAATGCGCTCGTCCTCGTCGAAGCACAGGCCGTGGTGGTGGCTGTAGCCCAGGTGGAACTGGGCCTCGGGATCGCCCCACAGGGCCGCGCGCCGGTACCATGCGGCCGACCCGGGCGCGTCCCCGCCGGTGTAGTGGTCGCCCCAGGGGTTCTGGATGTCCAGGACCACCTGGGCCGCGCTGCAGCCCCCGTGGGCCGACAGCTGGAAGAGCTCCTGGGCCGCCGCCTCGTCCAGGGGCATGCCCAGGCCGCGCAGGTAGCAGACCCCCAGGTAGTACGTGGCCAGGGGATCGCCGGCGTCCGCCGCCGCCCGGAAGCGCAGGGCGGCCTCCCGCTCGTCCCGGGCCACGCCGATGCCGTTCTTGAAATTGAAGCCGGTGACCAGCTGGGCCTTCCGGCTGCCCCAGTCCGCGGCGATGCGGTACCAGCGCACGGACTCCCCCAGGTCCCGGGGGATCAGGTCCCCCTCCTCGTAAAGCCGGGCCAGCCGCAATTGGGCGCGCTCGTCCCCGTTCTCCCCCGCCTTTCGCAGCCACCGCACGGCCTGGACGATGTCCCGGGGCACGCCGTCGCCCTCCTCGTGGATGCGGGCCAGCTGGAGCTGGGCCTCCACGCTGCCGTGCTCGCCGGCCTTGAGGAACCACGCGAAGGCCTGGGCGGGATCCCGGGGGCCGAATTCCCCCACGCTGGCGCAGTGCCCCAGGAGGTACTGGGCCTCCTGGGACCCCAGGTCCGCGGCCCGGCGCCACCACCGGAGCGCCTCGGCCCCGTCCCTGGGAACCCCGGTGCCGGTGGCGTAGTGCCGGCCCAGGGTCACCTGGGCCGAGGCCAGCCCCAGCTCGGCCTGGGCCCGCAGATCCGGTGTGGGTTCAGTCATTCGCGTGCCCTCGGCGAAGGGGTTGGTTAATTGGGTGGGTCCGACCCGATTCTAATATTTATTTCCAATTTTCGCATGTTTTGACGGGCGATTGAACCAGGCGGCGAATGCCCAGGGGATGCGAGTGTTGTAAGCCACGGCAGCATCGTATTATGATGGCTCATTCCCCGAGGCTCCCCATGCGAACGCCCCTGCTCGTTGCCGCCGTGTCCCTCTGCGCCCAGGCCCAGTCGGCCAACCCCTTCTTCGCCGAGTGGAAGACGCCCTTCGGCGTGCCGCCCTTCGGGGAGATCCAGGAGGCGCACTTCCTGCCGGCCTTCAAGGAGGGCATGGCCCGCCACAAGGCCGAGGTGGAAGCCATCGCCTCCAGCGCGGAGGCGCCCACCTTCGCCAACACGGTGGAGGCCCTGGAGCGCTCGGGGCAGCTGCTGGAGCGGGTGTCCCTGGTGTTCGGGGCGCTCTCGGGCGCCGAGACCACGCCGGGACTCCAGGCCATCAACCGCGAGCTGGCGCCCCTGCGCTCCGCGCACTACGACGGGATCAACCTGGACTCCCGGTTGTGGCGGCGGGTGAAGGCGGTGTGGGAGCACCGCGAGGGCCTGGCGCCCGAGCAGCTGCGGCTGCTGGAGGACCGGCGCCGGGGGTTCCTGCGCGCCGGCGCGGACCTGGACGAGGCCGGCAAGGCTCGCATGCGCGCCCTCAACGCGGAGCTTTCCCGCCTGGGAGTCCAGTTCGGTGATCGCATGCTCAAGGCCACCAAGGACTTCAAGCTCACGCTGCACAAGCCCGAGGAGCTTGCGGGCCTGCCCCAGGGGGTGCGCGACGCCGCGGCCCGGGGCGGCGCCTGGGTCTTCACCCTGGACGGGCCCAGCATCTGGCCCTTCCTGCAGTACGCCGAGAACCGCGACCTGCGCCGCCAGCTCCTCACCGGCTACCTGGAACGTTGCCGCGCCGGGGAGACCGACACCCGCGGCCTGGCGAGCCGCATGGCCTCGCTGCGCGTGCAGAAGGCCAAGCTGCTGGGCTACGCCACCTGGGCCGACTACATCCTCGAGGAGAACATGGCCCGGACGCCCGCGGGGGCCTACGGGCTCATGAAGCCCGTGTGGACCGCCTCCCTGGCCAAGGCCCGGGAGGAGCGCGCCGAGCTGCAGGCCGCCATGGCCAAGGACCTGCCCGGCGCCAAGCTCGAGGCCTGGGACTGGCGGTACTACCAGGAGAAGGTGCGCCGCGCGAAGTACGACCTGGACGAGGCCGCCCTCAAGCCCTACTTCAGCCTGGACGCCGTGCGCGCGGGCGCCTTCGGGCTGGCCACGCGGCTCTACGGCGTGACGTTCACCGAGGTGAAGGACGTGCCCGCCTACCACCCCGAGGTGCGGGTCTTCGAGGTGAAGGAGAAGGACGGAAGCCATCTGGGCCTGCTCTACACCGACTACCATCCGCGCCCCGGCAAGCGCGGCGGCGCCTGGTGCGGCAGCCTGCGCCCGGGGCGGGACCGCCACCGGGTGCCCGCCATCGCCACCAACGTGGCCAACCTCTCCCGGCCTTCGGGAGGCGCCCCCGCCCAGCTCACGCCCGATGAGGTGCGCACCCTCTTCCACGAGTTCGGCCACGCCCTGCACGGGCTGTTCTACGCGGGCCAGTACCGCGGCCTGGGCGGCGCGCCCCGGGACTTCGTGGAGCTGCCCAGCCAGATCATGGAGAACTGGGCCATGGAGCCCGAGGTGCTCAAGACCTACGCGCGCCACTGGAAGACCGGCGAGCCGATCCCCGCCGCCCTGGGCGACCGCATCAAGAAGTCCCGCACCTTCGGGGAGGGCTTCGCCACCACCGAATACATGGCGGCCGCCCTGCTGGACATGGACTGGCACACCCTGGCCGACGACGCGCCCCGGGACGCCGACGCGTTCGAAAAGGCGAGCATGGAGAAATGGGGACTGCTGCCCGAGATCCCCCTGCGCTACCGCACGGCCTTCTTCAACCACATCTGGGGCGGAGGCAACGGGTACAGCGCCGGCTACTACGCCTACATCTGGAGCGCCGTGCTGGACAGCGACGCGTTCCTCGCCTTCAAGGAGAAGGGCGACCTGTACGATCCCGCCACGGCCCGGGCCTTCCGCACCAAGGTGCTGGAAAAGGGCCAGACCGCGGATCCGGCCCAGCTCTACCGGGACTTCCGGGGCCGGGATCCCAAGGTGGACGCCCTGCTGGAAAAGCGCGGGCTCAAGTAGGAGGGTGTCTGCAAGTCGGACCTTCTGGCGCTGACGGGCATCCCCTGCCGGTGGCCGCATTCGGTTCGTCCAGGTTCCAGAAAGAGGGGCGGGCCCATGGAGTTCCGGTTCGTTGCGCCGACCCACCGGGACCGTCGGCTTCCGGTCCTCGCTTCGCTGCGGGCCGGGTCCTCCGGTTGCCGTACCTCGGCTTGGGGCAAGCGGGCGTCCGGAGTGGGGCCCTCCTTTTTCATCGCGTGGGAAAACCTTCCGGGATGGAGGGAAACAGCCCTCGTTTCCAAAAACCTCTTCCCACGCTGCGGCCTGATTCCGTCCGAGTTTCCAGGGCGGAGCCATCGCCAGACTCCAGCCACCCTCTGCTCCGCGGCCGAGCTACGACAACCGGAGGACCCGGCCCGCAGCGAAGCGAGGACCGGAAGCCGACGGTACCGGTGCGTCGGCGCAAAGGAGCGGAACCCCGTGGGCCCGCCCCTCCTTCTGGAACCTGTACGAACCCAATGCGGCCACCGGCAGGGAAGGCCTGTCCGGTCCCAAACGTCCGTACCGCAGACACCCTTAGGCCCCGGGAACCTGGGGGGCGCAAAAGTCATTAATAGCCTACGGCGGACCGCCTAGGAGAGCCCATGAAACAGCAGAACGCCGCCCCGGCGGCGGTCCCGACCCTTGTCCTCCAGGGGCCGCCCAGCGCCGTCCAGGGAGCCAGCGCGCTGGTGCGGGTGGAGGTGAAGGGCGCGGCGCCGGGCCTGTCCGTGGCCCTTCGGGGGTGGGTCAACGGGCACAAGGTCTTCGAGGCCCATCGCCTCCTGGAGGGGGCGGCTTCCTTCGAAACGGCCATCCCGGTGCCCGTCTTCGGGGAGGTCCAGACGCTGGTGGTGCAGGCCTGCTGCCAGGGCGCCCGGTCCGAGGCCCACGCCGTCCCCTTGCGCCTCAGGACTCCAGCACTTCCCTGACCTTCCCCAGGAGATCCTTGACCCGGAAGGGCTTCTGGAGGAAGTGGGTCTCCTCGCGCATCAGGCCCCGCTTGGCCAGGATGTCGCCGGTGTAGCCGGAGATGAAGAGGACCTTGAACCCCGGCCGGGCCTCCAGGAGGCGCTGCTGGAGTTCCTTCCCGTTCATCCCGGGCATGACCACGTCCGTGATGAGGAGGTGGATCGGCCCTTCGTGCCGGGAGGCCAGGAGGACGGTGTCGATGGGGTTGGACGCGGCGAGGACCTTGTAGCCCTTCTCTTCCAGGACCAGCCTCATGACGTCCAGCATCGGCTTCTCGTCCTCGGCGATGAGGATGGTCTCGTCGCCTCCGCGCACCGAGGGCTCGGCGGCCGCGTCCCCCAGGGCGTCCTGGGATTCGAAGGCGGGCAGGTAGATCTTGAAGGACGTCCCCAGGCCCAGGTTGCTGTAGACCGAGACGGCGCCGCCGTTCTGCTTGATGATGCCGTAGACCATGGAAAGGCCCAGGCCCGTGCCCTTCCCTTCGCCCTTGGTGGTGAAGAAGGGTTCGAAGATGTGCCCGAGGGTGAAGGCGTCCATGCCGCAGCCCGTGTCGCTCACGGTGAGCTGCACGTAGTTTCCGGGCGCCAGGCCCCCGAAGATCAGGGCCGAGGTGTCCTCCACCTGGACGTTCTGGGTCTCGATGCTGATGGACCCGGCGCCCGGCAGGGCGTCCCGGGAGTTGACCACCAGGTTCGTGAGCAGCTGGCTCACCTGGGACGGGTCGATGAAGACTTCCCGCAGGTCGGGCCCGGGATGCACGATCAGCTCGATGTCGCGTTCGATCATCCGCTTGAGCATCTTCCGGTTCTCCTCCACGGCCTCGTTGAGGTCCAGGCGCCGGGGCTGGGCGGCCTGCTTGCGGGAGAAGGCCAGGAGCTGCCGGGTGAGGTCCGCGGAGCGTTCGGCCGCGGCGTTGATCTCCAGGATGCGCCTCCGGGCGGGTTCCGGGAGGCCCTCGGTCTCGAGGGAGATCTCGGAATTGATGAGGATGACGTTGAGCATGTTGTTGAAATCGTGGGCGACCCCGCCCGCGAGCCGGCCCAGGGCTTCCATCTTTTGGGACTGGAGCAGCTCGGACTCGATGCGCCGCTGCTCGGTGATGTCCTGCATGATGCCGATGAAGTGGGTGATGGCCCCGCTCTCGCCCCGCACCGGCGAGATGGCCGTCTGGAAGAGCCTGGACATGCCGTTCTTGTGCCTGTCCTGGATTTCGCCCCGCCACACCTGGCCCGAAGCCTGCGGGTCCCACATCGCCCGGGCATCCCCGTCCTTGCGGGTTCCGGATTCCAGGAAGCGGGGTCTGGAACCGAGGATCTCCCGCCTTCCGAACCCCGTGAGCTCCAGGTAGGCCTGGTTGGCCCATTCGACGATCCCCTGGCGGTCCATGATCAGGATGCCGTTGGCCGCGGCGTCCAGCGCGAAGCTCCTGAGCCGGAGCCGGGCCTCCGCACGCTGCAGTTCCTCCACCTGCCGGGCCAGGCTCTGGGAGCGCTGGTCGAGTTTCTGGACGAGGCGCTCGTTGTAGAGCCTGAGGAACGAGCCCTCGTCGGTGGGGGCGGGATCCTGCGGCCGGATCTCCCCGGCCTGGGTGCGCGCGACCACGTCCTGCACCTGGCGCAGGAACGCGTCGGGCTCCATGGGCTTGCGCAGGAAGGCGGCGGCCCCCAGGGAAAGGGCGAAGGCCTCGTCCTCGTCGGACTGGTAGGTGGCCGTGTAGAAGATGAAGGGGATTCCCGCCAGGGCCCCGTCCTCCATCCAGGCGCGGCAGAGCGAATAACCGTCCAGCACGGGCATGAGGATATCGGAGATGATCAGGTCGGGCGCCTCCCGGCGGGCCGATTCCAGGGCCTCCTGGCCGTTGAGGGCCCGGCGCGTGGAATGGCCCTGGCTGCCCAGGAGCATTTCCAGGAGCTTGAGGTTCGATGGAATGTCGTCGACCAGCAGGATCTTCATGCTCGGCTCCCCGGGTTGCGGGTCAGATGAACGAGGCGACGGTGCCCGTGAACGTCTCGGGGTTGATGGGCTTCTCGATGTACTCCGTGAAGCCTTCCAGCAGGGCCCGCTCCCGGTCCCCGGTCATGGCGTAGCTGGTGATGGCCATGATGGGGGTCCCGGCGGTGCCGGGCAGCGCCCGCAGGGCCTTGACGACCTGGTACCCGTCCATGCCCGGAAGCTGGATGTCCAGGAGGATGAGGTCGAAGGACTCCGCCTGGGCCAGGGCGATGCCCGAAGGCCCGTCCGTGGCCTCCACCAGGTGCACCTTCAGGGAGCTCAGGAGCATGCGCACGAGCAGGAGGTTGTCCGGGTTGTCTTCGATGACCAGGATGCGTTTCATGGTTCCCCTCTAGGAGGCTGTCCACGTA
>DBMS01000310.1 GCA_002297665.1 Holophagaceae bacterium UBA692 | reverse complement strand
GTAGGTCCAGTCCCGGCCGTGCCCCTTCCACAGGATTCCGGGCCCCGCCCCGGGAGGGACGCGCCCCTGGGCGATCCAGGGCTCCCGCCGGGGATCGCCGGCCGCCGGAGCCAGCACGAACTCCGGAGCCGGGGCGGACCGCCTGCGCGCGGCCCACCCCAGGCGCTCTGCGGTGGCCGGATCGCCGGCCAGCGCCACCCGTTCGTTACCGAAGAGCCTCATGTCCCGCTCCCGCAGCCAGGTTCTGTCATTTTGCCGATGAGGATAGCACGGCCGGCGGAAACGGCGCGGGGGCGGAGCCCCCGGATGCCNNCATGCTCCGGGCCCCTCATTCAGAGCGGGGCCGATGGACGGGGTCTAGACGATGCCCTGGTCGATCATGGCGTTGGCCACCTTGATGAATCCGCCGATGTTGGCGCCCAGGACGTAGTTGCCCGGGTCCCCGTATTCCAGGGCGGTGTCCACGCAGGTCTTGTGGATGCGCTTCATGATGGTGTGGAGCCTGGCGTCGACCTCCTCGGTGCCCCAGCTGGAGAAGGAGGCGTTCTGCGCCATCTCCAGGCCCGACGTGGCCACGCCGCCGGCGTTGGCGGCCTTGCCGGGGCCGTAGAGGATCCGGTTGCGGAGGAACACCTCCACGGCGTCGGGCGTGCTGGGCATGTTGGCGCCCTCGGAGACCACGAAGCAGCCGTGGTCCACGAGCATCTGGGCCTCTTCCTTGTTCACCTCGTTCTGGGTGGCGCTGGGGAAGGCCACGTCGCACTTCACGAACCACGGGCGCATGCCTTCGAAGTACTCGCACCCGAACTTATCGGCGTACTCCTGGATGCGGCCCCGGCGGTTGTTCTTGAGGTCCAGCACCCAGGCCAGCTTCTCGGCGTCGATGCCGTTCTTGTCCACGATGGTGCCGTTGCTGTCGGAGAGGGTGATGACCTTGCCGCCGAACTGGTTCACCTTCTGGACGGTGTACTGGGCCACGTTCCCCGAGCCGGAGACGGCGCAGGTCTTGCCCTTCAGGCTGTCGCCGCGCGTGTTGAGCATCTCCTCGGCGAAGTAGGTGGCGCCGTAGCCCGTGGCTTCCGGCCGGATCAGGGAGCCGCCCCAGGCCAGGCCCTTCCCGGTGAGCACGCCCTCCCAGGAATGGGTGAGCTTCTTGTACTCCCCGAAGAGGTATCCGATCTCCCGGCCGCCCACGCCGATGTCCCCCGCGGGCACGTCGATGTTGGCGCCGATGTGGCGGTAGAGCTCCTTCATGAACGCCTGGCAGAACCGCATGACCTCCCAGTCCGACTTGCCCTTGGGATCGAAGTCCGAACCGCCCTTGGCGCCGCCCATGGGCACGGTGGTGAGGCTGTTCTTGAGGACCTGCTCGAACCCCAGGAACTTCAGGATCCCGAGGTTCACGGAAGGATGCAGGCGCAGGCCGCCCTTGTAGGGCCCGATGGCGTTGTTGAACTCCACCCGGTAGGCCTTGTTGATGTGGATCTCGCCCTTGTCGTCCTGCCAGGTGACGCGGAACTGGATGATGCGGTCGGGCTCGGTGATCCGCTCGAGGATCCGGTGGCTGAGGTATTCGGGGTGGCGCTCCAGGCAGGGAACCAGGGTTTCCACCACCTCCTTCACGGCCTGGTGGAACTCGTTCTCGCCGGGGTTCTTGGCGATGAGCCTTTCGAAAAAGATCTGGACGTGCTGGCTGACGCTGGACACGGGCAGTGCGAGGGAGAAGGACATGGTTGACTCCTTGGAGTTGCCCCTGAGGGGTGGGTTGGAATGCGGCTGGAAGGCAGGGCGCGGCCCACCCCCGGTCCGGAACCGGGCGCGGACCTCCCGGCGGGCCCGTTCCAAACCTGGACGGCCCCCGGGAACACTTTGTGAACTTCGGCGTTCTCGGCCCCTATTATCAGAAGGTACCTTACACGGTCAACAAGAAAATCTGCCCATTCTAAATCCTGTGATATTCATCACGAAGCGCCCTGAATGCATTAAATGTTTCATCCCTATTGCTTCGGACGACCCCTCCCGACGGCCCGCGGATGGGTGGATCCAACGCCAATTGCTTTACGCACCGTCAAAAGCGATCGGCCCGTTCCGGACGTCCGGCCCAGGCCCCGCCGAGGCCCGCGGCCAGCCGTGAAACCAGCGGCTTTACGAACAGGAAATGCGATCCCGTCACCGCCTGCCCCATCCCTCCCGGTGGGCCTGGTGGGCGTCCGGCAGGAGCCGGGCCAGGGCTTCCAGGTCCTGGCTGATGAACTCGCTGGGCGCGCAGTCCCGGGGCGGCGCGAAGCCCCTCGGGAAGGGGGGGCACCGGGGATGGCGGACCACGGCGGCCAGGTCCGCCAGGCTCAGGAGCCGGCCTTCGTGGGCCCTGAAGGCGTCCTCGAGCACCTGGAAGATCTGGGCCGACTGCTCCAGCGCCATGCGGGAGAAGTCCAGGGCCTCCTCCGGGCTGAGGCCCAGCGGGTGCGGGTTGTGGTAGGGAAGGCAGTCGTTCAGGCTCGGGGCGAGGGACAGGCCCGTGGATCGGCGGTCCCGGATGCTCCAGCCGCCCACGAAGGGGATCACGGCGCTCTCGCGCACCACGCCCCGCCAGTGGGGCACCACGAGCCCGGTGCGGTGGGGAACGCCGGCCATGTGCAGGGCGGCGTTCACCGAGGCGCTGGTGGCGCCCACGTAGACCTCCCTCAGCCGGAGCTTGGCCTTCCGGCAGGCCTCCTGGATCCGGATCACCGGCTCCGCGGAGTCCAGGAAGGGCGCCAGGAGGATGGCGTTGCGGCCCAGTTCCCGCGCGGTGGTCAGCTGGCGCTCCAGGCTGGGGCTTCCGGGGGAGGGGCCCAGGCCGGCCTCGTAGCCCTGGGCCGTGAGGTAGCGCTCCAGGTCCAGGGAAAGGGTGGGCACGTCGCCGATGGTGTCCCGGGAGAACTGGCGGCCCAGGCCCAGGGCCACCCAGCCAGGGCCCTCCCCGGCGAGCCGTTCCTGGGTCCAGGCCGAAAGCTGGCGCTTGGTCTCCTTCTCGTGGATGTGGAGGAGCCCGCTGCCCGGCATGCGCTCGGCGAAGAACCCGGCCAGGGACCTGCGGAACCTCAGGATGACCTCCTCCACCGGATCCGAGCCCAGGTAGGGATGCTGCAGGAGCTGCTCCAGGTCGTGGACCATCACCAGGGGCCGGGTGAGCTCGATGCCCGCCCAGCGCAGGCCGCGCGGGCCGCCGGGGCGCTCCCCCAGCCAGCCCGCGCCGTGGTGCCGCAGGAGCTCCCAGAGGCGCTCCCCGCCTTCCCCGGGCACCCCCACCAGGGCGAACAGGAGGCCCTCGCCGAACCACTGGCCGATGATGCGCGAAAGGAGCTGGTCCAGGTGCACCAGGGAGGGGTCGCCGGGGCTGTGGCCCACCGCCTCCACCAGCGCCCCGGCGCCCATCAGCCGGCCTCCGGCCAGGCCCGCCAGGGACTCGTCCCCGAGGGCCACCGGCAGGGCCGCGGCGGTGCCGGCGACCCAGGTGATGGCGGCGAGATCCGCCCCGGTCTTGCTGGACTGCAGGACGGCGGTGCGGGGCTTGTGCCCGGTCCATCGGGTCACCGCGTGCGACGCGTCCAGCTGCGCCAGGGGTTCGAGGCCCGGGGGCAGCCCCCTGCCCTCCCGGGCGAAGCGGAGCTTCCACTGGGACTCGAAGATCTCCTCCTTGCGGGCCGGGTAGTTGACGTAGAGCCTGCGCTCGAGGAGGGTCCGGGCCACGAGGGGGTCGCAGTACGGGTCCAGCTCCCCTCGCCTGTCGAAGGCCTCGCGCAAGGACGTGCTGGAGACCGCCTTCATGCGGGCCCCCACCTGGAATACCTGCACGCCGGCCGCGAACTGCTCCAGCATGCCTTCCCAGCGCCGGGAGCCGGCCTCCTCGCGGGTGATGAGGAGGTGGGGGATGCCCCAGATGGGCGAATCCGGCTTGCGGTAGGCCGAGGCCCCCTCCAGCACGTCGGTTCCCACGACCAGGTGCAGGGGGCGCCTGCCCAGCCTGGCCTGGAGGTCCTTCAGGCTTTCCGTGTTGGCGATGTTGACGGGGGGGTCGAAGGGGAAGACGTAGGCCCCGGGGATCGTCGACAGGGCCATCCAGGCCAGCTCGTCCCGCACGTAGCGGGGCTGGGCGTGCTTGCGCCAGGAGAAGTCGTCCACCTGGACGAAGACCTCCTCGCAGTGGGCCAGCGCCTTGCGCACCATCTCGCCGTGGGCGGAGGTGAAGGGATCGAAGGTCCCGGGCAGGAAGCCCACCCGCGGGGCGCGGGGAAAGGCCACGGGGCAGGCCGCCAGGGCCTTGTCCAGGCTCGACAGGGCCTCGGCCGCCAGGAAGAAGCGGGCCCGCTCCCCAGGGAGATGCCTGGCCAGGGTGAGCACCTTCTTGGTGATGTGGGCGAGGATGGGCGCCAGGCGCGGATCGGGCGCCTCGCGCAGCCAGTCCAGGAGCACCGCCAGGTGGGCGTACCCTTCGTGGGCCACCGAGACCCGGCTGTCGGCCAGCGCCCCCAGGAGGAGTCCCGCCAGGCGGCGGATCCGGCCCATGGCGTCGGCGGGCAGCGCCAGGATGAGCCAGGTGGAAGCCTGGACCAGGAGGCGCTGGAGGCTCTCGGCGCCCCTGCGCGCGTCCAGGGCCATGTCGTCGAGCAGTTCGTCCAGCTCCTGGGCGGGGAGGCTCGCCAGGAGCGGCCCCAGGAACCGGGGCAGGTACCTCGTAACCCCTTCCCCGTCCAGCTGGAGGCTGCGCAGCAGCTCGATGGCGAGGTCGTTGCGCTGGGTGTCCGTGAGCAGCGGGATCAGGCCCACCAGGCAGCGCCCGGCGTGGAAGCGGGTGCCCTCCACCCGGCTCACCTTCAGAAGGTTGGCCAGGTGGAAGCCCACTTCGCCCACGAGCCTCGAATCGATGTCCGGGCCCGACACCAGGGAGACCAGGAAGTCGCAGGCGACCTTCTTCTCCACCCACCCGGTCTGCCCCTTGAGGTTGCGCAGCATCACCTCGCGGATGGGGCTGCGGCCCTTGGCGCGCATCTCCCGGCAGCGCCCGGCCAGCGCCTCGCGCCCGGAAAGGGCCGCGCAGCGCTCCAGCAGGAAGAGCTCGGCGACGGTGGCGGTGGGCTTCGCGAAGGCGGAAAGGGCATCCACGCAATGGCCCACCTCCTCCAGCAATGCGGGCTCCCGCTGGCCGCATTCCGCCAGCGCGTGGAGCACGCGCCAGGCCATGAGGCGCACGTTGGCCACCTCGTGGAAGCCCCAGGCGCGGATGAGCTTGGGGAGCCTCAGCCGGCCCGCGGCGTCCATTTCCCGGGCGAGGAGCTCGAAGGATTCGCAGGTGTAGAGCGCCGACAGGGGGCGGCGGTCCGCGGCCCGCCCCAGGAGCCGCTCCACCACCTGGGGAAGGGCCTCCGCGGCGAGCTTGGCGGGGGCCCGGCTGAAGAAGCGGCGCAGGAAGATGGGGACGGCGTAGAGCACCTGCTCCTCGGGCGACATGTCCTCGGCGGCCTCCCTCGGGGCGAGGTCCAGGAGGTCCAGCACCGCGATCACCTGGGGCATCACCCAGGGATGCTCCTCCAGGGCCGCGCCCACGGGCAGGTCCTTGCGCCACTCCGCCTCGCCCAGGGCGAGGAGGTCGGCCATGCGGCACGCGGCCTGGTACCGGATGTCGTCGTCGGGATGGCTGAGCAGCTCGCGGAAGAAGTCCAGGGCCAGGGCCTTCTGCTCCTCCGAGAAGGCCGGGGCGTAGTCGCCCACGATGCCCACGTAGGTGCGCAGGTCGCGCCAGCCGTTGAAGCTCCGCGCCTCCTCCAGCAGCCGGCGCAGGGCCGGGAGGTCCCGCAGCCGCTCCATCACCCCGAGGTTGTGGGCCGTGGCCAGGAGGCGCGCGATGGACTGCACCTGCCCGCCGGCGGCCAGGGCCGCGGCGTCGGGACGCCGGGTCCCGGCCATGAGGGCGACGATGTCCAGGCCCGGGGGAAGCCAGGGCCGGCGGCGCCGGGACACCTCGAAGCCGGGCGGGTCCAGGGCCACGCCCAGGCTCAGGGCGTAGTCCTCCATGTCCCGGAGCTTGCGGTACACGGCCTGGTAACGCAGGCGCTTGTCCGCGTCCACGTCCTCGAGCTTGCCCAGGATGGCGTCGAAGGCCTCCTTGAGGGAGATGACCTCCATGCGCCACCGGCCATCCGGCCCCCGGATGTCCTTCACCCGGAAGTCGCAGTAGATGAGCACCTGGGTCTCGATGGGCAGGCGGATCTGCTCCAGGTCCCAGCAGGAGTGGTTGGTGGCGATGTGGCCCAGGCCGCCCAGGTCCCGGGAGGCGTAGTACTGGTGGGTGTAGTAGTAGTGCAGCCGGGGGATGCGCCGGGCCTCGTCGCCCACGCAGCCGAACTTGCCCACGTCGTGGCCGATGGCGCCGCCGTGCAGGAGGGGCAGGTCCACGGGAATGGACCGCGCCAGCTGCCGCCCGATCCACAGCGCCAGCCCGGTGACTCCCAGGACGTGGTCCTGGATGGAGAAGCCCCGCCAGAACTGGGCCATGGCCAGGGCCGCCAGGAAGCCCTCCTCCTCCAGGTGCCCCAGGAGCCGCCGGTACTGGTCCCCCGAGGGCCAGGGGGCCAGCTCGTCCTCCCCCAGGGCCTGGAAGGGCAGCCGCGCCGAGAGGCTGGAGGGTTCGGGCAGGTGGAGGCGGGCCGCGTCGGCCAGGGGGAAGAAGACCTCGGCCACCCGCGACGCCCTGCCCTCGCCCGGGCCGAAACGCTGGGGGTAGAGCCGCCTCCGCGCCTCGGCCTGCATGGCCTCGCGCCACGCGTCCAGGGCGGCCGGCGCGTCCTCCCCGGCGATCTCCAGGGCCAGCCTCAGGGCCTCGTCCAGGGGCGCCGCGGCCGTCCCGGCCCGTGCGAGGGACGCCGGAGCCACGGTCCAGCCGTGACGCAAGAGGACAGCATCGAACACCCGACCCCCCCCAGGTTCTTCTTGGAGCTAATTCGACTCGCCGGCACCACCCTTGTCAAGCCTTCCCCGGGCGCCGCGGCCCAGAAGATCGACTGAAAATCCAGGGCCGCGGGCGTATGATGATCTTCCTTCCCCACCTCTGGAGTTCTGATGGACGCCCTCGAAGCCCTCAACACCCGACGAAGCATCCGCGCCTTCACCCCCAGGCCCGTGAGCCTGGACATCGTGCGGGAGCTGATCAGGGCGGCCATGCACGCTCCCAGCGCCGGCAACGAGCAGCCCTGGCATTTCCTGATCATCACCGACCGGGAGATCCTCGACAAGATTCCCGACTTCCACCCCTACGCCGGCATGATCAGCGAATCCCCCGTGTCGGTGCTCGTCTGCGGCGACCCCCGCCAGGAAAAGCACCCCGGAATGTGGGTCCAGGACTGCGCCGCCGCCACCCAGAACCTGCTGTTGGCCGCCCACGCCAAGGGCCTGGGCGCCGTGTGGGTGGGCGTTCACCCCCGCGAGGACCGCATCGAGCCCCTGCGCCGGCTGATCGACATGCCTGAGGTGGTGGTCCCCTTCGCGCTGATCCCCATCGGCCACCCCGCCGAGTCGCCCGAATCCGAGGACCGCTACCGCCCCGAACTGATCCACCTGAACAAGTGGTAGGCCTGGGCCACCCACGAAAAAGGGCCGGCGATGCCGG
>DBMS01000128.1 GCA_002297665.1 Holophagaceae bacterium UBA692 | reverse complement strand
AATACGTGGACAGCCTCCTAGATCGCTTCCTGGTCCTGGTAGTGCCGCAGGATCTCCTCCGGCGTGGCCGTGGCGGTGCCCATCTTGCCCACCACGACCCCGGCGGCGGCGTTGGCCAGCATCGCGGCCTGCTTCCAGTCCGCGCCCGAGGCGATGGAGGCGGCGAACACCGCGATGACCGTGTCGCCCGCGCCGCTGACGTCGAACACCTCCCGGGCCTCGGTGGGGATGAGCCAGGGTTCCCGGTGCAGGGCCTCGGGCGTGAAGAGGGCCATGCCCTTCTCGCTGCGGGTGACCAGAAGCCCCTTGAGGTCCAGGGCCTCCACCATGGCCAGGCCCGCGGACGCCACGTCGGCGTCGGTCCTGGCGGCCAGGTGGCTGAGCTCGGTCAGCTCCTTGGTGTTGGGCGTCATGAGCGTGGCGCCCCGGTACAGGGAGGCGTGGGCGGGCTTGGGGTCCACGATCCAGGGGATGGACAGCTCCGCGCAGAGGACCCGCACCCGGTCCATGACCGGGGCGTTCACGGCGCCCTTGGCGTAGTCGGAGATGATGAGCGCGCCCACGTCCACCAGGGCGGCCTCGAGGCTCCGGCACAGGCCTTCCACCGCCGCGGGCGCGAAGGGGTCCGTCTCCTCCCGGTCGATGCGCAGCATCTGCTGCTGCTGGCCGATGACCCGGGTCTTGATGATGGTGGGGCGGGAAGGGTCCACCACGAGCCGGTCCTGGGCGACGCCCAGGCCTTCCAGGAGGCCCCGGAGGCGCCGGC
Source organism: Holophagaceae bacterium UBA692 (assembly GCA_002297665.1). GTDB lineage: Bacteria > Acidobacteriota > Holophagae > Holophagales > Holophagaceae > Mesoterricola. Next base: position 2,614 of record DBMS01000128.1, on the reverse strand, counting down.
CCGCGGGGTCGTCCTGCAGGGTGCCCACCAGGACGGGATCCGCGCCCACGGCCTTGAGGTTGGCCGCGACGTTGGCGGCGCCGCCCAGCACCGCCCGCTCCCGGGAAACCCGCACGATGGGCACGGGCGCCTCGGGGGAGATGCGGCTGACTTCGCCGAAAAGGTACTCGTCCAGCATCACGTCGCCCAGCACGGCCACCTTACGGCCCCGGATCAGCCCCAGGAGGGCCCCGGCCTGTTCACGGTCGAGCCTCATCGGACCTCCCTGGCCGCCTTGTCCTGGAGCATGACGGGAATGCCGTCCTCCACGGGGTAGACCCGCCCGCAGCGCGCGCAGGCAAGGCCCGCGGGGGTCTCGGCCAGGTCGCCGCGGCAGGGCGCGTCGCCGTCCACGGCGGGGCAGCACAGGATTTCCAGCAGTCTCGGATCAAGCATGGGGTCTCTCAGCAGAGGGTGTACTTGGGACCGCCGCCCCCTTCGGGAGGCGTCCACACGACGTTCCCCTCCGGACACTTGATGTCGCAAGTCTTGCAATGGACACAATTGGAAAATGCGATATCGACCCGGGCGACCCGCCCCCGGGCGTCGGGATGCATCTCGTACACCTGGGCGGGGCAGAACACGGTGCATGGGCTGCCCTTGGTCTCGTAGCAGGCGACGCAGACCTGGTCGCCCTTGACGATCTTGAGGTGGCCGGGCTGGTGCTCGTCGTGCAGGGTGCCCGAGGCGTACACGTCGTCCAGCTTGGAGAAGGTGAGCGCACCGTCCATCTTCACGCCCCAGTCCAGGTCGTCGCGCCGCAGGCCCTCCCGGCCGTAGTAGGCCTCGGTGGTCGCGGTGGCGCCGGCGTCGGCGCCCAGGCGCAGGGGGTCCCCCGGCACCCAGCCGCCCGTGACCTGGCTGAGGGCCAGGTTGAACAGGGCCCCGGGGGTGGGCCCGTGCTGGATGATCGCGTGGAAGTTCCGGGCGCGGTAGAGCTCGGTGCCCGCCCAGGAGGCCAGGTAGGCCCGGCTGTAGCGCATGAGGGAGGCCTCGCCGAAGTCCCCTTCGGCCAGGGCGTCCGCGATGGTTTCGGCCGCGCACATCCCGCCCTTCATGGCCAGGTGGATGCCCTTGAGCCTGCCCGCGTTGACCATCTGGGCCGCGTCACCCGCCAGCATCCCGCCGGCGAACGCCAGGCGCGGCATGGAGTTCCATCCGCCGATGGCCAGGGCCTTGCCCCCGTACTGCACCAGTTTTCCGCCCTCCAGCATCGCCTTGATGCGGGGGTGGGTCTTGAACTTCTGGAGCATCAGGTGGGCGTCCGCGAAGGGATCCCGGGTGTCGAGCGAGACCACGTAGCCCACCGCCAGCCGGTCCCCGCCCATCTTGTAGACGAAGGAGCCTCCGGATTCGCCGTCGGCCTGGGGCCAGCCCGCGGAGTGCAGCACGAACCCGTCGGGAACCCGGCCCGCGGGCAGCTCCCAGATCTCCTTCGCCCCGGTCTCGTACACCTGGGGGTTGACGGCCTGGGCCTGGAGGCCCAGCACCTCGTCCAGCTCCCGCATGAGATGGCCCCGGGGGCCCTCCCCGAAGACGGTCACCTTGGCCCGAAGGTTGTTGCCCGGCTCGAAGGTGGAACGGGGGGAGCCGTCGGCGTTGACGCCCCGGTCCGCGGTCTGGACCCCCGCGACCCGGCCGTCCTCCCACAGCACCTTGACGCCCGCGAACCCCGGCAGGAGCATCACGTCCACGCCGGGCACCTCGCGCTTCTCGATCTCCGCCGCCATCCAGCGCACCATCTTGCTCAGGGAGACGATGGGAAAGCCGTGGTTGGCCAGGAAGGGCGGCGGGAAGGGCGCCTTGAGGCCCCCGCGCTCCGTGAAGTACCAGACCTCCTCGGAGCCCACCCGCCCCTCGGAGGGGAAGCCCCGCTCAGCCCAGTCCGGACAGAGTTCAACCAGGGCCGCGGGATCCAGGACCGCCCCGGAAAAGGCGTGGTCCCCGATCTCCTCCCCCTTCTCGATGAGGCCGATGGTGAGCCCCGTGAGCTTTCGGGCCTCCACCAGGTCGAGCAGGCGCCAGAGGCCTGCCAGGTTGGCGGGGCCGGCCCCCACGAACAGGACGTCGAATTCCAGGTCCTCCCGCTCCACGCCGGGTCGGGCAAGCTGGGTCGAGAAATCGGGCATGGGCGCTCCAAGAGATCCGGCCCAGTTTACCGCGGGCGGTGGCAGAATCTTAGGAATGGATGCGCCCCGCCCCGCCCCGCCCACTCCGCTGCGCTTCGAGGCCGCCGTGGAGCGTCCCCTTTCGGTGGTGTACCGCGGGGCGGACGGCACCTGGCAGGGCCACGACTACCGCGTGGAAGTGATCGCCGCGCGCCAGGGCCTGGACGGCTTCGACGTGGTGGTGGACTTCCGCGACCTGGAGGCCGCCCTGGACGCCCTGCTGGAACCCCTGCGGGGACGCCTCCTGGGCGAGCTGGGCCTCCAGGGGCCCATGGACCTGGTCCGGCTGCTGGCCACCGAACTGGCCCTGAAGGTTCCGCCTCCCGCCCGTCTCGCCGAGGTCGCCCTCACCGACGGCCAGGGCCGCCGGCTGGCCTACCGCCCGTGATCTCCCCGCGGCTCCTCGC
>DBMS01000090.1 GCA_002297665.1 Holophagaceae bacterium UBA692 | reverse complement strand
GGCCCACGTAGTGGTTGCGGATGAGGCCGAAGTCGAAGGGGATCCCGGATTCCTCCGAGTAGCCCAGGGCCGCCGAAACGCCGGAGTCGGGCACGGGCACCACCAGGTCGGCCGCGACGCCGTGGCGCCGGGCCAGGAGGCGCCCCATCTCCCGGCGGGTGGCCATGACCGAAAGGCCGTAGACGAAGGAATCGGGCCGGGCGAAGTACACGTGCTCGAACACGCAGGGCCGGGCCTGGATGCGCGGCTTGGGGAACGTCGAGGCGAGCCCTTCCCGGGTCAGCACCACCAGCTCGCCGGCCTCCACCTCCCGCACGTACTCCGCCCCCAGCAGGTCGAAGGCGCAGGTCTCGCTGGAGAAGGCGGTCGCCGCCCCCAGGCGCCCGATGGAGAGGGGCCGGAAGCCCCGGGGGTCCCGGGCGGCCATGAAGGTGTCCTTGGTGATGATCAGCACGGAGAAGGCCCCCTCCACCTGGCGGAGCGCCTCCACCACCGCGTCCACGACGGTGTCGGCCCGGGCGCGGTTGATGAGGGCCAGGATAACCTCCGAGTCGGAAGGGCTCGAGAAGACCTGGCCCTCCTGGATGAGGCGGTTCCGCAGTTCCTCGGTGTTGGTCAGGTTGCCGTTGTGGCACAGGGCGATCTGTCCGAACCGGCCCTCCACCAGGAAGGGGTGGGCCGCCGAGGCGACGTTGCCGCCGGTGGTGGAGTACCGCGTGTGGCCGATGGCGCCGTCTCCGGGCAGGCGGTCCAGGGTCGCCTCGTTGAAGACGTCGGCCACGTAGCCCTGGCCCTTGTGCAGGTGCAGGCGGCCCTGGTCGCGCGAGCAGATCCCGGCGGCCTCCTGGCCTCGGTGCTGCAGGGCGTACAGCCCCAGGTAGGCCTGGCGGGAAGCTTCCGGCTCAGGCCAGATTCCGAATACGCCGCACTCGTCCTTGAAAGCCATGATCCCCCCGGTCCATCAGGATAACCGACCCCATCAGGGTCACTGTATCTGCTCTGTAGCCATTACTTGTTGATCGTCGTCCACCAGCGCGCCCCACCTCCGCAGGGTGCGCAGGAGCACCGTCCCGTCCTCGGCCGGGGCCGGGGCGGGCCCCAGGCTCACCCCTTCCAGGTGGATCTCGATGGAGGCCAGGTCCCCCTCCGGGAGGCTGGCGCTCAGGTAGGAGAGGGCCAGGAGGTTCGGGGAGATCTCGGCCAGGTATACGAACGCCCCCACGGCGGAGGGCGTAAGGGCCTGCCAGAGCCGGCAGAACCGTTTCCCCAGGCGCATCCCTCCTTCCCGGGGCACCACCCCGGAGTCGGGGCCCTCGAGGTACAGGAGGCTCTCCACCCGGGCGAGCACCGACGCCGAGGGCAGCCCGCCCTTGCCGGGGAAGGCCCGGATCCGCCAGCCCACGAACCGGGGACGCTTGGCGCGGTTGCGGGTGGCCACGGGCGCCGTGGTCACCACCTGCAGGCGGCTCTCGGCGGGCGCGCCCCCGTCCCGCATGCGCACGACGACCTTGTAGTCCAGGACGGTCCCCCCGGCTCCGGCCGCTTCGAGGGAAAGGGCCACGAGGGACGACGCCAGTAGGACTGAAAAATACCGCATGAACCAGGGTAGCCTCCAGATCCCCGCCCGGTCACGGCTTTTTGCCCCAGAATGGGGGCATGCCACTCTGCTTCGACCTCGACGGCACCCTGGGACAGTTCGGCGGCGGCTACGTGCTGCTCAGGGAGGCCCTGGGCGAGCTCTGGGGCGCCCAGCCCACGGTGGAGCAGCTGCGCCGCTGCACCGGGTCCACCGACTGGGAGATCATGGGGGAGCTCCACGCCATGCGGTTTCGCGCCCCCATGACCGAGGCCCACTACGCCGCCTACGAGGCGGCGTGCCTGGCGCGCTTCGAGGGGGCCTTCCACCCCCAAGGCCCCGCCCCCACGGCCTTCCGGGGCCTCATCGACGGCATGGCCCGCCTGGTGGACGCGGGCCGCTCCGTGTGGCTGGTCTCGGGGAACGTCCCGAAGGTGCTGGACTTCAAGGCCCGACTCCTGGGCGTGGATCCGCGCATCCCCCGGCTGGGAAGCCTCCCCAGGCTGGACCGCGCCGGGCTCATCCGCATGGCCATGGCCGGCTGCAAGGGCCCCCACCTCTACGTGGGCGACCGGCCCCACGACCGTCATGCCGCGGAGCGGGCGGGCATTCCCTTCCTGGGGGTGGGGGACCAGGTGCCCGGGGACCACCCCGTGCTGCCCCCGGAGGCCGAGGCCGAACACCTGATGCGGGCCGTGGGACGCCTCCTCGGGATGGGGGGCGGGGCTTGAGGCCGGCCCCCGGCGCGTCACCCCAGCCGGGGCAGCGGTTCCCGGCCTTCGGCCAGGTCCAGTTTCCGCCGGTGGGATAGGCGCTTGACGGCCAGCTCCATGCGGGTGGCCTGGCTGCGGGTGCCGATGGGTGCCTGGAAGAGGAGCTTCTGGCCCGCGCGGCCCCGGGTGTACTTGGCGCCCTTGCCCGCGGCATGGGCCGCCATGCGGGCCTCCACGTCGGTGGTGATGCCGGTGTAGATGGCGCGGCCGCACTGCAGGAGGTAGAGGTGCCAGATGGTCATGCGGGGCGGGCCAGGCCCTTGCGCACCAGGGCCGCGAGGGCGTCCAGCACCGCCGTTTCGGGCAGGCCGGCGGCGGTCGCCGCGGCCAGCAGGTCCGCCACGGGGGCGCCGGGGTCCATGCGCTGCAGCAGGTCCCGCTCC
>DBMS01000075.1 GCA_002297665.1 Holophagaceae bacterium UBA692 | reverse complement strand
GGCTTCGGCCTGGACGATCCCGGGAGCCTGGAGCGGGTGCGCGCCCTGGGGGCGGTGCCGGTGGTCGGCTCCGCCCTGGTGGCGGCGCTGGCGGCGGGGGTGGAGCTGCGCGCCTTCCTGGAGCCGCGCCTGGGACGGGGCGCCGGGGCCCGGGAACCGTTCTGAAAAATTAGACACTCATTGCCCGTGGACGCTCCTGTCCCTCGTCGAAGGGGAATTCCCGTGCAAAGCCGTACCTTGTTCACCCTGGCCGTCCTCGCGGCGCTTCAGGCGGCCGCCTTTCCCGCGCGAGCCATGGTTCCGCGGAAGGCCCAGGGGGGAACCCCGCCCGCGAAGGCCGCGGGGATTCCGAATCCCCCCGTCCATTCCTCGTCGTCCAGTTCCTCCTCATCCACCTNNACGGTGATCCCGCTCTCTCCCGCGACGATCAAGGCCTGGCAATCCATCCAGACCATGCCCGGCTTCGCTTCCAAATGGACCCTGAGCCTGGGGTCCGGGGCACCGGGCGCCGCCCCGGTCGGCCTCACCGTGCCCCGGGCCCTGGGAAACCGGGTCCTGGTGGGCACCCGTGCGGAAAAGGCCGGCCTCCTGTGCCTGCGNNGCGGCGCCGGGCCTGCGGGAAGGCCTGGTCCAGGGGCACGTCGACCTGGGGGTCGCCGGCTCTCCCGATGTTCCCAATGACGTGGAGTCCGTTCTCTGGCTTCATCCGACCCTGGCCCTGGCCGCCCACGGGGGCGGGCGGCTCACGCTCGTCCACGTCGGCGATTCCGGGGCCCTTTCCGTGTTCTCGCCCCTCCCTCGCGAACTGCAGGAGGCGGAGGTGCGCGACATGGCCGGGGATCCGAAGGACCCCAACTGGTTCGCCGTGGGGGGGTACGCCAAGCACATGGCCCTGATCTGCCTGGAAGATCCGGACAAGGCCCAGTTCCTTCCCGCGGAAGGGACCGTCAGCTCGGTGCGGTGGTCCCCGTTCAACCAGGGCGTCTGCCCGAGCTTCACCCGGGAGGATGGCGTCCTCTCCATCTACGACGTCCGGACCCCTCCCCTGACGTCTCCGGCCATCCGGGCCGCCTTCGGCAGGCCGGACCTGTTCGCCCATGAACGGGTGTCCGACCACCACATCCTGCTGGGGTTCGGGAACGGAGAAATCCTGACCGTCGACTGGCGGAAGCCGGACCACTTGCTGGGCACCCTGAAGGACCCCTTCGTGATCGCCATCGGCGACATGGCCTACGATGCCCGGAGGAGCCGCCTCCTGGTTTCCGGAATCCCCGACCTGACGGTGTACGACTTCGACCCCGCCAAGGACCTGCTGCGCGTCCGGTGCCATTTCCACCCCGGGGCCCAGATGGTGTCCGACGACACGGCCTATGCGGGCACCTTCCTCGACGACGGTTCGGTCTTCGCGGGCGCCTCGGAGGGCTTCGTCACCCGCATCGACCTGGGCGCGGGGGAAGCCAAGGATGGGGCGCCGTCCGGCGACAAGGCCCCTTCGAGCTCGACCGCGCCGCAGGTGTAGGACGCGCGGGAAACCGTTTCGTCCACCCATGTAACCCATGCCACCGGACGGGGATCACCCCCGTCGAAAGGATGTGTCCGTGCTGAAGTGCACCTTGTATTCCCTGACCACCCTCGCGGCGCTCCTGGCGCCCGGCTTTTCCGCGCAGGCCATGGTTCCGCGGAAGGCTCCGGCGGGAAGCCCGCCCGCCAAGGCCGCGGCCGCGCAGGCCCCGGCCAAGGCTTCGTCCTCCCGGTCCTTGGCGTCCAGTTCCTCCACCTCCTCCACCTCCTCGTCGTCCCCCATTCCCCAGGCGCCGGAAACGCCGACCCCGTGGGGGGTCATGAAGACCGTCGAGAGCATGCCCGGCTACGGATCCAAGGTCACCTGGAACCTCGGACGGTCCTCCGCCCCGGGCGAACGCTTCAGCCTGACGGTCCCCCGGGCCCTGGAGAACCGCGTCCTGGTGGGAACGCGGCCTGAGGATTCCGGGGCCCCGGCCCGCCTCCTCTGCCTGAGGGGGACGCCCGGCCCGCTGGAGGGGCTGACCCTTGGCCAGCTCGACCTTGGCACGGCCGGAACCCCGGACCATCCGGTCGTCGTGGAATCCGTCCACTGGATCCATCCGGAACTGGCACTGGCCGCCCACGGGGGCGGGCGGCTCACCCTCGTCAGCGTCGGCGAGTCGGGGTCCCTTTCGTTCTGCGGAGAGCTTCCCCGCAAGGTCCAGGAGGCCAGCGTGCACGAGATCGCCGGCAACGCGGTCAACCCCCAACGGTTCGCCGTGGGGGGATTCAGCAAGCACCTTGCCCTGGTCGACCTGGAACAGCCGGAAACGACCCAGCTCCTGCCGGCGGAAGAGACCGTCACCTCGGTGCGGTGGCCCGCGTTCAACCAGGGCGTCTGCCCAAGCGTCACCCTGGGAAAAGGGACCCTGCTGATCTACGACGCGCGGATCAACCCGCTGGCCACGACGGCCTACAGGGCCCAGTTCGCCAAGGACGAACTCTTCGCGCACGAGCGGGTGTCGGACGACCTGGTCCTGGTGGGATTCAGCGACGGGCAGGTTCGCTGCATCGACCTGCGGAAGACGAACCGTCCGGCGTACGCCTTCCAGGATCCGTTCGTCCTGGCGATCGGCAACCTGGAATTCGATGCCCAGCAGAACCGCCTTCTGGTCTCGGGCATCCCGGACCTGTCGGTTCACGACTACGATCCCGGCAAGGGCATCCTGAAAGTCCGGTGCCATTACCACCCGGGCAAGAAGTTCCATGCCGGCAAGGAGGAGCACACGGGCACCTTCATCCAGGGCGATTCCGTCTTCTCCACCTCGTCGGGGGGCTGCGTCAGCCTGATCGGCCTGGGCCTGCCCGAGTCCGGCGGCGCCTGGGAGCGGAAGGAGGACCCCGTGGCGTCGCCGTCGTCCACGAGCTCATCGAGTTCGAGCGCGACGCTCCCCTGAGGCGGGGTGGGCGCCTTCAGCGCACGGTGAGGCGCCTGCCCTCGGGGCTCTCCAGGTAGTCCAGGAGCCGGCGCAGGTTGGCGCTGGGCTGCCGGCCCTTGATGAGCAGGAGGATCGGGCGGGTGACGGCCGGGGTCACCGGGCTGTTCACCTTCAGGCTCTCCTGGGAGGCCTTGGGGGCGAAACCGATGGCGCGGGGCGTGGCGGCCACGGCCTGCACCAGGGTGACGCCGGGCGGGAACGTCCACTTGGAGGGGCCGAAGGGCGCGCCGTCCAGGATCTGGCTCCGGAAGGTGTCATTGGTGGCGATCTGGGTGGGGTCCAGGAGGAGGACGATGGGGGCGTCGTCCCCGCCCACCTGCTTCCAGTTGGTGAGCCTGCCGGTGAAGATGCCCCGGAGCTCCTCCCGGCCGAGTTCCAGGAGCAGCACGTCGGGGCTGGTGACTACCTGGATCTGGTCGGTGCCGATCTGGAAGCGGGTGAGCTCTTCCTCCGCGGGCACGCGCAGGTGCTTGGCCCGGATGGAGGCCAGCCAGTCCTCCCAGGTGAGGCCCCCCGAGGCGGCCTCCACCTGCCCGGCGTCCAGGAGCCGCCAGGCTTCGGGGCTGCGGGCGTCCTTGAGCACCAGGCGGATGCCCGTGGCCTTCTCGAAGGGGCCCTGGATGCGGTTGAAGATGTTCTGGGCCGGCGTGATGCCCACGGCCAGGACGAGGTCCTGGGCCCGGAGGCAGAGGGCGGCGAAGGCGATGATGCAGATCCGGGCCCGGTTCATGCGAACTCCTACTAGGCTGGAAACGCGGCGTTCCTCAGAACGCCATCCCTCCTTATCGGAGCCTCCGTGATTCTCTTGATTTCATCCGCCAAGAAGATGGACTATGAACGGCCTATTGAGGAAGTTCCAGCCAGTCTGCCGGCCCACCTGTCTCAAGCCCGAACGCTCGCAGGTCTCCTGAAGAAACTGGACCCCAAGGCCCTGGGCAAGCTGATGGCCATGTCGGAGGACCTTGCCGTCCTGACGGCCGGGCGCTTCCGCGCCTGGAAGCCTCCCTTCACCGCCGCAAACGCCCGCCCGGCCGCACTCGCCTACAGCGGGGAAGCCTACAATGGACTGGGCGCCTGGACCCTGGGCGCCGAGGACCTGGCCTTCGCCCAGGGCCGGCTGCGCATCCTCTCGGGCCTCTACGGCCTCCTGCGTCCCCTGGACCTCATCCAGCCCTACCGCCTGGAGATGGGCACCCGGCTGGCGAACCCCAGGGGGCCGGACCTCTACGCGTTCTGGGCGGGCACCCTCACCCGCGCCCTGAAGGCGGACCTCGCCGGGGGCCCCCTGGTGAACCTGGCCTCGGGGGAGTTCTCCCGCGCCGTGGGCCTCCCGCCCGGCACGGTCACGCCGGTGTTCCTGGACGGCGGGAAGGTGGTGAGCTTCCACGCCAAGCGGGCCCGGGGCCTCATGTGCCGCTTCGCCATCCGGAACCGCATCGAGGCGCCCGGGGACCTCAAGGCCTTCGATTCGGAGGGCTACGCCTTCGACCCGGCGGAAAGCGCCGGGGAGCGCTGGGTGTTCAGGCGCTGAGAAACTGCCCCGCGGTCCCCGCCCCCGCGGGCACGCCGTTCACGAACACCTCCCGGATCCCCTCCGCGGCCTGGGCGGGGTGTTCGTAGGTGGCCGTGTCCCGCACCCGGGCCGGGTCGAAAAGCACCAGGTCGGCGTGGCATCCGGGCTTCACCAGGCCCCGGCCCTCCAGGCCGAAGACCTCCGCGGGCAGGCCCGTCATCCGGCGCACGGCCTCCTCCAGGGTCAGCAGGCCGCGCTCGGCGACGAAGACGCGGAGGAAGCGCGGGAAGGTCCCCCAGAGCCGGGGGTGGGGGTGGACGTCGTGGGGCAGGCCGTCGGAGCCCACCATGCACCGGTCGAAGGTGAGGAAGCGCTCCACGTCGGCCTCGTCCATGTGGAAGTAGACCGCGCCGCCGGGCTTGAGGCGCTCCAGGGCCTGGGCCTCCGTGCAGCCCCAGCCCTTGGCCACCTGGGCCAGGGTGTGGCCCGCGGCCCTGGGATGGGGCAGGGACCAGGACACCAGCACCTTGGCGGACTGGGACGCGAAGGCCGGGTCCAGCACCGTGGAACCGGCCGTGTAGGGGTAGGCGTCGATGGCGAAGGGGACGCCCGCGCCCTCCTCGGCGTAGATGCCCAGGAGTTCGGGGCTGCGCCCGCGGTTGGCCCTGCCGGCCACCTTCTGGTGGCTCAGCACCAGGAAGGCCCCGGATTCCCGGGCGCAGCGGAAGGCCTCCCGGGTGGCGCCGGCCACCCCGTCGAACTCGTCGCGCACGTGCATGGCCAGGCGTCCCCCGCGGAGGGCCGCGGTCCGGGCCAGGGCCACCACCTCGGCGGTGTCGGCGCCCACGTTGGTGGGATACGCGAGGCCTGTGCTGAGGCCCCGGGCCCCGGCCTCCATGGCCTCCTCCACGTCGCGCGCCATGGCGCGCAGCTGCGCGGGATCCGCGGGCCCCGTCCAGTCCTCCATGGCGCGGACCCTGAGCGTCCCATGGCCCACCAGGGCGGCCACGTTCACGGCCAGCGGCGCGTCCTCGAGGGCCCGGGCGTAGGCGGCGAAGGTGGGGAAGGCGAAGTCCCCGGCCTCGCCCAGGAGGTCCAGGGGGGCGGGCGGGGCCTGGTCGAGGGAAAGGGGCGCCAGGCTGATGCCGCAGTTGCCCACCACCACGGTGGTGACCCCCTGGCTCAGCTTGGGAAGGATGGTCCCGGCCCGGAACACCGCCCGGTCGTCGTGGGTGTGGGTGTCGATGAACCCCGGCGCCAGCACCTGCCCCTCGGCGTCCAGCACCGCGGCGGCGCGGGCCGGGCCCAGGTCCCCCACCGCGTGGATCCGGCCGCCCAGGAGCCCCACGTCCGCCTTGAAGCGGGGGCCTCCGGTGCCGTCCACCACGAAGGCGTTCCGGATGAGGGTATCGAAGACGGGCTGGGGGGCGTCCATGTCGTTGCCAGGATACCTGAGAATACGTATCATTGGGTACTTCCGAGAGGCGCTGCAAGGCATCTCCATGTCCCAGGCTCGGAAGCTCGTGCTCCCAACGGCGCTTACCTTGAAACCTCAGCCGGGTTCGCGGGTAGGCGAGGGAACGCCGCCCGGTCTCCCCCTCCGGCAGCCGCACAGGAGATACCATGACCGCAACCACCGCCGACTTCCAGGTCGCCGACCTGTCCCTGGCCTCCTGGGGCCGCCGCGAGATCGCCATCGCCGAGACCGAGATGCCCGGCCTCATGGCCATCCGCGAAGCCTACGCGGGTTCCCGGCCCCTCAAGGGCGCGCGCATCGCCGGGTCCCTCCACATGACCATCCAGACCGCGGTGCTCATCGAGACCCTCCTGGCCCTGGGCGCCGAGGTGCGCTGGGCCTCCTGCAACATCTTCTCCACCCAGGACCACGCCGCCGCCGCCATCGCGGCCGGGGGCACCCCGGTGTTCGCCCTCAAGGGCGAGAGCCTGGACGACTACTGGGACTTCACGCACCGCATCTTCGCCTTCAAGGAGGGCGCGGCCAACATGATCCTGGACGACGGCGGGGACGCCACGCTCCTGGTGCACCTGGGCGCCCGGGCGGAGAAGGACGCCTCCCTGCTGGACAACCCCGGCAACGAGGAGGAACGGGCCCTGTTCGGCGCCATCCGCCGCACCCTGGCCTCCGATCCCGGCTTCTATTCCCGGCAGCTGGCCGCGGTCAAGGGCGTCACCGAGGAGACCACCACCGGCGTCCACCGCCTCTACCAGATGGCCGCCAGGGGCGAGCTGAGGTTCCCCGCCATCAACGTCAACGACTCGGTCACCAAATCCAAGTTCGACAACCTGTACGGCTGCCGCGAATCCCTGGTGGACGGCATCAAGCGCGCCACCGACGTNNCAGGCCATGCGCGCGCTCAGCGCCCAGGTGTGGGTCACCGAGATCGACCCCATCTGCGCCCTGCAGGCCGCCATGGAGGGCTACCGGGTGGTGACCATGGACTACGCCGCCGACAAGGCCGACATCTTCGTCACCGCCACCNNNATCGTCTGCAACATCGGCCACTTCGACAGCGAGATCGACATCGCCTCGCTGGAAGGCTACCGCTGGGAGGAGATCAAGCCCCAGGTGGACCACGTGGTCTTCCCCGACGGCAAGCGCATCATCATGCTCGCCAAGGGCCGCCTGGTGAACCTGGGCTGCGGCACCGGCCACCCCTCCTACGTCATGAGCTCCAGCTTCGCCAACCAGACCCTGGCGCAGATCGAGCTGTGGACGAAGCAGGGCGAGTACAAGGTGGGCGTCTACACGCTGCCCAAGAAGCTCGACGAGCACGTGGCCCGGCTCCAGCTGAAGAAGCTCAACGCCCAGCTCACGGTGCTCACGGAATCCCAGGCCCGGTACATCGACGTTCCCGTGGAAGGGCCCTTCAAGCCCGAGCACTACCGGTACTAGTGCTTTTCGACGCGCACTGCCACCTCCAGGACGCGCGCTTCGGCGCCGGGCTGGAGGCGGTGCTGCGCCGGGCGGCGGAGGCCGGCGTGACCCACATGGTCTGCTGCGGCACCCGGGAGGAGGACTGGGACCGGGTGCTGGAGCTGGGCCGCCGCCCGGAGATCCTCCCCATGGCGGGCCTGCATCCCTGGTACGTGGACGGCGCGTCCCCGCACTGGGCGGCGCGGCTGGAAGCGGCCTTCGACCGGGGCGCCGGCGCGGGCGAATGCGGCCTCGACTTCTCCGACGGCAGGCCCTCCCGCGAGCTGCAGGAGGCCGCCCTGCGCGCCCAGCTCGCCCTCGCCATCCGTCGGGACCTCCCGGTCTCCCTGCACTGCGTGAAGGCCGCGGGGCGGCTGCTGGAGATCCTCCGGGAGACGGGCCTGCCCGAAGCCGGCGGCCTCGTGCACGCCTTCTCCGGCGCCCCGGAGGTGGCCCTGGACTTCCAGGCCCTGGGCCTGCACCTGTCCTTCGGGCGCGCCCTCACCGTCCCCGGCGCAAGGCGGGCCCAGGCCTCCCTGGCGGCGCTGCGGGAGGACCGGATCCTCTTCGAGACGGATTCCCCGGATCTGCCCCCCGAGGGGGTGACGGGCCTCAACGAACCCGCCAACCTCGTGCACGTGGCCGCCGCCTCCCCGCGCCCGGCGCCCGCCCACGAAAACGCTTCGCGCCTCTTCAGGAGATGGATGAGATGAGATGGTACGCCCGCACCGAACAGCTCCTGGGCGCCGAGCCCCTGGCCCGGCTCGCTGCGGCGCGCGTGGCCGTCTTCGGCCTGGGCGGCGTGGGCTCGTACGCGGTGGAGGCCCTGGCCCGGGCCGGCGTGGGGCACCTGCGCCTGGTGGACTACGGCGCGGTGGACGCCACCAACATCAACCGCCAGCTCTTCGCCCTGCATTCCACCCTGGGCCGGAAGAAGGTGGACCTGGCCGCGGAGCGCGTCCTGGACATCAACCCCGTCTGCGACGTGGACGCCCGGCCCGGCTTCCTGGACCCGGAGACCGTCGGCGGCTTCCTGGACCCGCGCCCGGACATCGTCGTGGACGCCATCGACTCCCTCAATTCCAAGGTCACCCTTCTGGAGGCGGTGCACCGCATGGGCATCCCCGTGGTCTCCAGCATGGGCGCCGGCGGAAGGCTGGACGCGTCCCAGGTGCGGGTCGGGGACATCTCCGAAACCCTCATCTGCCCCCTGGCGCGCATGGTGCGCCTGCGCCTGCGCCGGCGGGGGGTGGCCTCGGGCATCCCCTGCGTCTACTCCGTGGAGCCCGCGCGGAACACCACCCCCTACGAACCCGCGGACGTGGGCGAGCACCACGGCACCGGCCGCCGGCGCCAACCCATCGGGACGGTGTCCTACATGCCGGCGCTGTTCGGACTGAGGGTGGCGCAGGAAGTGATCCAGAGGTTTCTGGCCTAGGTGCCCCTAGCCCAGGTGCCCCGCCACCCAGGCCGCCACCGGAATGCTGAGCCCGTTGCCCAGCAGCTTGTAGCGCCCCTCGAGGCCCACCTCCTCCGGGAAGGCCGGAACCGGATCCCACCCCAAAAGCCGCGCGGCCTCCGCCACCGAGAACCGCCGCACGCCCCGCTCCGTCTCCAGGAAGGACCCGCTGCCGACGTAGCGCCGCCCGTAGCCGCCGATGAAGCACGCGGTGCGGGCGGAATCCGCCGTCACCAGGTCCAGGCCGGGCCGGTGGCGCATGGCCTCGCCCAGGTAGAGGCCGGGGTCCTCCACCGGATCCAGGAAGCCTCGCAGGGGCGCCGGCGGAAGGCCGGGGAGGGCCCGCGCCGCGAGGGGCCCCCGGGAGGCCACCACGAAGACCCGGGGGCGCTGGTTGGGCAGGCCGAAGTCCTGCGGATCGAGGGTGTACTCCAGCGCCCGGAAGCCGGCCTCCCGGAGCCGGTCCGTGAGCAGCGCGTGGGCCCCGGAGCCCAGGAAGCCCTCCACGGACTCCAGCACCAGGTGCTCCGGCGGGTGCTCCCCCAGCAGTTCCATCAGGCGGAGGAAGGCCCGGGAGCGCGGATCCTCCAGGTCCTGGCGGTTCCCCATGCGGCAGAAGGGCTGGCAGGGGGGGCTCATCACCCAGGTGTCGGCGCCGTGCCGCAGGATTTCCGATGCGGGAAGGGTGGCCAGTTCCCGGGCGATGGGGCGCTCGCCCCAGATGCGGGCGTAGGTGGCCAGGGCCGGCGGGCTGATGTCGTAGGCCGCGGCGATCACCGCCCGGGCGCCGAAGGCGCGGCGCCACCCGCCCATGCCGGCGAAGAACTCTAGGACGCGCAACCTGGAGGTCATGCCGGACCTCACCCCAGGGTCCGGGCGCTGACCCCGTAGGCGATGGCCCCCACGATGAGCCCGGCGGGCACATCCACCAGGTAGTGCGCCCGGAGGTAGACGACGGCCGGCAGCATCACCGCCGTCACCAGGGCCAGGGGCGGGAACAGCACCTTCACCTCCCGCCGGGCCCAGAGGGTGAACAGCGTGGCCACCGCGATGTGGGAGCTGGGGAAGGCCCCGCCGCGGATCTCGCCGCCCCGGGTGAAGAAGAAGAGCGCATGGTTGAAGACGTACCCGTCGTAGAGCCGCGGGCCCTGCGCCGGGGGGAACCAGAAGTGGGGCCCGACGGTGGGGAACAGCCAGAAGAGCGCGTAGCACACGAAGAAACAGGCCGTGGCGGCGAGGATCACCCGCTCGGCACAAGCGTAGCCGGACCTCAGGAGGGCGGTGAACCCCACGATGGGGGTGAAGAAGTAGTAGGCGAGGTAGGCGAAGCAGAAGATCTCGGAGAGCCAGCGCAGGGGCAGGGCGGCGCGCCAGGCCAGGGAGGGCTGGCAGCCGAAGAGGGCCTGGTCGGCCCGGGCCAGGTGGCCGTCCAGGGGCAGGGCGTGGAAGAGGGGCCACAGGGTCTGCACCTGGTGATAGAAGCACCAGTAGATGAGGGGCGCGTAGAAAAGCCGGAGCACCGTGGGGATGACCGCGCGGGTGTCGCGGCTCCACCGGGCGACCAGGAGGCAACCGGCGATCACCAGGAGGTTGACGCCCGCCTGGGCGGCGCAGCCGGCATGGCCCCGCAGCCAGCCGTAGCCCAGGAAGGGCAGGGTGGCCAGGGCGTAGCCCACCACCCAGCGGTCCAGGGGGCGCCAGGACCCCAGCGGGGCGGTCAGGCCGAAGGGCCGGCTAGAGCCAGCCATGGTCCCGGTACCAGCGAACGGTCTTCCAAAGGGCCTGGTCCAGGGCGGTGCCTGGCGTCCAGTCGAGCATGGCCCGGGCCTTGGCGGGGCTGGCGACCCAGGCGGGGGCCAGCATTTCCACCACCTTCTGGGGGGAGAAGATTTCCGGGCGGCCCCGGAGGCGGGCGGCAAATCCGGCCACCTGGCCCGCGGCCCGGATGGCGGCCTCGGGGAGGTGGAGTTCCCGGCACCGGCGGCCCAGGGCCCGGGCGATGTGCCGGCCCAGGTCCAGCCACGTGACGGGGTCGGGGTTCACCAGGGGGATGATCGCGCCTTGGGGCAGGGAGGCCTCCCCGGCCCGCGCGATGCCCTCGGCCAGGTCCGGGGCGAACACCAGGGAATACCAGCGCTCCCGGGCGCCGGGCACCGGCAGGAACCCCCGGGCGGCGATGCGGAAGTAGGCAAGCACGTCCCGGTCCCGGGGGCCGAAGACCACCGGGGGGCGCACGATGACGCTGGGAAGGCCCGAGGCCAGGACCACGCGCTCGGCTTCGAGCTTGCTGCGGCCGTACCAGGTGAGGGGTGCGTCGGCGGCTCCCTCGGGGCGCGGCTCGGGGCCGCCCGGGCTGGGGCCGGCGGCGGCGAGGCTCGAGACGAGGACGAAGCGCTCCAGCCCGGGGGGGCAGGCCTGGACGAGGTTGCGGGTGCCGTCCCGGTTCACGGCCAGGAGGTCGGCTTCGCGAAAGCCCTTCAGGGCCCCGGCCAGGTGGAAGACGCGGCCGATCCCGTCCAGGGCCGCCCGCAGGCTTCCGGGGTCGGTGAGGTCGCCGTGGGCCACCTCCACCTCCAGGCCTTCCAGGCCGGAGAGGTCGGCGCCGGGCCGGGCCAGGATCCGCACGCGGCAACCGTGCTGGACGAGGCGCCCGCAGAGGTGGGAGCCGATGAACCCGTGGCCTCCGGTGACCAGGACGCTAGCAGGGGCGGTCATACAGGCGGTAGGTCTTGGTGCGCTTCGCGCCCAGCTGGTGGAGGGGGCTCAGGAGGGCCTGGTTGTCCTCGAGGATCCAGCTCACCTCGGCGCCGCGGATCCCGGTGTCAAGGGCGTTGTGGATGGTGCGTTGGATCATCAGGAGGTCCAGGCCCCGGCGCCGGTACTGGGGGAGCACGCCCATGATCATCGTGCGCAGCGTGGAGCAGCCGGTGACCTTGAGCTTCCACAGAATCTTGAGGAGTCCGACCGGGAACAGCTTGCCCTGGGCCAGCTTGAGCGCCTCGTTGGCGTCGGGGATGGAGACGATGAAGCCCGCGGGCACCCCGCCCACCTCCCCCACGAAGGCGAAGCGGGGGTCCACCAGGGGCTTGAGCTCCTTGGCGATGTAGGCCACCTCGCGGTCGGTCCAGGGCACGAAGCCCCAGTTCTCCGACCAGGCCTGGTTGTAGGTGGCCCTCACGAAGGCCAGTTCCTCCGGCCACCGCTTCTTGTCGAGGGGCCGGATCCTTACGTGGCCGCCCCGGTCCAGGCGGCTGGCCACGGCCGTGAGCCGGTCGGCGCAGTCGGCCTTGGCCATGAAATAGGCGTAGAGGTCCTTGGCCTTGACGAAGCCCGCGGCCTCGAACTGGGCGGCGTAGTAGGCGGGGTTGTAGGGCATCATGACGGCGTTGTCTGCGTCGAAGCCGTCCACCAGGAGGCCCAGGATGTCGTTGGTGGTGAGGTTGACGGGGCCCCGGGCCACGGTCTTGCCCTCGGCCCGCAGCCATGCGCGGGCGGCGTCGAAGAGGGCGTCGGCCACCGCCTGGTCCGGGACGCACTCGTAGAGGCCGAAAAAGCCCACGTGCGCCTCGTCCGGGTGGAACTGGCCGTAGCGGTCGTTGCGCACGGCGGCGATGGTGCCCACCACCTCCCCGTCCCGCGTGGCCAGGAAGGTCTGGACCTTGGCGTACTCGAAGAGGGGGTTCTTGAGGGGGTCCAGGAACTCCCGGCGTTCCAGGATCAGGGGGGGGACCCAATGGGGCTCGGAACGGTGCAGGCGGTACGGGAAGCGGATGAAGGCCTCCGTATCCGCGGAACCTGCCGCGGCCCGGACCTGGATCCCGGAGGTCATGCCCCCTGCTCCAGGAGGCCGAAATGGCGTCCGGCCTTCTGGAAGACGTCCAGGGCCCACTCCAGCTGCTCCCGGGTGTGGCCGGCGGTGACGGAGATGCGGATGAGGCTCCGGCCCGGAGGCACGCCGGGGGGCACCACCGGGTTCACGAAGATCCCGGCCTCCTTCAGGTAGCGCCACATCTTCATGCAGGTGTCGAACTCGCCCACCAGGATGGGGATGACGGGGGTCTCGCTTCGGCCCGTGTCGAAGCCGATCTGGTCGAAGCCCTGCTTGAGGAACCGCGCGTTCTCCCAGAGCCGGGCCAGCCGCTCGGGTTCGGCCTCCATGACCTCCAGGGCGCCCAGCACCGCGGCCACGCTGGCCGGGGAGGCCGAGGCCGAGAACATGTAGGGCCGGGCCACGTGCTGCAGGTAGTTGATCGTCTTCGCGCTGCCGGCGATGAACCCGCCGATGGCCGCCAGGGACTTGGAAAAGGTGCCCATGATCAGGTCCACCTGGTCCGTGAGGCCGAAATGGGCCGCGGTGCCCCGGCCTTCGGGGCCCAGCACGCCGAGCCCGTGGGCGTCGTCCACCATCACCTGGGCGCCGTAGCGCTGGGCCAGGGCCACGATGCCGGGCAGGTCGCAGTTGTCGCCTTCCATGGAGAAGACGCCGTCGGTGACGATGAGCTTGGGGGCCTGGGCCGGGATGCGGCTGAGCTTTTCCTCCAGGTCGGCCATGTTGTTGTGGTCGTAGCGCACCAGGGTGCCGTGGCTGAGCATGCAGCCGTCCATGATGCAGGCGTGGATGTACTTGTCGCCGACGATGTATTCGCCCTTGTGCACCAGGCTGGAGATCACCCCGGTGTTGGTCTGGAACCCGGTGGGGAAGACGAGGGCGGCCTCCTTGCCCACGAGGGCCGCCAGCTTGCGCTCGAGTTCCACGTGGATGGGCAGGGTGCCGTTGAGGAACCGGGAGCCGGCGCACCCGGTGCCGTACACCTCGATGGCCTCCAGGGCGCGCTCCTTGACCCGGGGATGGGTGGTGAGCTCCAGGTAGGAATTGGACCCCAGCATCAGCTGCTTCTGCCCGTCGACCATGACTTCGGTGGCCTGGCCCGTCTCGATGACCCGGTGATAGGGATAAATGCCCATGGCCTTCAGGTCATCCGGAATGGTGAAGGCGGCGCACTTGTCCAAAACGCTCGGCAGCTTGACCGGGGCCGGGATTTCTAGGGCCGAGCCCGAACCACGGGGCTTGTGGGTCATCGTTCACCTCAAATTTTAATTAAGCTAACACAGTTGTTACAGAACCAACAAACGACCCTTCCTATGCTCGCCTTGGGAATGAAAATAGCATGCGCGGCGGGGCTCTGGGGCGGAAATCCCCGGCGCGCCCGGCGGATGGGAATTTCGGGAAGAATGGGGCCATCCATCCCCCTGAAACCCCGCGGGGACGCAGGTATTGGCGGCCTTGAGGGCGGCAGCGGGACCGGAACGCCGGATGGTTCCATGTTGGAATGCTGAAGTTTAAGTAATTGTTCCCTTGCGACGCGTCTTTCGATGCGGATATTTGCATGAGAGGTTAATAGAATGGGCTGGCTCGAGGACCGCATCCGCTCCGCCGCACTCTTCACGCTGGGCGCCACCCTGCCGTTCCTGGCCCTGCTGGGGCTGGGCCTGCTGGGGGCCCTCCTCCTCCTCCTTCCGCTCCGGGGCCTGGCGGTCCTGGCCTGGCCCGCGGGCGCCTTCCTCCTGGCCAACGCCGTCCACGGGCTGCTCCTTGCCTTCAGGAGCTTTTCCAGGCCCCCGGGCCGCGTCCTGAAGCCCGGCGAAGCCCCCGCCCTGGAGGAGCGCCTGGAGGCGGCCCGGGAGGCCTGGCAGGGGCCCCGGGCCCCCCAGGTGATCCTGGCGCCCGACGCCTGGAGCGTGGAGCTCACGGGCGTGCCCATGGGGGGCCTGTTCGGGTGGAGCCGGTACCATTGGTATGTGGGCATCTATCCCCTGCTGGCCCTGAGCCTCCGGGAACTGGACGCCGTGGCGGAATGGGAGGTGGTCTTCTGGTCGGACTACCAGGGCTGGCTGAACCTCCAGGTGAAGCGGCTGGCCACGTACTGGTACCGGATCCACCTCCTCGTGGAAACCTCCCGGGGCGGCGGCGCCCGCCGGTGGTGCGCCGCCTTCCTGCGCCCCTACACCCGCTGGGTGGTGGGGGCCTTCCAGCCCTTCCTGGCGCGGGAGTTCATCCGCACGGACCGGGCCATCGCCGAGCGGCATGGGACGCCCACCCTGGTGCGGGCGCTGTGCCGGCTGGCCATCCTGCAGCCGCTGGTGGCCCGCCGGGGCTTCGCCCACTGGGACGCCCGCCTCGACGCCGGCCTCCCCCTTCCCGAGGACCTCCACCGCCACCTGGGGGAGGTGCTCGCCGCCTGCCCCGAGGGCGCCGAAGGCATGCTGGAACTCGCCCTGGACGGCCTGCAGAAGGAGGCGCCGCCCCTGCTGCGGCTGCGTCTGGACTACCTGCAGGCCAAGGCCCGGGTGCCCATGCCCCCGGCGGCCCACGCCTTCCGGTCGCTCCTGGAGGGCACCCCTGTGGCCCGGGAGGTGGAAGGGGCCTGGAAGGCCCGCATCCACGCCTGCGCCGAGGAGGCGGCCCGGGGCTGGGCGGCGGACGCCGCGCGCTACCGGGAGCTCACCGAGGCCATGGAAGGGGTCTTTCCGGACCACCCCGACGCCCTGGACTACCTCCGGCTCGCCTACGAGCACGCCCCCATGCCCCGGTTCGACGCGGCCCTGGGCATGTACCGGGCGGCCCATGGGACGTGCATCGAGGCCGCCTTCCTTTCCATCCGGCGCGCGCTGGACCGCGGGCGCGACAGCGCCGCGGTCTTCGAGGCCCGCGAACTGATCCACCGCGACCCGGCCCTGGCCCCGGCCTGCCACGAACTGCTGGCGCACCACCTTCGCGCCCGGGGGGACCACGCGAACGCCGACAAGGAAGGGGACCGGGCCCTGCGCGCCGCGGCCCTGGTGGAAAAAGTCCAGCGCGAGCGCATGGGCGCCACGCTGCTGGACGCCCTGGAGTCCCATCACTGCAGCCCCTCGGCGCTGCAGGAGATCCAGCGGGTGTGCCTTTCCGACGACCGGGTCGCCGAGGCCCACCTGGTGCGCAAGAAAGTGCTCTTCCACGCCGAGCGTCCCGTCCTGCTGCTGGTGGTCCGCTGGAAGGGCGCCTGGTGGGATCCCTTCGGGCGCAAGCGTCAGGCCTTCCAGCGGGAACTGCAGGACGTCTGCCGGTTCCCCCCGGAGGCCACCGGGTTCATCCAGGTCGCCGGCCGGGCCTCCCTGTGGCGGTTCGAGGGCAAGCTCCGGCGCCTGAACGGGCTCATCTTCCGAAGGTGAGGTCCAGGGTGGTGGCCAGGGCCCTGCCCACGGCCGCCAGGACCGGGGCGGGGGCGGAACCGAGGCGGGCCTTCAGGCGCCCCTTGTCCACCGTGAACAC
Organism: Holophagaceae bacterium UBA692; assembly: GCA_002297665.1. Classification (GTDB taxonomy): domain Bacteria; phylum Acidobacteriota; class Holophagae; order Holophagales; family Holophagaceae; genus Mesoterricola. The sequence continues at coordinate 9,368 of DBMS01000075.1, read as the reverse complement.
CTGCGTGCAGTTGGCCCAGGACACGGTCTTGAGGCCCGTGTCCGGGCCGGCGGGAACGGGGACATAGAAGGAGAAGGGGCGGCCCTGGGTGGTGAGGGGCACGAGGATCGTCGTCCGGGCCCCCGGCGCCAGGTTGCCCTCGTCGCACTGGACGATGATGCCCGGGCGGTAACCCTGCTGTTCGGACCCCGCGTGGCCCGCGCTGAAATCCAGCATCCAGAGGTCGCCGCGCCGCGGGTTCACGACCGCTTCCTCGGCTTGCCGGCCTCATGCTTCGCCCGGTACGGCTGGGGCGTTTCCGCGGCAAGGCTCCGCTGGGCCTCCAACGCGTAATCCACGTCCTGGGCGGCGGTGTCCTGGGCGTAGAGGGTCCAGTCGCGGGCGAGCCGGCCGCGCCGGTCCTCCTCGCGCCGGTGCTCCACCAGCCGGGCGAGGTAGGCGTTGACGCTGAGGCCCTGGCTCCGGGCCGCTTCCTGGAGAAAGGCGGCGAGATCGTCGGGGAGGCGCAAGGTGGTGGTGAACATGATTCAACCTCTGCCATCACTTTATGCCATCATCCAGGGCATGCAAGGGCCCCGTGTCACACGCCCGTCACATTCCGGCTACATTCCCGACACCTTCATCGTCTAAGCTGAAGAAGTCGGAGCATGGCATGCAACATACGAAACCGTTCCGGTTCAGGCGCTTCCTGAACTGGTTTCCCCTTGGCCTCACCTACGCCACCATGTACATGGGCCGGTACAACTTCAATATCGTCAAAAGCGATATCGGGGCCTGGTACCACCTGGACAAGTGGGAGATGGGGATCATCGCCACGGCGGGCTTCTGGACCTACGGGTTGGCGGTGGCCATCAACGGACCGCTGGCCGACCGCATCGGCGGGCGCCGGGCGATCCTCCTGGGTGCGCTGGGGGCGGCCCTGACCAACCTCCTGGTGGGACTCATGTTCCTCAACGGGTTCACCACGAAGCTGCTGGTGTCCATGAGCCTCCTCTGGAGCGTCAACATGTACTTCCAGAGCTTCGGGGCCCTGAGCGTGGTGAAGGTGAACAGCACCTGGTTCCACGTGCGGGAACGGGGGATCTTCGGGGGCATCTTCGGCATCATGATCAGCTCGGGCTATTTCCTGGCCACCTCCGTCGGCGCCTGGCTCCTGGCCAGCTTCAAGGGCTGGACCGTCATCTGGTTCGCGCCCGTGGCCGCCATGGCCGTCATGGCGCTGGTGGACTACCTCCTGGTGCGCAACCGGCCCAGCCACGCGGGCTTGAAGGATTTCGACACCGGCGACGGCAGCGGCGCCCACCTGGCCGAGGACAAGCCCCTTCCGCTCAAGGAACTGCTGGCCAAGGTCGTCGGCAACCCGGTGATCGTCGCCCTGATCTTCGCGGAGTTCTGCACGGGCTTCGTGCGCCAGGGGATCATGCTCTACTTCACCGAGTACCTGGAGGAGGTGTACCACCTTTCCAAGCGGGCGGCCCTGTTCGGCGCCACGGGGGTGGCCTTCATGCTGGGCGGGATCTTCGGGGGGCTGCTTTGCGGGTGGATGAGCGACCGGCTCTTCCAGAGCCGGCGGCCGCCCGTGGCCTTCATCTTCTACCTGGCCCAGGTGGCCATGATCTGCCTTCTGGGCGCGGCCCTGGGGCGGGGCACCCACGGGGGCCAGGTGTGGGCCATCGTCCTGCTGGGCCTGACGGCCATGTTCATCTTCGGGGTGCACGGCATGCTCAGCGGCACCGCGTCCATGGATTTCGGGGGCCGCAAGGCCGCGGCCACCGTGGCCGGGGCCCTGGACGGCATCCAGTACATCGGCTCGGGCCTCACCGGCTTCGGCCTGGGCTGGGTCCTGAAGACCTACGGCTGGGACGGGGTGGGGGCCGCGGGCCACGCGCCCGCCCACGCATGGGTTTGGGCCCTCTGCCTGGTGCCCTTCAGCCTCGTGGGCGCGGCCATCATGACGACCATCTGGAAGGCCCGTCCGTCCGGCGCCGGGCACTGAAGGTGGTTGGCCGCCAGAAGGCCCGGTGGTAGGGTGGGACGCAGCACCTCGACGCATGACCCTCGAATCCCCAAGGCCCTGAAAGGGATGGATGCCCCGGCTCATACTGCACAAGGACCTGCGATCGGCCGAAGGGCCCTGGCGGGCGCTCTACGGAGACGGGCGGGACCACACGCCCTTCCAGGCCTTCGACTACGCCCGCGTCGTCGGTAGGTTCTTCCTGCTTTCCACCCGGCACCTGTACCGCAACGTCGTCTACGAAGTGCGGGACGACGCCGATCGCACCGTGCTGCTGCTGCCCCTCCACCTGGGACGGGCCGGCATGGCGGGGCAGGCCTTCCTCTGGGGCGAGTTCTCCCAGGCCGGGTACCTGGAGGCGATCACGGACGAGGCCGCGACGCCGGAGGCCCTGCGCTTCGCCCTGGAGGGCATCGCGGACGGGCGCCCCCTGGCCTTCACCTTCAGCCGGGTCCGGGCCGGCAGCCGCATGGACCGCCTGATCCAGGCGGCCTTCCCCCCGGAGGCCTTTGAATGCCGGGCGATGCCCTGCGTCCACATCCCGCTGGGATCCGACTACGAGGGCTACCTGGGCACCCTGAGCAAGGGGCTCCGCCAGAAGCTCCGGGCCGCCGTGCGGCACCTGGAGGCGGACGGACGCAGCTGGGAGGTCCGGACCTTCCTGGACCGCCCCATGCCGTTCGCCACCCAGCTCCGGCTATTCGACCTGTACTGGCGGCGCATGCGGGAGAAGGGCATCAATTTCCAGGTGCGGAAATACTTCCCCTACTTCCTGCGCAGGTGGTTCAACCCCACCATGCTGGCCCTGGGCCGCCTGCCCAACACCTTCTACTCCATCCTCACCATCGGCGGCGACGTGGCCGGATTCTGCGCGGGCTTCCGGGCCGGGGACGGGTCGATCACGCTGCCCTTCCTGGCCATCGAGGGCGCGTTCGCGAAGTACAGCCCGGGCGGGCTGCTCATCACCGGAACGCTGAGGCACCTCATCGAGCACACCGACGCCCCCGTCTTCGACCTGGCCCGCGGCGACGAGCGGTACAAGTTCGACTACGGGGGCGTGCGGCACGTGAACCACTGCTACACGATCCGGGCGGTCAGATCTCCCGGGCCAGCTTGAGCTCCAGCGCCCGGCGCCGTTCGGCGCGGGAGAGGAAGAACACGGCCACCAGCACGAAGCCCAGGGACACCCAGTTCTGCAGGCTGGGCAGGCGGCTCGCGAAGAGCCAGTGCCCCAGGAGGGTGGCGGTGGTGCCGGCCACCAGCGAGGTGAGCCGGTTGATCAGGCCGGTGAAGGTGGCGGTGCGCCCCTTGAACATGAAGATGAACACGGAGAAGAACGCCACGAGGCCGAAGGCCAGGCCCGAGAAGGAGGCCCAGAGCCAGCCGGGGCTGGGGGTGCGGATGGCGCCCACGAAGGCCGCGATCTGCCTCACCTCGGCCCAGGCAGGGACGATCCGGGGCGAGAAGAACACCGCCAGCGCGAGGCACACCATGGTCACCGAGGCCGCGATCTGCTCCACCGCGAAAAAGGCCTTGTTGTCCAGGGGCGCGCCCTTGGGGCGGGTGTTCTTGTAGTAGTTCATGATGTAGATGCGGATGGCGTAGGAGGAGATGTAGCTGGTGAAGATCACCACCGCGGCCTGGTTACGCAGGAAGGCGAAGCCCCCGGTGTGGGGCCCGAACAGCTCGATGCACGCGGCCAGCACCGCGAAGACGACAGCCGCGTTCTCCTCCCAGTAGATGCGCTTCTGGAGGATGCCCTGGGCGATCTGGACACCGTCCACGACCCGGCCGATGACGATGACCGAGGCCCGCATGATCACCATGGCCACCATCACGGAGATGGGCAGGGTGTACATCAGGGTCGTGGTGGGGATGACGATGGCCGTGCAGATGCCGCTGGGGATGATGTAGAAGATCTCCGAGGGGACCTCCGCGCCCCACACCCGGACGGGGCGGATGGACTTCAGCCGCCACCACCCCAGGACCACCGCCGGGATCAGGCAGGTGAGGTTGGCGCCCAGGGTGTTGTAGGCCAGGAACGCGATGTCGTTCATGGGCGGGGTGCCCATGGGCGTGTGGGGCGCCCCGGTGAACGCCTTCACCACGAGGCCCGTGACGACGTACAGGAGGAAATAGCCCGTGCACAGCTGCAGGAGCCGTTCGGTGCTGCCTTCGGCTGATTTGAACATGCTAGCGGCCGAAGTTCCGGAACGTCTCCTTGAGGCCCCCGTGGATGGCGGCCACGTCCTCGGGCTTCCAGGCCTCCCGGGGGGCGCGCACGAAGGTGGTCAGGTCCTTCCGGTTGTCGAAGCGCGAGGCGGGGATGTGCCAGGTGCGGGTGCTGTAGCGGTCCCCCTCGGCCACGAGGCGGTCCACCCGGATGGTGCCGGGGCGGTCGCTCTGCTCGAGCAGGTAGGCCATGTCGTCGCAGCCGTACTGGCCCAGCATCACCTCCATGGGCACGCTGTGGTTCAGGATGCTGCCCTGGCCGTCGGGCTTGCCGCGCTCGATGTTCTTGTGGCGGCTCTGGGCGGGCTCCACCCAGATGTACATGAGGCTGGCGCGGTCCAGGATGTCCGTGGACAGGTGCTGGAAGGCGGTGGCGTAGCCGTGGGGCGGGGTGAGGGGGAAGGCCGAGCCGTTGGCGCCGCCGCGGGCGGCCTCGATGACGATCGTCCGGCCCTCGATGCCCAGGGCGTTCTGGCGGTTCAGGGCGTCCAGCTCGGCGCGGCACTCGGCCTCCAGGGCCTCGGCCATGGACTTGCGGATGCGGTGGGGCAGCTCGTCCAGGGCGGGCACCATGCCGGCGCGGACCCGGGCCTCGTCCATGCGGTCGAAGAGGAGCTGGGCGGCGCTGGGGACTTCGGTGTGGGCGCCCTTGCGCAGGTTGGCGTAGTCCTCGTTGAGCAGCTCGATCAGGGCGGCCCAGGTCCACTCGTCCTGGAAGGGGCGGGTGGGGCCGTAGTAGAACCGGTAGCCGCAGCCGCGGGCCTGGAGCTCATCGTCGATGCGGTGCATGAGATGGACGTACGGGTAGTCGTCGAGCTGCGACGTGGGGCCCATGCCGAAATCGTCCCGGCACTGGTCCGGGGTGAGGCTGGCCAGGTAGCGGCGCATTTCCGACTTGCCTGAGGCTGGGAGGCTGAAAAGGAGCAGGGTGTCCAGGGGCTTCGCTTGCATTCGTAGGTTCCTCATGATGATGCGGTATAGAATCAATCATCCCACAACCGGCCAGATGTGAAACCTAGAGAGGATACATGAGCAAAAATTTTCATTTTCCCTCCGACGTCGTCCTGGGGGCCCTCGATCGCATCGACTTCGTGGTGGTGAGCGTTCCCTTCGTGGAGCCTTTCGGCACAAGCGTGGCCAGCTGGGCCGTGAAGGAGGCCCTCCTCCTGCGCCTGGAGCAGGGGGGCTGCGTGGGCTGGGGCGAATGCGTGGCCGACCCGGACCCCTACTACGACGGCGAGACCACCACCACCGCCCGGCACCTCATCCGGGACTTCCTGCTCAAGGAACTGGACCCCAGCCGCACCCTGGGCGAGGTCCTGGCCCGCTTCCGCAAGGTGCGCGGCAATCCCATGGCCAAGGCCACGGTGGAGAACGCCCTGCTGGACCTCTTCGCCCGGCGCGAGGGGGTCCCCCTCCACCAGCTGCTGGGGTTCGGGGCCAAGCCCATCCCTTCGGGCATCAGCATCGGCATCCAGGAGACCACCGGCGCCCTGCTGGCCAAGGTGGAGGAGGCCGTGGCCCAGGGGTACCACCGGGTGAAGATGAAGATCATGCGCGGCAAGGACGTGGACTGGGTGGCCGCGGTGCGGGAGCGGTTCCCGGACCTGGCGCTCATGGCCGACGCCAACGGCGACTACACCCTGGACGACGCCGCGCACCTCCGGCGCCTGGACGATTTCAACCTCACCATGATCGAGCAGCCCCTGGGCTACCACGACATCTACCAGCACTCCCTCCTGCAGCCCCAGCTGAAGACCGCGCTGTGCCTGGACGAATCCATCCACAGCCTGGACGACGCCGCAGCCGCCCTGGGCCTGGGGGCCTGCCGGGTCATCAACATCAAGCAGGGCAGGGTGGGGGGACTCCTGGAGTCCATCCGCATCGCCAAGCTCTGCGAGGAACGGGGGGTCCCCGTGTGGTCCGGCGGCATGGACGAGACGGGCCTGGGCCGGGCCGTGAACATCCACCTCCAGGCGGTGGACAACTTCTCCATTCCCGGGGACACCTCGGAGACCCGGCGCTACTTCCGGGAGGACATCGCGGATCCGCCGGTAGTGCTGGGACCCGGCGGATTCATCGCCATCCCCCCGGGCCCCGGCACCGGAGTGACTCTGGACGCGGCGCGGCTGGACCGCTATACCCTGCACCGGGAGCGGATTCGCTAACCGTTCATACCTATTGGTTTGATGCCCGCCCTGGCATACTGTCGGGTAGGCCAACGACCCATTTCGTACCGAGAGGAAACCCGTGAGAAAGCTCCCCATGATTCTAGGAACCTGGGCCCTGGGCCTGGCCCTGGCGGCGCAGGCCCCCGCCCCCCGCATGGACCTGGCGGTGGCCAACCCGGTGGGGCCGGCGGTGGCCGACGACGCCGAGGTGGCCAGGTACCTGGCGCCCCTGGCCGAGAAGATCCACGCGAGCTTCGGCCGCGTGCTGGGGGTTTCGCCCAAGGGCATCGGCAAGGCCACGGTGGTCGGGGACAACCCCCTGGGCTTCTTCCTGGCCGACGTGATGCGGGAGGGCGCCACCAAGGTGGCCAAGGCCCCGGTGCGGTTCGCCTTCACCAACACCGGCGGGCTCCGCCGGAACATCAACCCCGGCGAGGTGAAGGTCCAGGACATCTACGAGGTGCTCCCCTTCGACAACGAACTTGTGATCGCCGAGTACACCGGCGCCGAGCTGGTCCAGATCATCAAGGAGGGCATCCAGAGGCGGGGCGGCGAGCCCTTCTCCGGGGCCCGCGCCTCCGTGACCGGCACCCCGGACCACCCGGTGGTGTCCATCACCTGGAGCGACGGCACCCCCATCGACCCCGCCGCCACGGTCCTGGTGGCCACCACGGACTACCTCCTGGCCAACGGGGACGGCACCCCCACCCTGAAGAACGGGCGGAACGTCCAGCTCACGGGCCAGCCGGTGCGCCAGCTGGTCATCGACGTGTGCGAGCGCATGGGCCGCGAGCATAAGCCCATCCAGCCCGAGGCCGGCGCCCGCTACACCTACTCCCCCGAAATCGCCGCGGCCATCAAGGCCTCGACCTTCAAGTTCTAGGACCCGCCATGGAACGCCGCACCTTTCTCCAGGCCCTCGGGGCCGCAGCCGCCGCCTCCCGCCTGCCCCTTTCGGGCCAGGACGCCCCGGGCGCGGGCCGCATCACCCTCCTGCACACCAACGACACCCACTCCCGCATCGAGCCCTTCGGCCCCGGCAGCGGCAAATACACCGGCCGCGGGGGCATCGCCCGCCGCGCCACGCTGATCAAGCAGATCCGCGCCACCACCCCCAACGTCCTGGTGCTCGACGCCGGCGACGTCTTCCAGGGCACCCCCTACTTCAACGAGTACAAGGGCTTCCTGGACTACCGCCTCATGAGCATGTGCGGCTACGACGCCGGCACCCTGGGCAACCACGACTTCGACAACGGCGTGGACGCCCTGGTGGCGGCCATGGCCGAGGCGAAGTTCCCCTTCCTGAACTGCAACCTCGACACGAAGGGCGCCCCCGCCCTGGCTTCGCGCCTGCGCCCCTACGTGGTCCGGTCGTTCCCGGGCGTCAAGGTGGGCATCACCGGCCTGATCGTCGACTTCAAGGGCCTGGTCTCGGCCAAGAACCACCTGGGCGTCGACTGGCGCGATCCCGTGGAATCCGTCAAGCCCGTGATCAGGCACCTCCGCGAGGTGGAGAAGGTGGACCTGGTGGTGGTGCTCAGCCACCTGGGCCACGACCTCCACGGCTACGCCGTGGACGACCTGCACCTGGCCAAGCTGGTGCCCGGCATCGACGTCATCATCGGCGGGCACAGCCACACGTTCCTGGACGCCCCGGTGAAGGTGGGCGAGACGGAGATCTTCCAGGTGGGATTCGCCGGGGTGAACCTGGGGAGGATGGATTTCGCGGTGCGGGGCGGCGTGAAGATGGCGTCGTCGGGCATGGCGGTGCCGGTCCTGGGCTAGGGCCAATAGCGTTCACTTGGCAGGCACAATCCGCATTGCCGGCTGAATCCTCGCGGTGCACTTCAGACTGTCAAAAAAACATGCAGCCCGCATTCCGGAAGAGACCCGAGTAGTTCGCAAGACACGGGATCCAGAGTTCAACTCCTTGCGCCTGTAGCCAAAATGGCTACACTGGGCGAAGAGGAGGATGAACCGTGCGCCAGGTATCGCTGCGAGAGTTCCGGACTCGAGGCACCAAGGCCCTGGAGTCCGTGCCGAAGGGAGAAACGGTCCTGCTGGCGGGTCAACAGGGTCCGGCCTACTTCCTGGTTCCTGTTTTTGGGGATGTGACCCTGGAGGACCGGGAGCTGAGGCGGGCCATGGCGAAGGCCAGCCTGCGGGAAGGCTGGCGCCTTGCGGGAGAATCTGGAGCGAGCCCGATAAGCGAGGAGGAGATTGACCGGGAAATCGACGAGGTCCGCGTGTCCCGCCTCCGCCGGAAGGCCCGATGAGATTGGTCGTCCTGGACACCAACGTTATTGTTTCCGCAGGCATCAAGCCGGGAGGAGCGCCTGCGGAGATCGTCATGGATTGGGTGCTGGAGGGACAGGTTCAGGCGGTCACCTGCCCATGGATCATCGGTGAGTATCGGGAGGTCGCTCGAAGAGCGAAGTTCCGCCGCTACGGGTTTCCGCCTCGCTGGCTGGAGTTCCTGATCGAGGAGAGCCTTCGAATGCCGGACCCCGCCGCCTGGCCCCATCCAGGCCCGGACCCCAAGGACATGCCTTTTCTCGCCCTGGCCCATGCCGCCGGGGCTTGGCTTGTGACAGGCAATCTCAAGCATTTCCCTGAACCCGTTCGAGAGGGGGTGGTCGTGCTTTCGCCTGCTGACTACTTGCCTCACCTCGTCGGACCCAGGCAGCAGCCGTAGGAAATGGTGGCTACTTGAACGTTAGTGTGGCTTACCTCCTAATACCCGCCATGGAACGCCGCACCTTTCTCCAGGCCCTCGGGGCCGCAGCCGCCGCCTCCCGCCTGCCCCTTTCGGGCCAGGACGCCCCGGGCGCGGGCCGCATCACCCTCCTGCACACCAACGACACCCACTCCCGCATCGAGCCCTTCGGCCCCGGCAGCGGCAAATACGCCGGCCGCGGGGGCATCGCCAGACGACCTGCACCTGGCCAAGC
>DBMS01000146.1:15189-15713 GCA_002297665.1 Holophagaceae bacterium UBA692 | reverse complement strand
CCTTGGACGGGCCTGGGCTCGGCATTCTGGTTGGATGGCCCAATCGGGAACCTTCGAGGGGCTTCTGGTCCCCGAGTCGTACCGGATCGATCTCCTTGTGGATGACACCGTGGTGGTGGAGGCAAAGACCGTGGAAAGCCTCACTCCCATCCACCAAGCCCAGGTGCTTACCTACCTCCGCCTTTCCGGCAAGGAAATCGGGTTGCTGCTCAACTTCTGGGCGTATCCATTGAAGGATGGTGGGATCCAGCGACTGGTCCTCAGCCGGGATCGGGGCTGAAGCCCGCTCATCCCTCTCCCCGGGCCCGTTTCATGGCTCCGATTGGCCACCGCCGCCCCCGGACCGTGTTGCAGCTTCCCTGAATCCCCTTGGCAGAAGGTCCCGGCACCCAGAGCGTCAAGCCCAGGCCCGTCCAAGGCAGGGGGCGCAGGCCCGCCCCAGGCTCGCATGCGGAAGGGCCAGCGTCCCCTGCCGCGCGACGCGCAGCGGCGCGGACCGCGACAGCGGTCAGGGCCTGGGCGGC
>DBMS01000146.1:0-15037 GCA_002297665.1 Holophagaceae bacterium UBA692 | reverse complement strand
GCCACCCAGAACAGCCAGAGCTGCCCCAGGGCCCAGCCGCCTTCCGCGAAGAAGGCCACGCCGGTGCTCCGGGCGGGGTTCACGCTGGTGTTGGTCACGGGGATGCTCACCAGGTGGATGAGCGTCAGGCACAGCCCGATGGCGATGGGCGCGAAGCCCGCCGGCGCCTTGCGGGAGGTGGCGCCCAGGATCACGAACAGGAAGAAGAAGGTCATGACGGCCTCCGTGAGGAAGGCCGAGCCCAGGGAGTACTGTCCGGGGCTGTGGGGCCCGTACCCGTTGCTGGCGAACCCGCCGGGCTGGAAGAACGGCTTGCCCGAGGCGATGAGGTAGAGCACGCACCCCGCGAGGATCGCGCCCGCCACCTGGGCGGCCCAGTAGGGGAGGACGTCCTTCCAGGCGAAGCGCCCGCCCACGGCCAGGCCCAGGGTCACGGCCGGGTTCAGGTGGCATCCGGAGATGGGGCCCACCGCGTAGGCCATCGTCAGGACGGTGAGGCCGAAGGCCAGGCTCACGCCGTGAAGGCCGATGCCCACGGCGGGGAAGGCCGCGGCGAGCACCGCGCTGCCGCAGCCTCCCAGCACCAGCCAGAAGGTTCCGAAGACTTCAGCCGAAAAACGATGGGTCAGTGGCATGCAAGGCTCCTTCAGGGAAGGGTCCGGTGCGTCCGGGACCTGGATGATCAGATGTCGGAATTCTACGAGCAATGCGCCGGTCAGGCACCGGAAAAAGCGGATTCGCCGTGGCACTTCACCCGGGGAACGACCTTGAGCGTCGACAGGTCCAGCCGGTGGAGATCGCGGATGGTCACCTCCGCCATGGTGTGGTCCAGGGTCGCCTTGGCGTCGCACCACGCCGCGTGGAGGGGACAGGGCCTCCCCTTGCCCAGGCAGTCCGTGAAGCCCATGACGCACACCGTGGTGGTGTCCATGGCGTTCAGGATGGCCACCACCTCGCCCACCGTGATCGAGGCCGCGGACCGCGCCAGGCGGAAGCCGCCGTGGGGGCCCCGCATGGACTCGAGGACGCCCGCGTGGGCCAGGGTCTGGAGGACCTTGGCCAGGTAGGGCCCGGGCAGCTCCACCCGCCCCGCGAGCTCCTTGGCAAGGAGGTAGGAACCGTCCTCGGGCAGCGCCGACAGCGCGCGAAGGGCATATCCGGTCGCCATGGAATAGAGCATGGCTGGAGCTTACCGGATTTCCAGGTGGCGCGGGAAACCATGGGAGGCCCCCATGGCCGCCGCGGCCAGGGGGCTGGGAACCCGGGTGGCGGCGGTGGCGCAGAGGCCACCCTCGCGAAGGAGATCGCGGCGGGTCAGGGGCTGTGACATGGGGTCTCCCGGAGCCTTACTTCTTGGCGATCTTCGTTTTTTCCCGCAGGTCCCGCAGGGCGAGCTGGCCCTGGCGGGCGAAGTCGATGGCTTCGCCGAGGATGCGGGCCACCTCCTGGGGGGCGTGGAAGCCCATGGAGTTCTCGGCGTTGATGAAGTCCGTGCGCCACTGGGCCTTGCGCTGCAGCTCGAAGATGTCGCCCAGGGCGGTTTCGGGGATGCCGTCGTTCTTGGCCTTCTCCAGGTCGTTGATGAGGGCCACCACGGCGTCCTCGGCGCGGATCATGAGGGTGTGGGTCTTCTCCTGGATGGCCTCCACCCGGGCCTTGAGCTCGCCCTCGGGGAACCGGTGGCAGGTCTGGCAGGCGCGGGAGATGTTGAGCAGGGGGCTGCGCACCTGGTGGTCGCTGATCTTCAGGGCGCCTTCACGCACGTAGGGCATGTGGCAGTCGGCGCAGCTCACGCCGGAGCGGGCGTGGACGCCCTGGCTCCACATCTCGAACTCGGGGTGCTGGGCCTTGAGGACCTCGGCGCCGGTGCGCTTGTGCTTCCAGTCGAAGAACCGGTGCCCGTCCGGGAACTTGTAGTCCGAGTAGGTGGCCTCGATCTGCTCGACCTTCAGGCCCTTGTTCCAGGGGAAGAAGAGGGTGGTCTTGGGGCCGCAGTAATACTCCACGTGGCACTGCCCGCAGACCATGGAGCGCATCTCCTGGCGGGAGGCGTCCTTGTTGGCGTCGTAGTTCCGGGAGCGGTCCCCCTTGCGCCAGGTCTCGATGGACGGCAGGTGCGGCACCGGTTCGCCGCTGCGGGCCAGGGCGTCGATGCCGTTGATGAAGCCGGGCTTGGTCACGCGCAGGGCCATGGTCTTGGGGTCGTGGCAGTCGATGCACGCAACGGGGTGCTTCACGAGCTTGGTGGCCTCGGCGTAGGGGAGCTTGCCGATGGCCTGGAAGCCGGCCTGCAGCTGGGCCTGGGCGTTGGACGAATCGAAGGCCTCCTGGAGGTTCCCCGGGGCCCCCACCTTCAGGCCCGCCTCGCGGTAGGCGACGGTGGTGGACGCGTGGCAGTGGAGGCACGCGCCGGGCTGCGGGCGTTCCGTGACGCGCTTGGTGGCGCGCTGGTCGTCCAGCATGTAGGCGTGGCCCCGGCGCTGGCGGTAGTCCAGGGCGAAGGCGTAGCCGTCGAAGATGACCGGTAGCCGCGGATCCTCGGTGAGCTTGCTGATGGCCAGGGTCTCGCTTCCGCCGCCGCCGTACTTGGTTCCGGAGCGCTCGATGGTGCGCAGGTAGCCGTCGTACTGCCGCGGGAAGTTCTTGCCCCAGATCGCGGGGTCCACCGACGTCTCGTCGGTCTCCACCACGCGCACGGAGGTCTTGGAGGCCTCGGCCTTGTGCTTGGAGATGCTGGCGTTGAGCAGGAGCACCAGGATGGTGCCCGCCGCGGCCGCGGCGGCGATGAGGCCCAGCCTGAGGGCGGGGCGGTTGAACAGGGGCGGCTTGGTCTCGGTCATGGTCAGCCTCGCGGGTTCAGGTTGGAGGAAGGAAGGGTTCGGGAATCAGCGGCCATGGCCGACTCCGGGATGGCAGCGGACGCAGCCGAAGAGGTCGGCCCTGCGCGCGGGGTCCGTGGGCACGCCCAGGGTCCCGTGGGCCGTGATTTCGCCCGTGAGCCCCGCGTGGCACCGGACGCAGTTGGCTTCCAGCACCTGGGCGTTGCCGGGCTTGATCTGGATGGGGTCGTGGTACCCGCCCATGGTGAAGGCCTGGGAGTGGTGCCAGCCGTTGGAGGCCTTCACGTAGAGCTTGTTGACGATGTTGTCGTGGGGCAGGTGGCAGTCGTTGCACGTGGCCACCGCGTGGTGGGACCCGTGGAGCCACCCGTCGTAGTTCTCCTGCATGACGTGGCAGTTGATGCACACCGCGGGATTGTCGGAGAGGTATGACGTCCCGTTGGCCGAGACGAAGGTGTAGACGCCGGATCCGAAGAACACCCCGAGCAGGATCGGGATGGCCAGGCCCAGAACGATGACGGAACGCTTGGCTTTCACGGGGAAATCCTCGGGTGGGGGGTTCGCGGGGCCATCATACCAGGGCGAGGTCGGCCTTGGCGTCGGATCCAGTGAGCTTGAGGCCATAGGCGCCCTGGAGCACCTTGAACACGTTCGGGCTGAGGAAGGCCGGCGCGGCCGGCCCGACGGCGATGTTCTTCACGCCCAGGTGGAGCAGGGTGAGGAGCACGGCCACCGCCTTTTGCTCGAACCATGAAAGGACAATCGTGAGCGGCAGGTCGTTGACGCCGCAGTTGAGCGCCCCGGCCAGCCCCGCGGCCACCTGGATGGCGCCGTAGGCGTTGTTGCACTGCCCCATGTCCAGCAGCCGGGGCAGGCCCAGGAGCGTGCCGTAGTCGTGGTCGAGGATGCGGAACTTCCCGCAGCCCAGGGTAAGGATGAACGAGCTGGCCGGTGCGTTCTTCGCGTAGTCGCTGAAGTAGTTGCGGCCCGGCTCGGCGCCGTCGCAGCCGCCGATGACGAAAAAGCGCGTCACCTCGCCCTTGGCCACGGCCTCGAGGATCGCGGGCGCCGCGCCCAGGATCACGCTCTGGTGGAAGCCCACGGTGAGCGAAGGCCCCGTGCGCTCCGGGAGCGGGCCCAGGGCCTTGGCCCGGGCGATGACGGCGGAGAAGTCGTCGCCCCGCAGGCGCGTGGCGCCGGGGACGGCCGTGACGCGAGTCGTGAAGACGCGGTCCCGGTACGATTCCCGGGGCTCCAGGATGCAGTTGGTGGTGGCCAGGATGGCCCCGCCGAACGCCTCGAACTCGGACTTCTGCAGCTGCCAGGCCCCGCCGAAGTGGCCGGCGAGGTTGGGATGGCCCTTCAGGACGGGATACATGTGGGCCGGGAGCATCTCGCCGTGCGTGTAGACCAGGACGTCGGTGCCCCGCACCTGCTCCAGGAGGTTCTCCAGGTCCAGCAGGTCGTGGCCGGTGACGAGGATGCCCGGCTGCGCGCGGGTGCCCGCCGCCACCTGGCCCACGGCGGGCCGGCCGTAGCGCTCCACATGGGCCTCGTCCAGCATCTGCATCACCCGAAGGTTGTGCTTGCCGCATTCCAGCACCATCTCCAGCAGGCTGGGCACGTCGAAATTGACGTTGGTCATGGTGGCGAACAGCGCCTCTTCCATGAAGGCGGAAACGGCCTCGTCGGTCCTGCCCAGGCGCCGGGCGTGGTGGGCGTAGGCGGCCATGCCCTTGAGGCCGTAGAGGAGCGTCTCCTGCAGCGACTGGACGTCCTCGTCCTTGCCGCAGATGCCGAATTCCGCGCAGCCGGTGCCTTGGGCGGCCTGCTCACATTGGTTGCAGAACATGGTGCTCCTTCACGGGTCCCTGGGGCCAGCGTCCCAGGCGGGTGGGCCGGCCGCCTTGACGGGAATCAAGGGTCCGGACAAATTGAGAAATTTTTCACGATTGATGGCGCACCACGGCCCGCCGCCCCGGAAAGGGGTGGCGCGGCGGGGCCCAGGTGCCGGGAACGCGGTGCGGAGACGGGCTGGACCTAGCCTAGGTCCACTCGAAATCGGAATGTGAACTCTTTTGGCTTTTGGGCTACGCGCCGGCGTGGATGGCCATGACGGCGGCCAGCAGTTCCAGGGCCTCCGCCTTCGGGCGCTGGAAGGCGTTGCGCCCCATGATGCTGCCGAAGGCACCGCCTGCGGCGATCTCGCGCACCTCGGCGAGCACCTCCGGGGTGCCCTTGGCCTCGCCCCCGGAGAAGATCACGATGCGCCGGCCGTTGAAGGCGGACTGCACCACGTGGCGGATGCGGTCCCGCAGGGCGGAGGTGGGGATGCCGTACTTCTCGTAGACCTTCCTGGCCTCGGCCTGCTCCACGAAATCCTTCGGCGGCTTCACCTTGATGATGTGCGCGCCCATCTGCGCCGCCATCTGCGCGGCGTAGGCCACCACGTCCAGGGCCGTCTCGCCTTCCTTGGAGACGCCGCCGCCCCGGGGGTAGGCCCACACGACTGTGGGCAGGCCCACGGCCTTGGCCTCGAGGATCAGCTCGCGCAGGGCCTCGTACTGGGCGTTGCGCTCCCCGCTGCCGGGGTAGATGGTGTAGCCGATGGCGGCGCAGCCCAGGCGCAGCGCGTCCTCCACGGATGCCGTCACCGCCGGGCAGGGCTCGCCCACCTTGGCCAGGCTGTCGCTGTTGTTGAGCTTGAGGATCAGGGGAACGTCGCCGGCGTAGTCGCCCGCGACGGCCTCCAGGAAGCCCAGGGGCGCCGCGTAGGCGTTGCAGCCGGCCTCGATGGCCAGCTCCACGTGGTAGCGGGGGTCGTAGCCCGCGGGGTTGGGGGCGAAGCTGCGGGCGGGGCCGTGCTCGAAGCCCTGGTCCACGGGCAGGATCACGAACTTGCCGGTGCCGGCCAGCTTCCCGGTGTTCATGAGCCGGGCCAGGTTGGCCTTCACGCCCGGATTCTCCGAGCCGTACCACGAAAGGATTTCTTTGACGCGAGCGGTCATCTCGACCTCCGGACTGTGGAATGCCCTATGCTACGCCGGATGCGCCGCCCGGAGCCCGGCGATTTCCGGCGCCCGGCGCGGCGGAGGGCGGATTTTTGCCGTGCCATGGAGTCTCATTCTCATGTAGAATGGGCGCCGAGGCCCACCCATGTCCCACCTGCCCGGACCCTTCCAGCCCCTTCCCGATTCCGCCCGCCTCTGGCTGGTGGCCCTGGACGCCGCGCCCTCCGCCGAGACGCGGGCCCGCCTGGAGGAAGGCATGGAGGCCATCCTGGCCCAGTGGCGGCACAAGGGTCACGCCTACCAGGGCGCCTTCGCGCTGGTGAAGGACCGCATCCTGGCCGTGGCCGAGCCCGAGCTGGCCTCGGCGCCCTCGGGCTGCGCCATCGACGCCATGCTGCGCAAGGTGCGCCGGCTGGTGGGCGACCTGGGCCTGGCGGAGGTGGACCCCGCGGCCTGGGTGCTGGTGGACGCCGGCGGCCTGCGGGCCGTTCCCAAGGGAGACCTGGAGGCCCGCCTCCAGGACGGCACCCTGGGCCCGGACACCCCCGTGGTGGACCTCTCCCTCTACAGTTTGGGCGACCTGCGCTCGGGGCGGCTGGAGACGCCCCTGGCCCGCACCTGGATCGGACGGAAGTTCAAGGTTGCCTGACGGGCTCCTCCACCACGATCTCCGTGGTGAGGGAATTGGCGATCATGCAGCAGTCGTGGGAAGCCTCGTGGAGCTCCCTCAGCTGCCGGGCGGTGGGGGCTTGGCCCAGGAACGTGATCTCAGGGCGCAGGACGATGCGGGTCATGGCCACCTTCCCCAGGGGATTGCGTCCCATGATCCCCACCGCGTCGTCCACGTAGGCGTCCACCACGAAGCCCTTGCCGGCGGCGATGGACAGGAACCAGAGCATGTGGCAGCTGCTCGCGGCCGCCACCAGGGCCTCTTCCGGGTCGACCCGGGCCGGGTCCGACAGGGGCGGCGGCACCACGAAGGGCGAGGAGGACGCCGGCACCCGGGCACCGCCGTCGAAGACCCATTCGTGGGCGCGGCTGTACCGCGCGTCCACGAAGGCGGCCTCGCCGCGGGTCCAGGCGATCCGCACCTGATGCTTGCCCATGGGCCCCTCCTTCAAGAGTTCTTTTATACAAGAACGTTGTTGGCAATATAACCCTATTTCGACCTTGCGAAAGGGGCCATGACGCACTTCGCCCTCCCGGCGTATGCTTCGAGCATGACCCCCACCGAGCGCCCCGTCCCCCTGTCCCCCTGGGACCTTCTGGCGGTGGCCGGATTCGGGGGCCTGGCCCTCTTATACGCCTGGATCCTCCCCTCCCTGCCCGACCCCGTTCCCACGCATTTCAACGCCCGGGGGATCGCCGACGGCTGGACCCCCAAGGCCGGCCTTCCCTGGGTGGTCTTCGGGATCCCCGTCCTGGTGTGGGTCTTCACCACGGCCCTGGGCGTCCTGCTGGCCCTGGCGCAGAAGGATCCGGCCAAGGCCCGGGCGCTGGCCATGGCGCCCATGCGGGGCCTGCTGGGCCTGGGCCTGGCGGTGCTGATGGGCTTCGTGCTCCTGGCGCCCGCCCACGGCCCGGGCATCATCCTCGCGGGCGCCTTGGCTTTCGTGATCCTCCTGTTGGCGGGAATCGCCTTCATGGTCCGGGATTTCGCCCGCCTCAAGCCCGCGGAGGCGAACCGGGCCCTCTACAAATGGGGGCTCTTCTACGTGAATCCGGACGACGACCGCATCTGGGTGCCCAAGGTCATCGGCGTAGGGTGGACCCTCAACTTCGCCAAGCCGGCGTCCTGGGCGGTCCTGGTCCTGCTGCTGATGCCGGTGGGACTGGTTCTCCTCCTGGCGAAGGCGCGCTAGCCAGACCCGGCCCATGGACAGCCCCGAGGTGTGACCCAGGTCCGTTGACCGATTAAGAACATATGCTCACAATCGGATCTGAGGTTCCCCATGCCCGCCACCCCCGCTCGATTCGCGTTCACCTGTGAGGGGCCGGCCCTGCCGGATCCCGTGGATCCCCTCGCGGCGGAATCACGGGCCGTCGGCGGGCTGGATCCCGCGGTGGAGGCGGCCCAGGCGCGCCTGGACGCCGCGCGCTTCCGGCACCACCCGCACTGCGTGGTGTGCTGGGACCGCCATCCTTTCGGCCTGCAGGTGGACTACCGGGTCACCGGCGTCCACCGGGTGGAGGGGACCTTCGGCTGCGGCAAATCCTATGAAGGCTACGAGGGCCTCGTCCACGGCGGCGTGATCTCCGGCCTCCTGGACGGAGCCATGGCCAGCTGCATGCTCGCCATGGGGCAGGAGGCCTACACGGCCGAACTGCGGGTGCGCTTCCGCGGCCCGGTGCGCACGGGGCGGCCCGCGATCCTGAAGGGCGAATGGATCCGGGGGGATGGTCCCCTCCACCTGCTCACCGCCACGCTCGAACAGGAAGGCAAGGTCCGGGCGACGGCGCGGGCCAAATTCTATCAGGGCAGGGTGGACGCCGATGCGACGCCCCTGCCCAAGGGCGGCGGCATGCGGCATCTGCTGAGCCAGGCCCGGAAACGTCTCGTCTGAACCCAGGAGCCCCCATGGACACCCGAAACAAAGGTTTCAACACAAAGCTCGTCCACGCGGGCATCCGCGAGGATGCCCACGGCAGCGTCGTGACGCCCATCTACCAGACCTCCACCTTCGCCTTCCGGAACGCCCAGCAGGGCGCGGACCGCTTCGCGGGCAGGGAGGACGGCTACATCTACACCCGCATCGGCAATCCCACCACCGCGGCCCTGGAGGAGAACGTCGCCCAGCTGGAGAACGGCTTCGGGGCCACGGCCATGGCCAGCGGCATGGGCGCGGTGAGCACCGTGTACCTCGCCCTTCTCAACGCGGGCGACCACGCGGTGAGCACGGATTCCGTGTACGGCCCCAGCCGCGGCCTCATGGAAAAGCACATGAGCCGGTTCCAGGTCGAATCCACCTACGTGGACACCTCCGACATCGAGAACCTGCGCCGGGCCATGCGGCCCACCACGAAGCTGGTGTACGTGGAGACCCCCAGCAATCCCGCCATGTCCGTCACGGACATCCAGGCCGCCGCGGAGATCGCCCACGCCGCCGGGGCCCTGCTGGTGGTGGACAACACCTTCGCCAGCCCCCACCTGCAGAAGCCCCTGGACCTGGGCGCGGACGTGGTGCTGCACTCCGTGACCAAGTTCATCAACGGCCACGCCGACATCGTCGGCGGCATCGTCGTGGCGAAGACCGAGGCCCTGCACAAGCGGATCAGGGCCATGCTCGTGAACCTGGGCGCGAACATGGATCCGCACCAGGCCTACATGGTCAGCCGCGGCCTCAAGACCCTGGCCCTGCGGGTGGAGCGCGCCCAGGAGAACGCCAAGGTGGTGGCGGGCTGGCTGGCCAGGCACCCCGCCGTGGCGTGGGTGCGCTACGTGGGCCTGCCTTCCCACCCCCAGTTCGAGCTGGCCAGGCGCCAGATGTCGGGCCCCGGCTCCATGATCGCCTTCGAACTCAAGGGCGGCACCGAGGCCGGCCGCATCCTCATGGACAACGTCCACCTGGCGGGCCTCGCCGTGTCCCTGGGGGGCGTGGAGACCCTCATCAGCCATCCCGCCTCCATGACCCACGCCGGCATGGCCCGGGAGGACCGCCTCGAGGCGGGCATCACCGACGGCCTGGTCCGGCTGTCGGTGGGCATCGAGGACCTGGAGGACCTCATCCAGGACCTGGAGCAGGCCCTGGCCTGCGTCCGGCCCATCCGCACCGACGCCCTGCCAGCCCAGCAGCTAGATTGAAGATATCCCTTTCCATTTCCCCTGCCCCATCCAGGAGGATCGGCCATGACCAGGATCGGCATCATCATCTGCGGACGCTACCAGACCTGCGGGGGCGGCAAGTGCTTTCGCGCCCTGCGGGAGCGCCGGGGCTCCTTCGCCCGCTACGCCCCGGACGAGCAGGTCGAGGTGGTCGGCTACGCCACCTGCGGCGGCTGCCCGGGCGGCAACATCGAGTACGTCCCCGAGGAGATGAAGAAGAACGGCGCCGAAGTCATCCACCTGGCCACCTGCTTCCTGGTGGGCTACCCCCCCTGCCCCGACACCGCCCGCTTCAAGGCCTTCATCGAGACCGCCTACGGCCTGAAGGTGGAGATCGGCTCGCACCCCATCCCCCAGAAGTACGTGGAACGCCACGCGCGGCTGCCGTTCTGGAAGGAGCAGGACACCTTCCGCCTGGCCGCGCCCCTCATGGCCGAGGCCGAAGAGATCAAGCTCGCCTACAACTGACGGTCCGCGGGAGGGCGCGGATCCTCCGGTTAGAACTGCCCTGAATCCAGGCCCTTCGTGACGAGTCCCGTCACCTGGCCGAAGCGGAGCACGCGCTGGCCCTTGTGGTCCTTCATGAATTCCGCCGCATCCTCCGCGGACGCGAACGGCACCAGTTCGTGGCCCATGGGTCCCAGCACATCGGATCCCACCACGTACCACGCGGATTCCGCCGGGATCCGCTTCAGGCCGTAGAACTCGGTGACGTATAGGCCCCCGATGGCGTCCCGCCTGCGTCCCGGCAGGAAAGCCCCGGGGGCCTGGAGGAACTTGAACAGGTCCTTGGCGCCGTCGAAGTGGTGGGCCCCGCCGTCCTTCCAGACCACGACGGCCTGCCAGGCGGGGTACTTGGCCACGTTCATGCCGCACACCGGGCAGAGATCCCGCGGGCCGGGCCTGGGCGGCTCCCCCGGCGCCTGGACGAGGAGGGCCGCCGCCAGGAGGAGTCCCGGCGCCGGCATCAGGGCCTGCCCCCGGGCGCGCCTTCCTGCATCCGCCTGCGGCGCTCCGCGCGCATCTTGCGGATGCGGGCGACGTCCTTCGACATGTCGGTGTAGGCGGCCAGGAGGGCCTGGTCGAAGTTCAGGAGCTCGCCGCCCTGGGCGGCCTGGGCGGCCTTGGCGGCGGCCGCGGTCCCGAAGGCCACCTTGCTGGTGACGGTCATGACCCCGGGCAGCTTGCTGCCCACCAGGAAGGTGGCCCGGTCCACGTCAACCAGCGGCACGACCTCGCCGGCGGCCCCGTTGTCCCCCACCCAGATGCCCACGGGATCCCGGTCCACGTGGAGGGAGAGGCTAATGGCCGCGCAGTGCAGGGAGCAGGTGCCTTCCAGCAGGCCGTCGCTGTACTGCACCAGCATCCGCGCCTTGTGGAACTGCTTTCGGTCCATGCCGCAGTAGGGGCACTTGGGGCACTTCACCAGCTCGTTCTCCGGGGCCGCCACGGCGGCCCGCGCGGCAACGCCCTGGGCGGGCGGCGGGACCGCCCCCAGCGCCAGGCCGAGGCAAAGGCAGAAACTTCGCATGAGAACCTCGCGTGCCGTCATGGGGCACCTCCGTCAGGAAAGGATGAGATGGGATCGCCAAAGGATGCCAAGGGCGACCAGGAGCACCAGGAGGAAGCCGGCGGCCGCCACCCGGGAAAGCCGGACCGAAAGGGCGGGAACGAAGGCCGACAGGGTCGGCACCCGGCGGAAGGGCTGGAGCGCCGCGGTGCCCAGGCCCGCGGCGGTGGCCAGGAAGAGCGGGACGTACAGGGCGTAGCCGACGTGGTGGAATTCGGCCTTGAGCATGCAGAACGGGCAGTGGTGGTGGGGATGCTCGTAGACGTAGAGCGACAGGAAGGACGTGATGCCGGCCAGGGTGGCCGCGAAGGCCGCGGCGCTGGCCAGGCCCGTGAGGTATCCGCCCCGGCGGCGCAGGAACCAGGCCGCGGCCACGGCGAGCGCCAGGCACCCGAAGAAGGCCGCCCTGACCGGGCCCGGGGGGAGCGCGGCCAGATCCCCCGGGAGCCCTCCTGCCCCTTCGGCGAAGAGGCTGCCGCAGCAGGACGTGAGGGTCTGGGCGCGCAGGCCGGAGAAGTAGGTCCATTGGAGCGCCAGGACCGCCGCCGCCGCCGGGAGCAGCAGGCCGACCATCAGGGCGTACTTGATCCTCACCAGCGGATAGTCGCGGCCCAGGGAATCCGCGTGGTTCAGGGTGAGCCACATGCCGGCCAGGAAGAACAGGGCCACCTGCCCCAGCAGCGCCCCGAACCCGAACCGGCCCGCGTTGAGGGTGCCCACCGCGCACATGGCCCCGGGGAACTGCACCGCCATGCGGTCGGCGTTGAGGACGAAGAGCAGGATTCCCGCGAGCTGCAGGGCCATGACGAACGCCACGAGGGTGGAGAAGAGGTAGGTCCTGCGCTCGAGCCGCAGCTGCAGCTCCGAGCCGCTGGCCAGGTCCCACCGCCGGATGACCTGCAGGGCGAAGGGCGCCGCCGCCAGCAGGACCGCCACCCCCAGGGCGGAAATCAGCAGGAGGGTGAGGACCGCCGGCTGGAGGATCATGGCTCCAGCCGCCCGTCCCGGAGGCCCACCACCCGGTGGACGGCGCCGCTTTCCACCACGAGGGGGTCGTGGCTGCTGAAGATCACGGTGCGGCCTCCGGCGTTCAGCTCCTCCAGGAGGCCCACGAACTGCCGGGAGAGGACCGAGTCCAGGTTGGCGGTGGGTTCGTCGGCGATCAGCACCTCCGGGTCGTTGACGAGGGCCCGGGCGATGGCCACCCGCTGCTGTTCTCCCGCCGAAAGGAACTCCACGCGCTCCTCGCGCCGCGCACCCATGCGGAGCTGCTCCAGCAACCCCACCGCCCGGTCCCGCACCTCCCGCCGGGGACGGCCCGTGGGCGCGGCGGGCAGCATGACGTTCTGGAGCGCCGATAGGCCCCGGACGAGGTGGAACTGCTGGAAGACGAACCCGAAGCTCCGCCGGCGGAGGTCCGTGAGGAAGCGCTCCGGCAGGCTTGAGACCACCTCGCCCTTGAAGGTCACGCGGCCCGCCGTGGGCCGGGCCAGACAGCCCACCAGGGTCAGCAGGGTCGTCTTCCCGGATCCGCTGGGGCCCCGGAAGGCGGTGATCTTCCCCGCCTCGATGACCAGGTCGATGCCGTCCAGGGCCCAGAATTCGTTGGGCCGGCCCGGGTTGAAGGCCTTGCGGAGACCCGACAGCGCGATCATGACCGCATCACCGAATCGGGGTCCGTGGTGGCCGCGCGCCAGGTGGGCACCAGCACCGCGGCCGTGTAGGGCACGCAGGTGAGCAGGAGGAGGGTCAGGAGGTCCAGGCCGTCCAGGACCGGCGTCAGGGCGAACCGGGGGTAGAGCACCGCCCAGCCCTTGAGCACCGGTTCCAGGAGGCCCGCGCCGCCATGGAACACGTGGGCGTAGGCGGCCACGTACCCCAGCAGGAAGGCCGTGAGGCAAAGGAGGACGCCCTCCCAGGCCTTCATGCGCAGGATGTCGCCGGTCTCCCAGCCGATGGCCTTGAGGATGCCGATCTCCCGGCGCTCCTCCGCCGAGAGCCCCGAGGCCTTGTCCCAGGCCAGGATCCCGAAGGCCAGCAGGGCGCCGGCGAGCATGGCCAGGACCAGGCCCTCCCTCCAGTCGAAGAGCGAGGCGTAGGCGCGCAGGCTGTCCTCCCGCAGGATGGCCCGGGCATCGGGCAGGTCCCGCACCAGTTTGGCGGCGACGGTGCGGGCCTCCTGGGGATTGGCCACGGAAAAGGCCAGGTCCGTGAAGCAGCCCTCGGGATAGGCGAAGAACGCGCGGAAGTCCTTCTCGGAGACCAGCACCAGGTCGGCGCTGGCCAGTTCGGTAGGCTGCGGCAGCACGGCGGCGACGCGGAAGGCGCGCAACTCGCCCGCATAGGACCGGAAGGCCAGGGTGCCCCCCTCCGCCAGGCCGCGCAGGCGGGCCAGGGCCGGACCGATGGCGATGGTGCCGTCCCGCGGGGCGGGATCCGTAACCATGAACGTATAGTTCGCCCGGATGACGGGGTCGAAATAGTACCCCCACAGCCGGCCCTCCACCTTCTGGACCCCGCGGATGCGGCCCAGGCGCTCGCGGTAGCCCGGGGGCACCAGCTCATGCCGGCCGGCCACCATGCGCTGGAGGATCACCTCGGGCGTGCCCGCCAGCACCGCCGCCGCCTCCTGCCGCAGCGCCCGGGTGAAGAGCGTCACGGAGGCCAAAAGGAAGACCAGCAGCGCGAAGACCGCCAGCAGGCCCAGGTTGCGGGCCTTGCGGCGCGCCAGGGAGGCCACCGTGAAATCCAGAAGGGCGAGCTGGCGCTCAATCCCGGCGCGCATGGGACCTCGGAGGCAGCAGGCTGCCGGTGGGGAAGTGATCGAAGGCCTGGGGATGGTCCTGGAAAGCCGAATGGCGGTCCGCCTGGGTCGGGTGGCGCGTGTAGCGCGCCTCGTTGAAGAGGGCCAGGTCGGTGAGGCCGGCCTGGGCCGCGAACCGGGCCGTGGCGGCCTGCTCCGCGCGCCGTGACCGGCGGATCCGGGCGGCGTCCAGGAACGTCAGCCCCGCCAGCAGCGCCAGCGCGCCCAGGGCCAGGAGGGCCCGGGGGGCCGGGCGGGGGCTCACAGGACCTTCCGGGCGGCGGCCAGGATCTCCGCCTCGGAGGCGCCCCGCCCCAGGACCGCGGCCAGCCTGCCGTCCGGGGCCACCACATAGACGCGTTCCGTGTGCCCCACGTCGTAGCTGCCGTCGGCGCGGGGCTCCTGCCGGAGGTAGGCCGCGTCGTAGGCCTTGGCCACGGCGGCGATCTCCGCCGGGGAGCCGGTGAGGCCCGTCAGGGCCGGGCTCACGAAGGCGGCGTAGTCCTTCATGCGGGCGGGGGTGTCGCGCTCCGGGTCCACGGTCACCAGGATCAGGCGCACCCGGGCCTGCTCCGCGGACGTCAGGCGGCCGAAAGCCAGGGCCCCGTTGCGCAGGTGGGCGGGGCACACGTCCGGGCAGTGGGTGTAGCTGAAGAACAGGAGAAGCGCCTGGCCGCGCAGCGTGCGGGTGTCCAGTGGCCCGTCCGGGGCCCGCAGGACGAAGTCTCCGCCTGCCGGGAGCTTTCCGCCCGGACGTCCGCAGGCGCCTGTCGCCAGGATCCCGGCCACCGCGCACAGCATGAATTGTTTGTGCCAAGACATGCCGGGAAGTTTACCAGGGCCTGGCCCGGAGGCAATGAGCATATGCTCCCTACTCACGGGCGCCGGTTGGATTCGCCCCCGCCGCACCTTCGGGAAGCCTTGACGAAGGCTAGTGTAGGTAGATCGAATCAACGGAACCACCTTGCCCCGCTCTTTCGTTCTTGCAGG
>DBMS01000068.1 GCA_002297665.1 Holophagaceae bacterium UBA692 | reverse complement strand
CCCGCCCCGGCGCCGCCCCCCGCGCCCCCCGTGGACCTCCAGCCCCTGCGCCGCGAGCTCCTGGAGATCAAGGGCGCCGTGGAGGCCCTCAAGGAGGTGGAGACGCGCAACGCCTCCATCCTGCGCGAGCTGGACCTCATGAAGGCCCAGCTCACCCGCATCCAGAAGCAGGGCATGCCCCAGTCCCAGATGCAGCTGCCCCAGACGCTCCTGGAGCTCTACGGCGACCTGGTGGCCAACGACGTGGATCCCTTCATCGCCCTGCGCCTTTGCGAATACACCCAGCGCACGCTTCTGGACCAGGACGGGGAGAGCCCCCTGGACCCCGAGAAGGCGCGGATCTTCATGCGGCGGATCATCGCCGACTTCATCCCCGTGGCCCCGCCCATCCAGCTGGAATCCGGCAAGACGCGCGTGGTGGCCCTGGTGGGGCCCACCGGCGTGGGCAAGACCACCACCATCGCCAAGCTCGCCGCCTACGCCAAGCTCGAGCTCAAGCAGAAGGTGGCCCTGCTCACCCTGGACACCTTCCGCATCGCCGCCGTCGACCAGCTCCACCAGTACGCCGAGATCCTCCAGGTGCCGCTGCACGTGGCGCTGACGGTGGAGGACCTCAAGAGCGCCCTGCGCTTCTACCAGGACCGCACCCTGGTGCTCATCGACACCCCCGGCCACAGCCCCAAGGACGGCGAGATGATGGCCCAGCTGCGCCGCTTCCTGGACGAGCTCCCCGACGTGGAGGTGCACCTGGTCCTCTCGGCCACCACCAAGCCCCGGGACCTGGCCGACATCGCCCAGCGCTTCGAGTCCCTCAAGCCCACCCGCATGGTGTTCACCAAGCTGGACGAGACGAGCACCCTGGGCCCGCTGCTCAGCACCCTGGTGCGCGTCAAGCGCCCCCTGAGCTACCTGGGCACGGGCCAGGAGGTCCCCCAGGACCTCGAGATGGCCACCAGCCGCCGCCTGGCGGACCTGATCCTCCCCCTGCCCCAGCCGGCCTGCTAACCCTGTTCGAAATCCTGGCGGTACCATGAACGATCAAGCCAATCGACTGCGCGCCCTCTCCCGGAACCAGCCCGCCCCGAGCACCCTCTTCGGTTCCCGGGTGATGGCCATCGCCTCCGGCAAGGGCGGCGTGGGCAAGACCAACGTCGTCGCCGGCCTCGCCATGTCCCTGGCCCAGATGGGCCAGCGGGTGGTGGTGCTGGACGCCGACTTCGGCCTGGCCAACCTGGACATCCTCCTGGGGCTCAGCCCCCAATGGACCCTCGAGCACGTGCTCCGCGGCGAGAAGCTCCTGGAGGAGATCCTCCTGGACGGCCCCTTCGGCATCCGCATCATCCCCGCCTCCAGCGGCATCCAAGAGCTGACCCGCCTGGACGCGGCGGCGGAGCTGCGGCTGGTCCAGGGCCTCCAGCGGGTGTCCCAGGGCATCGACTGGCTGCTCATCGACACCGCCGCCGGCATCCATGATTCCGTGATCAAGCTCCTCATGGCCGCCCAGGAGGTGCTCCTGGTGACCACCCCCGAACCCACCGCCCTGGTGGACGCCTACGCCATGGTGAAGACCGTCCACCTGCGGGACCCCCACAAGCCCCTGTGGCTCCTGGTGAACAACGCCCAGAACCCCGAGGAGGCCGAGGAAACGGTCGACCAGCTCCAGGCCGCCACCCGGCGGTTCCTGAGCCGGGACCTGCAGGTGCTGGGCATGGTGCCCACCGACCCGTTCATGCTCCAGGCCGTGCGCCAGCAGCGTTGCGTGGCCGACCTCTACCCCCAGTCCCCCTCCTCCCAGGCCTTCCTCGGCGCGGCACAGCAGTTGCAACAGAAGATCCCCTTACAAAAAGAGGGATTTGCTGCATTCTGGAAAGGCCTTAGCGCAGAGGAGCCATGACGGAGGGAAGCCAGGGAGGAAACGGCCCAACGGCCAGGAAGCCCCCGACGCCCGCAGCCCGGGCGGCCATGAGCGCCTATGGCCGCAACACCCCGCCGCCGCCCCAGCCCGAGGCCCCCGAGGCCGAGCCGGACGTCCAGGATCGCGAGTATCTCATCACCGAGTGCCTGCCCCTGGTGAAGTTCGTGGCCCACCGCATCTCCAGCCGCCTGCCCTCCCACGTGGAGATGGACGACCTCATCCACTCGGGCATCCTCGGGCTCATGGACGCCGTGCGCAAGTTCGAGCCCGACCGCAACGTCAAGTTCAAGACCTACGCCGAGCAGCGCATCCGCGGGGCCATCCTGGACGGCCTGCGCGACCTGGACTGGGTCCCCCGCAGCCTGCGCCGCAAGAAGAAGGACATCGAGGCCGCCTACCACCTCCTGGAGCAGCAGCACGGCAGGGCCGCCACCGACGAGGAGGTGGCCGCCCACCTGGGCCTGGCCCTGGAGGACCTCCACCACAGCCTGGACGAGCTCAAGGGCGTGACCCTGGGCGCTTTCGTGGACGCGGGCGAGAACGGGGAAGGCGAGAACCTCATCAGCTTCGTGCCCGACCCGGACGGCGAGAACCCCCACATCCTGCTGCAGGCCCGGGAGGTGCGACTGCTTCTCAAGTCCGCCGTGGAGCGCCTGCCCACCAAGGAGCGGTTCGTGGTGCAGCTGTACTACTTCGAGGAGCTGACCATGAAGGAGATCGGCACCCTCCTCAACATCACCGAAAGTCGGGTATCGCAATTGCATACCAAGTCCATGCTCCGGCTCCGGGGCAAGCTGAAAGAGCGGCGCATCGATGGTTGAACGGACTGACAAATGGCCAAGATTCTAAGCCAGGAAGAGGTAGATGCCCTCCTGAAGTCCCACGCCAAGGGGGCCAAGGCGCCTGCACCCGCTGCCGCGTCCGCGGACCGTCCCGCCGCCGGCCCCGCCCCCCAGAAGGCAAAAAAGGCCCAGTCCCAGAAGAAGGTCAGCCTCTACAACTTCCGCCGCCCCGACCGGGTGAGCCGGGAGCAGATGCGCAGCCTGCACTTCATGCACGACCGGTTCGCAAGGAACTTCTCCAGCTCCCTTTCCGCCTACCTGCGCACCATCACCGAGGTGAACCTGGTCTCCGTGGAGCAGCTCAGCTACCAGGAGTTCCTCCTGTCGGTGCCCGACCCCACCTGCTTCAACGCCATCTCCATCCGCCCCCTGGAGGGCGCCTTCGCCCTGGAGGTGAACCCCCAGCTGGTGTTCCCCATCATCGACAAGATGCTGGGCGGCCCCGGCGACCCCCTGAAGAACCTGCGCACCATGACCGACATCGAGCAGTCCATCTTCGACGGCGTGCTCAAGCTGGCCCTGGACGACCTGCGCGAGGCCTGGCGGGGCATCATCGACCTGGACTTCAAGATCCAGGCCCGGGAGACCAGCCCCCAGCTCATCCAGATCGTGGCCCCCAACGAGGTGGTCCTCCTGGTGGTCTTCGAGGTGAAGATGGGCACGGTGGTGGGCATGATCAACCTGGCCATCCCCTCCATCATCCTGGAACCCGTGGCCAACAAGTTCGACCAGGAGATGTACACGGGCTACAAGAAGTCCGGCACCTTCGAGGAGGCCCGCCTCCTCATGGAGAGCATGAAGAAGTGCGACATGGCCGTGGCCGCCGAGATCCGGGGCACCAACCTCCGGCTCTCGGAGATCCTCGCCCTGCAGGAGGGCGACCTGATCCCGCTGACCAAGCGCTTCGACGCCATGCTCGACCTCACCGTGGACGGCATCCCCCGCTTCCACGGCTACGTGGCACTGAACTCAAACCAGAAGCGGGTCTTCCAAGTGACCGCCAGCAAGGAGGGATGACATGGATCCCGTGATGTCCGACCTCGACCAGAAGATCGGCGGATGCTTCGCAGAGAGCATGTCGAGCGTGTTCTCCATGCTCACCGGCCGGGAATTCGCCATCAAGCCCCAGGACGGCAACACCCTGGACCACGTGGGCGTCTCGGTGCTCCACCAGGCCACGGTGGTCTACGTGAAGGCCCACTACACCAAGGGCATGACCGGCCAGCTCCTCTTCGCCCTGCCCCTCAAGGAGGGCACCATGCTGGTGGACCTCATGCTGGGCGGGGACGGCACGCCCTCCACCGAGCTCGCCGGCGACAGCCGCGACGCCCTGGCCGAGACCTTCAACCAGATCATGGGCTCGGCCAACCAGGCCCTTTCCGACCTGGCCGGGGAGACCCTCTCCATCTCCAACGTCGAGATCTTCTCCGCCGAGGGCGGCGAATCCAGCGGCCTGGAGGAGATCATGGGCCCGGGCCCCTTCTACGACCTGCCCCTGGAGACGAGCCAGGAGAGCCTGGGCACGGTCATCCACCTGCTCATCCCCGACCTGCTCATCCAGCAGCTCAAGCGCAAGCTGGGCATCGGCGAGACCGCCGCCGCCCCGGCCCCGGCCGCACCTGCGGCGTCCCCGCTGCCGCCCAAGGCCAAGTCCCATCCGGGCGTGTGGGCCAATGCCTGGCTGCTGGTGGCCCTGGCTGCCGTCGGCCTGGCCGGCTGGCAGTGGCTGGAAACCCGGGGCAAGCTCACCGGCACCCAACAGGAAGTGGCCAAGCGCCTGGCCGATAGCGACACCCTGGTGCGCGAGGCGCGCACCCTGGCCCGGCAATCCCAGGACGCCACCGCCCAGTTGACCGCCAAGGTCGGCGCCCTCGAAGCCAAGCTCGCCGAATCCCAGAGCCAGCAGGCCGCCCTGGAGAACCTCTACCAGGAACTGGCGCGCAACCGGGACGAACAGTTCCTCGCCGAGATCGACCAGAACCTGAGCGCCGCCAGCCAGCAGCTGCAGCTGGCCGGCAATATTCAGGCCGCCATCACCGCCCTGCAGGCCGCCGAGGCGCGCCTGGCCCGGGCCGAGCAGCCGCGCCTGGTGCCCCTGCGCAAGGCCATCGCCCGGGATCTGGACAAGCTCAAGTCCCTGCCCTACGCCGATGTGCCGGGCATGAGCCTGCGCCTGGAGAACGCCGTGGCGGCGGTGGACAACCTGCCCCTCGCCTTCGAAACCCGGCCGCGCAACGACGAGCCGAGCAAGACCGCCCCGGGCAGGGACGCCAAGGCGGGCGCCGAGGAGCCGGGTCTGCTCGCCCGCCTCGGCAGCGACATCTGGAACGAGGTGAAGGGCCTGGTGCGCATCCAGCGCTTCGATCGCCCCGAACCGGCCCTGCTCGCCCCGGACCAGTCCCTGTACCTGCGCGAGAACCTCAAGCTGNNGCCAGGACTGGCTGACGCGCTTCTTCGACGGCCGCGACCGCAACGTCGCCACCGCCCAGAACACCCTGAAGCAGCTGGCCTCGGCCGAGATCAGCATCGACCTGCCCCAGATCAACGACAGTCTGGCCGCCCTCAAGGCCCTCAAGCAGGGTCCCCAGAAAGACCGCAAGTAAGGAAAGCCCGATGAAAGGTCTGTTCTGGATTCTCGCCCTGTTCGCCGCCGCCGTCGGTGCCGCCATGCTGCTGCG
>DBMS01000037.1:5244-12633 GCA_002297665.1 Holophagaceae bacterium UBA692 | reverse complement strand
GATTCGATCTACCTACACTAGATATCCTGGTTCGGCCCCTCTTTCAGTGCGGGGCCGAACCATGAGGTCTAGCGCAACCCGTCCACGACCTGCCCATCCGGTTGCTTATCCCAGCGGATGTTCAGCCACGCGGCCACGGTGGGGGCGATGTCCCAGAGGGGGACGGCGGGCAGTGCAGTCGTCCGCCCGGTTCCCAGGGCCACCAGCCAGGTGTGCATGAGCGGGGTCGACGCGTCGAAGCCGTGGGCGCCCGCTCGTCCGATCTTTTCCTTCTCGGCCGCCTCGGGCGAGGTGGCGGAGGGGATCCAGGTGCCCGCGGGGCCCTCCACGATGAGGTCCCCGATGCGCGGGTTGGCGGCCAGGTGGTACTCGGCCGGAAGGTCCGCGGGGCGCCAGGCCTTCAGCCCCGCCGCGGCCAGGGCCCGCAGGGCCTCGGGGGAGACCGGCGCCTTCAGGTAGGCGTAGGCGCTTCCGCCGTGGGCCACCACCGTGGCGGGCTGGCCCAGGAGGGGACGGATGTCCACGCGCCGCTCCATGGCGCCCATGCCGTGGTCGGCCAGGAGAAGAACCCGCAGGCCGGGGTGGGCGGCCAGCATGCGCTCCACGCGCGGCGCGATCTCGGCGTCGAGGCGCGCCAGCTTTCGCCGCACCTCGGGGCTCGCGGGCCCGTGGTAGTGGCCTTCGGCGTCGGTGCCCGACAGGTAGGTCATGACCAGGAGGGCCCCGTCCTTGAGCGCCCGCTCGGTGAAATCCATGGCCGTGCTGTCGGGCACGCCGTCCTTGAAGACCTCCAGGCGCCAGGGGGTCACCCCTTCCCAGGGGCCGGTGCCGCAGGGCCATCCGTAGACGGCGGTGCGCACGCCGCTGCGGGTGGCGGCCACCCACAGCGGTTCGCGCTGGAGGTATTCGGCCCGGGCGGAATGCCCGACCTTGCCCAGGACGGGATCGATGAACCCGTTGGCCACGATGCCGTGGTGCTCGGGCCAGCACCCCGTGGCCAGCGTGGCGTGGCCGTTGAAGGTGGTGGCCGGGAAGGGCGGGCGCCCCTCGCCCCGCTGGCCCTTCTGGGCCAGGGCCCAGAAGCGGGGCATGGTCTCGGCGGTGAACTGGGTGGACCCCAGCCCGTCGAAGCTCATCACCACCACCGGGCCGGCCGCGAAAAGGCCCATGCAGGCCGAGAAGAGGAGTGTGATCAGCATTTTCATGATGACCACTATACCCTGCTTCCGGCGGGCGCCCCGCCTCCCGGGGATCGCCGGACGGGCCCTGCGGCGCTCAGGCCTCCGGCCGGTCCGAACTCACCTGGAGATCCCGGATCAGCCCGTCCCCCAGGTCGTAGATCCAGCCGTGGAGGGTGAGGGAGTGGCCCCGCTCCCACGCCCCGCGCACCACCGGCAGCCGCCGGAGGGTGGCCACCTGGTGGGCGACGTTGAGCTCGCAGAGCCGGCGCACCCGCGCGGCCTCATCCGGCAGGGCGTCCAGCTCGGTCCCGTGGGCCCGCCTCAGATCCCGCAGGTGGCGGATCCACCCCTCCAGGGGTTCGCGGGCCGGGGGGCCGAAGGCGGCCTTGACGCCCCCGCAGCCGTAGTGGCCCGTGACCACCACATGGGCGACCCCCAGCTCCTCCACGGCGAACTGGATCACCGCCTGGCAGTTGGGATCCTCCGGCAGGACCAGGTTGGCGATGTTCCGGTGGACGAACAGTTCCCCGGGCGCCAGGCCGACGATCTCGTTGGCGGGCACCCGGCTGTCCGCGCACCCGATCCACAGGTGCTCGGGCGCCTGGATCGCGCACAGGCGGGAGAAGAAGTCCGGATCCCGCGCCACCTGCTCGCGGGCCCACCGGCGGTTGTTCTCGAACAAGCTTGGAAGAAATCGCATGCACCGTCCCGGACCCCACGGTAGGCCAGGTGGGGGCCCGGAGGCAAGGGTCAGTTGTCCCCGGAGCGCACCGGGACCCGCCCACCCGAGACCGCGTGCAGCAGCCGGCCCAGGGGAAGCAGGGTCAGGCCGTAGAAGAAACGGTACATGGATCCGCTTTGGCGCCGGTCAAAGAGGTTTTTGCGGCGCTCCGGGGCGTTGGCGCCGATGCGGGGGGTATGCCGGTGACGACGACTCATGGGAACTCCAGTTCGCAAGCGGATGAAGACGAGCTTATCGGAAGGCCGCCCGGCCGGGCCAGGGCCAAAAACGGCAAGATGACTTTTCCGGTCGTATACTTCCTTGAATTACCAGCCTGACAGCCGCACCTACAATCGCTATGCTGGGTCCAGGACCCGACGATCTGTCCGATGACGATCCGGTGGCCCTCGCTCACCAAGACGGATATCGACCATGACGCAACCCGAGGACGACCAGGGCTTAGGCACCGACGTGCGCTGCCCGTGCATCCAGGACCGCAAGGTGCTGGTGATCGACGACAGCCGCATGGCCCGCCTGCAGCTCACCACCCTTGTGCGCAAGCTGGGACCGGCCCAGGTGACCGAGGCCGCCGACGGCGTGGAGGCCCTGGGCATCCTGGCGGAAGAGCCGGATTTCCACCTCATCCTGTGCGACCTGCAGATGCCCCGCATGGACGGCGTCGCCCTGATCGGGCGCATCGCCGGCCTAGGACTGGCCCCGCAGCTGGTCATCACCAGCGGCCTGGAGACCGGCATCGTCGAGACGGTCCGCCACATGTCCCTGAGCTACGGGTTCCCCTGCGTGGGCGTCCTGGCCAAGCCGGCCACCCTGGAGGACCTGGTGAACCTCCTGGCCTCCCCGGACTTCACCGAATGCCTGGCCGCCGAGGGCCCCCGGGCTCCCGCCCACGAGACCCTGCCCCTGCAGGACATCCGCGCCGGCATGCGCAACCGGGAGTTCGAGTGCTACTTCCAGCCCCAGGTGTCCATGCAGGACAACCGCATGAAGGGCGTGGAGGCCCTGGTCCGCTGGCAACACCCCGAACTGGGCCTCCTGCGGCCGGGCCGGTTCCTGCCCCAGCTGGAGGACGCCCCGGAGGCCATGTCCGAGCTGACCCTCCAGATCCTGCAGAACATCGCCGCCAAGCGGGCCGATTGGCGGAAGGAAGGCCTCGACCCGGACTTCTCCGTGAACCTCTCCGCCTCCTCCCTGAGCACCGAGGGGTTCGCGGACCGCATCTTCGACGCGGTCTCGGCCCACTCCCTGGAACCCGAGAAGATGATCCTGGAAGTGACGGAATCGGCCAGCACCGCCAACCTCGGCCACTCCCTCTCGAACCTGGCCCGCCTGCGCATGCGCGGCTTCCGCCTGAGCATCGACGACTTCGGCACCGGGTACGCCACCTATGAGCAGCTCGAGCGCATTCCCTTCACCGAACTCAAGATCGACATGTCCGTGACCCGGGAGCTGGGCAAGTCGAAAAAGCACGCCATCCTGGCCAAGAGCCTCCTGCGGCTGGCCCGGGACCTGCGCCTGCACACCGTCGCCGAGGGCATCGAGACCCAGGAGGGCTGGAACGTCCTCAAGACCCTGGGGTGCAACTGCGGCCAGGGCTACTTCCTGGCGCGGCCCATGCCGGCGGGCCAGGTGCCCGGATGGAGCCGCCAGGAGCGCCCCCACCTGGAAGCCTATCACCCCGGCCACGACCGGCGCGCCGTGCCCCGGACGTAACCCTGGCAACCCTTCCGGCCCGGCCTCAGCTGACCCGGATCCGCACGCCCCGCATGTCGGTGGCCGGAACCACTCCGCCGAAGAAGTAGTTCACGCACTTCCTGCAGATCACGTTGGCGTAGCGGCCCGCGTCCTTGCGCCTGCGTTCGGCGATCCACCCCCGTCCGGGGTTGATGAGGAAGCACCAATTGCAGCGCATCGTTTCAGTGGCGATTCGTTTCTCGTTCATGGCTGTCTCATTCCATTGAAGGGAAGCAGGCGAGCGTATCCACCAAAAAGGGAATCCCCCGTTGCCGGGGGAAGGTACGGACGGGCGAAGATGCCCAACGCCTGGAGCACGGGAAGTATCGGCCCTGAAAGGGCCGTGTCAACCCGGCAGGATCAGCCCGTCCACCAGGCCGATCTCCAGCTCAAGGGCGCCGTCGGCCGCCGTGCGCGTCATGGGCGCGAAGCTCGCCCCCCACACCACGTCCTCGGCCGTGTAGGACGTGCGCTGGTAGATGGTCTGGGAGAACGTGTCGTCGAAGGCCTTCACGAGGACGATGAACTCCGGGTTGATCTGCCGGAGGGCCGCGGCGTCCAGGCCCGCCAGGGGGCTCGCGTCATCGATGGGGTGCACCACGGTCCAGTTGGCGGGGAACAGGTTGATGCGGTTCCGCTCCAGGGCGAGGGTATGGAAGCGGCGCGCGCCGGTCTGGGGGTCCAGCCGCGACAGGACCACCGCGGCTTCCACTTCGATGAGCTGGTTGCTGCGCTTGTTCACGAAGCGGAACATGAACCCGGTGCCGCCCCGGTAGGGGGCGACCACCGCGTGGCTGCTGAAGCGGATCTG
Source organism: Holophagaceae bacterium UBA692 (assembly GCA_002297665.1). Lineage (GTDB taxonomy): Bacteria > Acidobacteriota > Holophagae > Holophagales > Holophagaceae > Mesoterricola. Next base: position 8,168 of record DBMS01000037.1, on the reverse strand, counting down.
GGCGTGGGGGCGTGAGAAGCGCCCGTAGAGCAGCCCGGTGGCGAGGGCGAAGCTCAGCAGCCCCAGCAGGGACTCCAGGGCCGCCACGGCGCTGGCCAGGTGGCTCTGGGGGCTGATGTGGCCGTAGCCCACCGTGGTCAGGGTCTGGGCGCTGAAGAAGAAGGCGTCCAGGAACCGGTCCGCGAAGCCGCTCCCCCCGGGCCGCAGGAAGTGCTCCATGCCCACCGCCAGGTACACGCCGGCGAACAGGAGGTTGGCGAGCAGGTACCCGAGAAGGAGCAGCGCCAGGAAGCGGGCGCCGCCCATGGTAATGAGCCGGTGGTAGAGCTCGTAAGGACGGAACCAGGGCAGGCCGGCCCGGCGCACGTTGATGCTGCCGTCCGGGTTCATCCACCGCCGCCCGCCGGACCGCAGGCCCAGGCCCAGGTCGTCGCCGGGCGGAAGCCGTTCGAAGGGGGGCTGAGCGGTCATGGGGCCCCAGGCTACCATCACCGGCCGGCCAATGGCCAAACAGCTCCTTTCTAGTCACATACGAGGAAGGGGACCGGAGCCGCCCGCACTGCTACCCTGGGGGTTCGCATCGCCGCCCGCGTTGCAGGAAGGCGCCTTGGATGACAACCCCCTTAGAGCTCGACCAGCCCAGCATAGTCGTGGAGGCCCGCCAGCGCCTGGACGAGGCCCGGAGCCGGGCCCGCCGGGATCTGGAAGCCGATCCCGGGAAGGCCTCGGCCTTCGGCGAGCAGGTGCCCCGGCTGCGCCTCAACGGCATGCACGGAAGCAACCACAACCCCAAGGCGGTGGCGCGGACCCTGGCCTCGGCCGGCGAGGAGGGCCGCTGGCACCTGGCCCTGCTGGGCCCGGGCGACGGCCTCGCCAAGATCGTGATGGAATTCCTGCCGAACTTCGACCTTCCCCCGGAGCGGCGCGCGCTGGCGGCCCTGGCGTGCGCGGAGCAGGAACCGGAAAAGACCCTGGAGCACCTGGACAAGGCGGCCCTCGGATCGCTGGACGACGTTCTCGCCGTCGTGCGGACCGCCCTGGCCCGCCAGCCGGCCCTGGATTTCGAGGAGCAGAAGAAGGTCGAGATCCTCTACCGGTCCGGAGGAGAGGAAGGCGCACAGGATCTCCAGCGGCGCTTCGAACAGGCGCGCTCGCGCTTCCAGGCCCACGTCCGGCACCATCTCCTGCGCCTCGTGCCCGAAGCCGTGCGGCAGGACGCCGCGGCCTACGCGCAGGTGCTGCGGTCCCTCCTGCGCACCGATCCCTACGGCACCCTGGAGTGCCTTCGCGACCCCGACCTGGCCCCTCCCTTCCGCTCAATCCCCCAGGCCGGACGCCTGGATCTCCTGGACGCCGCCGCCGCCTTCGGCCTGGGATTCGCTTCGAACTACCTGGACCTCTTCGGGCTGGAGGACACCCCCGCGACCCGCGCGCGCCTGCAGGCCGCGTTCGCCGAGGACCTCACGGCCGGGTCCAGCATCTACGGGGCCTACGCCCTGGAGGGCATGGCGAACTACCCCTTCGGCCTGGGCCGGATCGAGCCCGTGTTCCCCCGGCGCATCTCCAACGCCGAGGCCCTGGCCTACCTGAAGAAGGACGACCCCGAGAGCGTCCTGCCCAAGACCTACGGCGCCGCCGAGGTGGGCAACGCCGTCAACTACCTCCAGGAGCGCGAGGTGCAGCGCTTCCTGGAAATGCTCAAGGCCGACATCTTCCTGGAATGGAAGGCGCAGTATTCCGAGAACAAGCGCGCCGTGGTCTTCGGGGACATGGACCTCAAGATCCGCAACATCCTGTTCCTCATCGCCCACGCCACCTTCCGGGACAACGCCTACTTCGACGACCTCCTGGCCAACATCGCGGCCACCCACCCGTCCACCGCGGGCAACGAGGCCCATCTGCACCTCCTGGCCAACCGCCACTTCTTCCTGGAGGTCCTGGGCATCAACCCGGGCCTGCTCTTCAACAGCCCCCAAAGGGGCGCCGCCGCCCTCAGGGCCCCCATCGAGGAAGTGAAGAACTTCAGGGTGCTCTTCATGCTCCACGTGGCCATGTCGATCCACCTGCACGTGGGCGACACGCTGTTCCGCAACGTCCCCATCGCCTGGAACATCCTCCAGAAGCAGGGCGACGGCCTCCTGGACACCGCCATGCAGGAGGTGCTGGGGCTGTTCGACACCATGGACACCCTGCTGGTGCTGGGCGCCGCCGTGGTGCCCGACCTGCGGGCCTGGCTTCCCCGCGTCACCGACGCCCTCGCCCAGGCCCTCCCCGAAGTCCCCCTGGACGCCGCCGAGCCCGGCCGCAAACCCGCCCTGCGCCTGCTCACCCGGGACGCCGTGGCCCGCCACCGGGACCTGCTGAACGCCTACTGCCTCCAGGTGCTCCGGGAAGGCGCCTCCCGCTCCGGCGTGGGCGTGACCAACGCCATCCAGAACCTCCGCCTGCCCCGCACGAAGACCGACAAGCTCTTCGCGCTGCTGGAGGAGGACCGCAAACGCTAGGGTGGCCAAGTATTCGTCCGTGTTCCAGACTTTCGCCCCGGTTCGTTGGCGCAGCTTGCCTGCGCCAACGAACCCTGCGGCGCGAACGTCCGGGACACGGACGATTACGTGGCCGGGCTCCTGCGTAGATCCAGGAGCAGCCTGCCCATGGTTTTCTTCACCGAGTCCCGGTGGATCGTGAAGACGGCGCTGATCTGGCAGTCCACCTCCGGGTAGGAGATCGCCACGGCCTCGGGGTCGGGGACGCCGTTGCGGGGCCGGCAGTGCGCGTCGGTGCCTTCCGCGAGTTGGGCGCGGCACACCAGGGGCCGCACCGGCCAGATGGCGCAGGCCCGGTCCGGGCCCAGGAACGCGCAGGCGCGGTCGGCCTCGGGCTGGTCGTCCCAGGTGGTGGCGCCGGTGTGGTCGCCGGCGGCGTCC
>DBMS01000037.1:940-5205 GCA_002297665.1 Holophagaceae bacterium UBA692 | reverse complement strand
CCCGGGCCTCCTCGATGGTGCAGTAGACAAGCTGGTTGCAGCAGTTGGCGCAGCCCTTGTGGCAGAACGGGGCCGGGTAGCCGAACCGCGCGTCCCGGGCGAGGAGGGCGGCGATGGTGGCGTCCACCCGCGCCTGGGCCGCCCGGGCGCGGCCGGGGCCACCGCCGGCGTAGGGCGCCGCGGCCTGCTTGAGCGCCTCCCAGAAGGCCCCCGCATCGGCCTCCTCCAGTTCCTGCCCGAGGTTTCCGTAGAGGAGCATGTCGCCATCCCCCATGACGTTGTCCTCGACCCATTTCCGGGCGTCCCCCATGGCGCCTCCCCGGCCAGGGTACCCGGAATCCGCGGCCCCCGCCTCGCCCCAGCGATCCTTCAGGGGCAGGTTTTTTCCATTCGGTCCAGGTGCGGGCCCGGAAAATCAACTATGCTGGTGGCAATCCCATGACCGCCCCCCCCTCCCGATGAACCCCAGAGACCTGCTCCAGAGCGGTGACGAACGCCGGAAAGCCCGGGATTACCAGGGGGCCCTGCCCTACTACGCGCGGGCGGTGGAACTCGCCCCGGCCAACCGGCGCGCCCACGTCTCGCTGGCCGACGCCTACCGCGGCCTGGGCGAGACGGCGAAGGTCATCGAGATCCTGGAGCGCTTCCTGGAAACCAGCCCCGCGGACGCCGAAGCCCACTGCCGGCTGGCCGACGCCCACAAGAAGGCCTGCCACCGCGAGCCGGCCCTGGACCACTACCGGCGGGCCCTGGCCCTGGAACCCGGCAACCGTTACGCCCTCATGGGCCTGGGGGACCTCCACCACCGGGCCAACGATGGCGCCGAGGCCCTGGCCTGCTGGGAGCCCCTGCTGGCCCTGAACCCCGCCCAGCCGCACCTCCAGACCCTGGTGGGCAATCTCCACCGCAAGGCCCAGGCCTTCGACCGCGCCGCGGCCCGCTACCGCCTAGCCCTGGCCCACGACCCGGGCAACGCCTCCGCCCTCTTCGGACTGGCCGACAGCCTGCGGGGGCTGGGCCGCTTCGAGGAGGCGCGGCCCCTGTGGGAGGAGCTTTTGCGCCGGGACCCCAGCCAGCAGGTGCTTACCCGGGCCGGCGACTGCTACCTGCGCCTGGGCTTCCTGGACCGCGCCCAGGAGATGTTCGAGCGCAGCCTGGTCACGGGGTTCGACAAGGCCACCCTCCTGGGCCTGGCCAAGGTCCAGCGCCTGGGCGGCCAGTACGACGTCGCGCACCAGATCTACCGCCAGATCCTGGAACGCCATCCCGGCGATCCCCGCACCCTGGCCCTCCAGGCCGAGACCGTGGCCGAGCGCACCGCCGCGTCCTGACGTCGCGGCGCATTGCGCCATGGCCAACGGGCCGCGATGGGACTAGGGTTGAAGCATGGACATCGTCGGCCGGGCCTTCGCCCTCGTTCTCTCAACCACGTCCCTTTTCGGCCAGGTGCCGCTGGACCGCATGGACCTGCCGAACCGCATCCTGGCCGAGGAGATCCTCCGCAAGCCGCAGTTCTCCTTCCAGACCACCACCCCGCCGGTGGACGTGCGGGTCTCCACCATGGACAAGCTCTTCGACCACCCGCGGCTGGCGGCGGCCATGTGGCGGGAGTGCCAGTTCGTGCCCCGGCTGTTCGCGTTCCCCCTGCCCGACAGCGGCCTGATCGTGGACGACACCCGCGGGCTCAAGGGAACCCTCACCCTCGCGTACCGGGAGCCCGGCAAGCGGGTGTACCTCATCGACGGGCGGGTGGAGCGGTGGCGCATGGGCAACCCCTTCGCCGTGAGCGCCAAGATGGTGGTGATCTACACCTACTGGCAGGGGCCCAAGGGCTTCCAGAGCCACCTGCAGACCTGGACCGCCCTGGACAGCGCCCTCCTGGGGACCCTCACCCGCCCCTTCAAGAAATACATCCAGCATCGCCAGGAGGAATTCATGAACTACATCCTGGCCAACATGTCCCACGGCGGGGAATTCGCCGAGCACAGCTACGAGAATTTCCTCGGTCCCATCCAGCGGGAGGGGGACCCGGTGGCGGTGCGGGACTACCTGGAGGTCTTCGGCAAGCGCAGGTGAATGCCGGCGTCGCCCTTGTGACCCAAACCCGCGGGCTTCCCGCCATAATGGGACAAACAGGTAGTTTGAGGTGACCATGAGCGAATGGCGGCATATCGAATCCGCCCCCAAGGACGGGAGCATCCTGATCGGACGCGGGGCCTTCGCCCAGGACGAAGTGGACACCATGCTGGCCGCCGCCATGCGGTGCCAGGACGGGCGATGGATGCGGGACGCGGACGGGACCGGGTTCCACGTCCCCTGCTTCCCCACCCACTGGATGCACATGCCCCTCCCGCCCAAGCCCCAGGACCGCCTGGTGGGCTTCAAGGCCTGCGACCGCGACCGGGAGGAGTTCTTCACCGAAGGGAAGTCCTGGGAACGCTGCTGCGACGCGGATGCCGAGGCGTGGTTCCCCTGGCCGGTCAAGCCGTCCTGAAGGCGCGAGGGGCGTTGACGGCGCAACGCTGGCCCGAGTGACCGTTCGCACTGGCTGCCGGGTACACTGGGAACCATGCCGGAACCGAACGAGGACGAAAGGACGCAGCTCAACCCGGAGGATGCGACGCAGGAAAGGCGCGAGGACGGGCCGCTGGCCTTCGGCTCGCTGCCCACCCAGCCCGGCGTGAACCCGGGGGCGCCCACGGCCCAGCCCGGCTCCTGGAGCCACTACGCCGACCTCGAGCCCCTGGGCCAGGGGGGAATGGGGCGCATCTACCGGGCCTTCGACCTGGTCCTCAAGCGGGAGGTGGCCCTGAAGTTCCTGGCCCGGGACGACCCGCGGCACATGCGCCGGTTCTTCCAGGAGGCCTGCAACCAGGCCAAGGTGGACCACCCCAACGTATGCAAGGTCTTCGAGGTGGGCGAGCTCAACGGGCAGGTCTTCATCGCCATGCAGCTCATCAAGGGCAGGACCCTGTCCGACGCCCGGAAGGACCTCTCCCCCCGCGACCTGGCCTCGGTCATGGAGACGGTGGCGGCCGCCATCCACGCGGCCCACCGCCAGGGCCTCATGCACCGCGACCTCAAGCCCGCCAACATCATGGTGGAAGAAGACGAGCGGGGCCTGAAGCCCTACGTCCTGGACTTCGGCCTGGCCCGGTCCCTGGAGAGCTCGGGCCTGACCCAGCAGGGCGTGGTGTTGGGCACCGCGGGCTTCATGGCCCCCGAGCAGGCCGCCGGCCTTGACGGCCAGGTGGGCGTGCCAGCCGACATCTACGCCATGGGCGCCACCCTCTACGCCCTCCTCGCCGGCCAGGCCCCGTTCGCGGGGCGCACCGGCCTGTCCTGGCTCAAGGCGACGCTGGAGGAGGCGCCGCGCCCCCTGCGCGAGCTGGTGCCCTCCGTCCCCCGGGACCTGGCGACCATCGTCGGCAAGTGCCTCGAGAAGGAGCCCCGGCGGCGCTACGCCTCCGCCCTGGCCCTGGCCGAGGACCTGCGGCGGTTCCGGGAGGGGGAGCCCATCCAGGCCCATCCGCCCACCCTCGCCTACCGGGCGCGCAAGCTCGCCCAGAAGCACAAGGCCGTCGTCGGCGTCTCCGCGGCCGCGCTGGCGGCCATCCTGACCCTGGCGGGGTTCCAGGTGCAGGCCCGGCGCGAGGCCTCCGCCCAGGCGGGGTGGGCCCAGCGCTTCGGCCAGGAGGCGGAGCGTTACGAGGCGCTCATGCGCTATGCCCACCTCCTTCCCGCCCACGACATCCAGCAGGAGATGGCCCAGGTGCGCTGGCGGATGGCCCAGCTGGAGCCCAACGTGGCCGGCCCCTCCCGGGTGATCGCGGGCCCGGCCGCCTACGCCCTGGCCCGGGGCTACCTGGCCATGGGCGACCTGGCCCAGGCGGGGAAGTACATGGAAAGCGCCCTGGCCCGGGGGTTCCGGTCCCCGGAGGCCTCCTACATGCAGGGGCGCATCCTGGGCTACCAGTACCAGGCGGAGCTGGACCAGATCCGCAAGCTCCCCGACCCCCGGATGCGCGAAGCCCGCCGCCGGGCCGCCGACCAGGGCCTGCGCAGCGCCGCCCTCTTCCACCTGGAGCAGGGCCGGAGCGCGGCGCTGGAATCCGCCGACTACACCCAGGCCCTGCTGGCCTTCTACGGCAGCAACCTCGAGGAGGCGCTGGCCAAGGCCCGGGCCTCCTTCAACCAGACCCCCTGGTTCTACGAAGCCAAGGGCCTGGAGGGGGACATCCTCCTGGAGCAGGCCGGAGCCGCCC
>DBMS01000037.1:0-927 GCA_002297665.1 Holophagaceae bacterium UBA692 | reverse complement strand
GGCCCAGGCCATGGCCCCCAGCGACCCGGGGCTGTGCCTGGGCGAGGCCCGCGCCTGGCGCCTGGCCATGGAGAAGGACTGGCAGCTGGGGGAGGACGCCGCCGTGCCCTTCGCCCGGGGCCTGGCGGCCCTGGACCGGGCCAAGGCCCTGGACCCCACCCGGCTCGAGGCCCAGGCGCTCGAAGCCTGGTTCCACTTCGCCCGGGCCCGCGCCCTGAACAACCAGGGCAAGGACCCCATGGACGAACTGGCCCGGGCCCTGTTCGCCAGCGGGGAGGCCCTGCGCCGGGACCCCGCCTACGCCGCGGTCCATGAAACCCGCATGGCCGCCTTCGGCGAGATCGCCCTGGTCCGCTGGCGGGCGGGAGGGAATCCCATCGAGCCCTGGGAGAACGCCATCGAGGCGGGCGGCAAGGCCGTCGCCGCCCGCCCCAACGATCCCCAGCTCCTGCCCGCCCTCAGCCGGATCCACCTCCGCCTCATGGTGTACAAGGCCCAGCGGGGCCTGGACTACGCCGCGCACTGGGAAGCCGGACGAAGGCTCATGGAGCAGGCCGTGAAGGCCTACCCGGACCTGGCCACCTTCCACATGGGGCTGGGCGCCGCCCACGAGGAGTGGGCCGAGCAGGAGCTGATCCACGGCCGGGATCCCTCCGCGAGCGCCCGGAGCGCCATCCAGGCCCTGGAGCAGGCCATCCGCCTGGACCCGAGCCTGGTGGACGCGCACTACTACCTGGGCGTCGCCGCCAAGCTCCTGGGCGAGCACCAGCTGGCCTCGGGCCAGGACCCCCGGCCTTCCCTGGGCCAGGCCCGGGCGTCCCTGGAGCGGGCCCTGCGCCTGAAAGGCGACCTGGTGGCCGCCCTGGTGGACCTGGCGGCCTGCCGGCTGGACCTGGCCAAGGCCGAGGCCGCCCAGGGCCGGTCCCC
>DBMS01000082.1 GCA_002297665.1 Holophagaceae bacterium UBA692 | reverse complement strand
CGCCGCGCCCGCCGCGCCCGCCGCCAGGGCCCAGGGCCTCCGGATTCCCGCGGGCCTCGAGGACATGGACAGCGAAGCCGTCCAGGCCGCGGAGGAGGCCCTGAGCCAGGGCGTCCCCGTCATGGCCCTGAAGGTCACCCTCCTTCCAGCGCTGCTGGGCACGCCCTTCAATCCCCTGTCCATGATCTCCATGGTCGACCTGGTCGGCCGTATGNNAGATCATGAAGTACCTGGATCTGGATCAGTTCCGTCCGGAGGAGCTGCCCTTCGGGCTGCTGCTCCTGCTCACCCCCGCGGAGTCGCCGGATTCGGTGCGCAAGCTCTTCGACGGCGTCAAGAACGTCTCCATCGAGTACTTCGACCTGGCCCTGGGGGAGCCGCCCGCGGCCGAGGCGGCGGAAGCGCCCGCCGCCGGCCCCGTGGCCGAGGCCCGCAAGGTCCAGGACAAGCCCCAGGAGACCGGCAAGGCCGCCAACGACACCATCCGGGTCAGCCAGGCCAAGCTGGACAATTTCATGAACACGGTGGCCGAGCTGATCATCAGCAAGACCATGATCGCCCACATCGTGGAGCGCCTGGAGGGCGAGACCCTCACCCCCGGGGCCGACGCGCTGGTCAAGGAGCTGCGCCGCTCCTCCGTGTACCTGGACCAGGTGAGCAAGGAGATCCAGGCCTCGGTGCTGGGCATCCGCATGGTGCCCGTGAAGACCATCTTCACCAAGTTCCCCCGCATGCTCCGGGACCTGGCCAAGGCCTCCGGCAAGAAGATCGAGCTGCAGATGGTGGGCGAGGACACGGAAATCGACAAGAGCCTCATCGAGGAACTCAGCGACCCCCTCATCCACCTCATCNNGACCACGGCATCGAGATGCCCGACGTGCGCGCGGGCTCGGGCAAGTCCGAAACCGGCACGGTCGTCCTCAGGGCCCGCCACGAAGGTGATTCCGTCCTGGTGGAGATCGAGGACGACGGCAAGGGCATCAACCCCGCCGTGGTCCGCTCCAAGGCGGTCGAGAAGGGCATCCTCACCCCCGAGAAGGCCGAAAGCATCACCGACGACGAGGCCATCAACCTCATCTTCCTTCCGGGCTTCTCCACCGCCAAGCAGGTCACCGACATCAGCGGCCGCGGCGTGGGCATGGACGTCGTGAAGTCCAACGTCCGCAAGCTCAACGGCAGCGTGTCCGTGACCAGCTCCGTGGGCCGCGGGTCCATCTTCACCATCAAGCTGCCGCTGACCCTGGCGATCATCGACGCCCTCCTCATGCGCAGCGGGGGCCAGGTCTTCGCCCTGCCGGGCACGGCCGTGGAGGAGACCCTCCTGGTGCCCCGGGAGACCCTCAGCCACCTCACCCGGCGCAAGGCCATCAACCTCCGGGGCGAGGTCCTGGGCGTCACCCGGCTCAGCGACCTGCTGCACTTCAAGCAGGGCTCGGCCGAGCTTTCCGAGGACGAGGAGCTGCCCGTGGTGGTGGTGTCCACCGGAGGCCGGCGAATGGGCGTGATCGTGGACGCCTTCCTGCGCCGCCAGGAAATGGTGATCAAGCCCCTGGCGCCCTACCTCGCGAGCCTTCCGGGCATTTCCGGCGCCAGCATCATGGGCGACGGCGGCGTCGTGCTGATCCTCGACCCCGCCGAACTGCTCATGCTCGCCGTCCAGGAGGGCCTGTGAGCCTTGCCGCGGCGCCCGGGGTCACCCCTGAACCGGCGGCAGGAGCCGTGCGGGAGGGACAGTACCTCAGCTTCGAGCTGGCCGGCCACACCTACGCCGTGCCCCTGGCCCAGGTGGCGGAGATCACCCCGCACCGGGACCTGAACCAGATCCCCCACATGCCCCGGAGCGTCGAGGGGCTGCTGGACCTGCGCGGGCAGTCCATCCCCGTCATCAACCTGCGCCTGCGCATGGGCATGGAGCCTTTGGCTTCCGAGCTTTCGCACAACATCATCGTCCTGGACATGGGGTCCTCCAGCAACGTGGGCCTCCTGGTGGATCGCGTCGCCTCCGTCGTGGAGGCCACCCGCGAACAGATGGTGCCCGCCAGCGCCCTCCTCGCCGGTCCCGAAGGGGCCTGGGTGCAGGGCTTCATCGTCCAGGAGGAGCGCATCACCACGCTCCTGGACAGCCGGCTCATCACCACCTTCCACAGCGCCCGGGCCCACGGCCTGGGCCTCCACCCGGGCCACGACGTGGAGGAGGCCCTGGACGCCGGCCTCAAGGAGCTCATCGCCGCCGCCCCCCTGCGGGTCGAATCCGACGCCAGCCGGATCATCCCCCAGATGGAGGAGGCCATCACGCACACCGAGCAGGAGATGGAGAAGGTCCTGGGGAAGGTCGAGACCATGCTGGCCGACACCGACAAGAGCTTCAAGGGCCTGGTCCGGCTCAAGCAGGAGGCGGGCCTGGGTCACATGAAGGGCCTGGAACCGGTGCTTGCCCAGGTGGAGGCCCTGGGATCCCGCATGCAGGACGAGGTGTTCGACCTCATCCAGAAGCTGCAGTACCAGGACATCGCCCGCCAGAAGCTGGAGCGGGTCCTGAACCACATCCGCGGCCTCCAGTTGATCGTCGGTTCCAAGTTCCGGGACCTGGGCCACAAGGCGTGACTTGGGCTGGAGCGCGATCCGCGCCATGATGTAGGGGTATCGCTGGAGCCTGACGTGGACCACCCCCTTACCGAAATCCGCCACCTGAAGCAGCACATCGGCCAGGCCGTGACCCTTCGCGGGTGGGTCCGCAACGCCCGGACCAGCAAGACCCGGTTCATCGACCTGCGCGACGGCTCGGGTTTCGTGCAGTGCGTCGTGGGCGCCGCCGAGGCCGATCCGGAGAGCTATGAACTGGCCGGCAAGCTCACCCAGGAGGCCGCCATCGTCCTGGAAGGCCGGGTGCAGCAGCACCCGAAGACCGGGGAGCCCGAGATCCTGGCCACCAAGGTGGCGCTCATCGGCGACAGCGTGGACTACCCCATCACCCCCAAGGAACACGGCACGGCATTTCTCATGGAGAACCGGCATCTCTGGCTGCGCAGCAAGCGGCAGTGGGCCATCCTCCGGGTGCGCCACACCATCGCCAAGGCCATCCGGGACTTCTTCGACGGCGACGGCTTCACCCTCCTGGACGCCCCCATCCTGACCCCCAGCGCCTGCGAGGGCACCTCCAGCCTGTTCGGCACCCAGTACTTCGACGAAGGCATGGCCTACCTCAGCCAGTCCGGCCAGCTCTACCAGGAGCCCGGCCTCGCCGCCTTCGGCAAGACCTACTGCTTCGGCCCCACCTTCCGCGCCGAGAAGAGCAAGACCCGCCGCCACCTCACCGAGTTCTGGATGGTCGAGCCCGAGGTGGCCTTCGCCCACCTGGAGGACGTGATGGTCCTGGGCGAGCGCATGACGAAATTCATCCTCCAGCGGGTCCTGGAGGGCCGTCGGGAGGAACTGGCCATCCTGGAGCGCGACCTGGCCCCCCTGGAGACCGCCCTGAACGCCACCTTCGACCGCATGACCTACACCCAGGCCGTGGACAGGCTGAAGGAGCTGGGCTCGGACATCAATTGGGGCGAGGACTTCGGCAACGACGACGAGACCATCCTCATGAACGCCACGGACCGCCCCCTCTGGGTCCACCGCTTCCCCAAGTCCTTCAAGGCCTTTTACATGGAGCCCGATCCCCAGGATCCCAAGCTGGCTCTCGGCGCCGACCTCCTGGCCCCCGAAGGCTACGGCGAGGTCATCGGCGGCGGCGAGCGGGCCTCGAGCCTGCAGTACCTCCTGGACCAGATCGCCCACGAGGGCCTGGACCGCGCGGACTACGAGTGGTACCTGGACGTGCGCAAGTACGGCAGCGTCCCCCACGCCGGCTTCGGCCTGGGCCTGGAGCGCGCCGTGGCCTGGATCTGCAAGCTCCCCCACGTGCGCGAGACCGCGCCCTATCCCCGCATGATGGGCACCATCCGGCCCTGATCACCGCGAACTCAGCGCCGGTCCCCCCGGAAACGGGCCTCCGTGAGGAACCGCTCGATCTGCCGGCGGTGGCGCAGCACGTGCACGATGGCGTGCTCGACGAGCTGCTCCATATCGTAGGTCCGCCCTGAGCGGGCCGTGATCCGGGCGTTCTTCATGACGTCTTCGGGCAGGTCCCATCGGCCCTCGAAGGTCTCGGCCATGGTGTGCGCCATGGTCTGCAGCTCGTGGAGGGCGTCCAGGGGCGTCGCCACCCCGAAGTCCGGCGGCGCGAAGGGCAGGTCCAGGGCCGCCCGGATCCGCTCGGTGTACCCGTAGCCGGACCGCACCACGTGCTCGACCACGGTGCGGATGGAGCGGCAGTCCTCGTCGGCGGTCTCCCGGTCCCGCACAGCGTCGTAGGCCACCTGGGTGAGGGGACCGACGAGCTGAACCAGGTCGCGGATGGCCCGGTCCAGTTCATCCATCAGGGCGCCCAGCGCGCCGGGTCTGCGGACCATCGGTTTCACGGGAGCCTCCTCTGGTCAGGCCATCAGAGCTGCATCACCACGCCGGGCAATCCCTGCAAGGCCGCCCGCAGGGGCGCCTCGGCCCGCTCATGGGGCAGGGTCACCCAGAACGTGAAGCTGGTGTAGGCGCCCTTTTGGTTGGCGGCGTGGGCCCGGTCCGCGTCGGGCTGGGGGCCAAGGTGCTCAACGATGAGCGCGGCCATGCGGAGAGGATCCATCTCGGCGCCGCGGCCGATGACCTTCAGGGGCACCCTCTGGGGAAAGGCCTGGGCGGGGCGGGGGCAGCTGTCCATTCCCGGATTATAGCCTCACTTGCCCGCGGGCTTCGGGGCCTCGAAGAAGCCCACCAGCAGGAGGTTGAGCTCCACCTGCGGCTTCAGGCTGATCTTGGCGGCGATGCTGTCGGCCCCCACCCCGAAGGCCAGCCGGTCCAGGGGCACGGTGGCCCGGTAGGACCAGGTCTGCTTGCCCGCCCCGTTCATGCCTTCGGAAGCCGTGAAGGGAATGTCCACCTCCTGGCTCTTGCCATGCATGGTGAGGGTGCCGCGCACCGTCACCTTGTCCCCTTCCCGGGTCACCTTGGTGGACGTGAAGGTGATGGCCGGGTACTTGGCCGCGTCGAAGAAGTCCGCTGAGCGCAGGTGATTGTCCCGGCTGGAATTGGCCGTATCGACGGAGGCCGTCTCGATGTCCAGCTGGATCTGGGCGTCGGCGGGGTTGGCCGGGGTGCCCTTGATCTGCGCCTTGTACCGGTCGAACCGGCCGGGCACGTCGAACAGGACGGTCTGGGCCTTGAAGCCCAGGACGGTGTGGGTGGTGTCCACCCGGAAGACCTGGGGTTCGGCCGCCAGGAGGCCGGAGGCGAGGGCGAGACCCAGGAGGATGCGGGAAGGCATGGTCGGCTCCGGAGGGGAGGGCCCCTTCCCGTGCGGGAATGGGTGCCTGGTGATGGACCTTGGTTGCCGGGTTCTCCGGAGGCGTGACCGGAAATGTGTGAAAACCTCAGATTCCAAGGGTATGGATCTTGGAAACGGGGCAGAATACTTACAAAACTTCCTATTCACCCCCCTGGACGCCTGCCCCATGAACTGGACAGCCTGGATCGCAAGCAAGCACGCCCTCCTCGTGCACCTGCCCATCGCGGCGGCGCTCATGATCCCCTTCCCCATCATCGCGGCCCAGCGCGGGGGCCGGGGAATCCGCCCCTGGTGGACCACCTGCCGCTACCTGGCCTGGGTCGGCACGGTGGGCTCCGTCCTGGCGGTGGCCAGCGGCTTCTACCTCGGCCGCGCCAACGGGAACCTCGCCGCGGGGACCTTCTGGGGGCCCGCCACGGCGGGGATGCCCTACCTGTTCCGGGTCCACGAGATCGGCGGCGTGGCCTCGGTGGCCCTGGGCGCCCTGTGCCTCAGGGCCCTCTACCGCCGGCGCCAGGAACACCAGGGCATCGGGTTCCCGGCCCTGCTCGCGGGCCTGGCCTGGTGCTTCCTGTCCTACCTCTCCTCCTATTCCGGGGCCGTCATGGGCGGCCAGCGCCCG
>DBMS01000002.1 GCA_002297665.1 Holophagaceae bacterium UBA692 | reverse complement strand
CAAGGACGAGATCTCCATGATGCTCCTCCCCGGCCGCCACCTGGACACCTTCCGCATCAAGGCGGAGAAGGCCGGCAAGCCCCAGCCCATCTCCATCAGCATCGGCCTGGACCCGGCGGTGTACATCGCCTCCTGCTTCGAGGCCCCCTCCACCCCCCTGGGCTTCAACGAGCTGGGCGTCGCCGGCGCGATTCGCGGCAAGGCCGTGGAAGTGGCCGAGTGCCTCACGGTGGACGCCAAGGCCATCGCCCACGCCGAGATCGTCATCGAGGGCTTCCTCCAGCCCGACGTGCGCGTCGTGGAGGACCAGAACACCCACACCGGCAAGGCCATGCCCGAGTTCCCCGGCTACAACGGCCCCGCCAACCCGAGCGTGCCCGTCATCAAGGTCACGGCGGTCACCCACCGGATCAATCCCATCATGCAGACGGCCATCGGCCCCTCCGAGGAGCACGTGAACCTCGCCGGCATCCCCACCGAAGCCTCCATCATCACCATGGTGGGCAAGGCCCTGCCCGGCTTCCTCCAGAACGTCTACGCGCATCCCTCGGGCGGCGGCAAATACCTCGCCATCCTCCAGGTGAAGAAGTCCGTGCCCTTCGACGAGGGCCGCCAGCGCCAGGCCGCGCTCCTGGCCTTCTCGTCCTTCTCGGAGCTCAAGCACGTGATCCTCGTGGACGAGGACGTGGATCCCTTCGACACCAACGACGTGCTCTGGGCCATGACCACCCGCTTCCAGGCCGACGCGGACGTGATCGCCATCCCCGGCGTGCGCTGCCACCCCCTGGACCCCTCCCAGAACCCCGAGATGAGCCCCTCCATCCGCGGCAAGGGCATCGCCTGCAAGGCCATCTTCGACTGCACGGTGCCCTATGAGCTGAAGGCCAGGTTCCAGCGGGCGCAGTTCCTGGAAGTCGACTACGAGCGGTTCCTGTAGGAAGGAAAACGGGCCGCCCCAGGGCGGCCCGTTCCGGTTTATAGGTGGATTTTTGCGGAACGCGCAGGAAGTGGCCTTGAAAAGCATACGCTAGGTGCGTATACTTGAACGACGGAAGCGTTGTTCGTCGAGCTGCCCGCCTTCGCCCGATATCGGGCAAGCTATCTGACCGACGAGGCTTTTGCGATGATGCAGTCGGAAATGATGGCTAATCCAGAAATGGGCGATTTGATTGAAGATTCGGGCGGCCTAAGAAAGCTCAGGCGACCGGACATCAAGCGAGGGAAAGGGAAACGCGGCGGGCTGAGGGTGATCTACTACTGGTGGGAATCGGGTCGGCAATTCTGGCTGTTCACGCTCTACAACAAGGATGAAGTCAGTGACCTGGCCGCCCAGGATCGCAAGGCTTTCAAGGGGATGCTGAAACGGGAACTGGAGGCGCGACGATGAAAAAGCGGAATCTGTTCGAAGAAATCCAGGAGGGTTTCGAGGCCTTGGCCGAGGCGAGGGCAGAGAAGTTGACCTTGCGCACCCATCGCGTGGAGGTGACGGCCGTGCCGGTAGTGACTCCCGGCGAAGTGCTTGCACTGCGCGAGAAACTGAATCTTTCACGTGCCTTGTTCGCCCGCTACCTGCGAACCAATCCCAGGACCGTCGAGAACTGGGAACAGGGTCGGGTGCATCCTAACGCCCAGGCCAGCCTATTGATTCGCCTTGTGGAACGTTACCCCGACACGGTAGAGCGCCTGGCAAAAGTCTAGGAGGCTGTCCGCGTATTCCTCGGCCCCGCGAGAAATACATGGGCATCCTCCTGGCCTCACCACTCAGATCCGCAGGTGCGCAAGATGCTGGGCGCTGGAGATGGGCTCGTTGGGCTCGTCGTGGATGACCTGTCCGTCCAGGAGCTTGATGATGCGGTGGGCGTGGCGGGCGATATCCTCTTCGTGGGTCACCAGGATGATGGTGTTGCCCTTCTGGTAGAGCTCCTCGAACAGCGCCATGATCTCCACGCTGGTGCGGGTGTCCAGGGCGCCGGTGGGCTCGTCGGCCAGGAGGATGGAGGGATTGTTCACCAGGGCCCGGGCGATGGCCACGCGCTGGCGCTGGCCGCCGGAAAGCTGGTTGGGCATGTGGTCGGACCGGGGGCCCAGGCCCACGGCCTCCAGGGCCTGCACGGCCTGGGCGTGGCGTTCCTTGCTCTTCACGCCCCCGTAGATGAGGGGCAGTTCCACGTTCTGCAGGGCCGTGGTGCGGGCCAGGAGGTTGAAGGTCTGGAAGACGAAGCCGATCTCCTCGTTGCGGATCTTGGCGAGTTCGTCGTCGGACATGGACGAGGCCAGCTTTCCATTAAGCTCGTAATGGCCGGCCGAGGGGGTATCGAGGCACCCGATGACGTTCATCATGGTGGACTTGCCGGAACCGGACGGGCCCATGATGGCCACGTATTCCCCGCGGTGGATGTCCAGGGAGACGCCGTCCAGCGCCCTCACTTCCATATCCCCCATCTGGTAGTACTTCTTGATGTCCTTGAGCCGGATGAGGGGGGAGTCTGTCATGAACGACCTCGGGAAGGGCAGGGCCTCGTGGTGGGGTGCTCCGATGGGACGGGCCCGCAAAGGGTCTTCGGGGCTGGGCCATCCTGGGTTTAGACCCGGGTTCTGGCCAACTGTTTAAGGATAGCGGGGATTCAGGGCAGAGACGGGTTGACTCGGAGCCCCCGGCTTCTAAAATGGTTGTCACAGTCAACCATTTCCGGGGCCCGCCATGGAAATCGAGCAGATCTGCAGGGTGTTCGGCGTCCTCCACCGCCATTCGCTGGACCACATCGCGGGCTTCGCCCGGGAACTGGGCATCAGCGCGGTGGAGTGCATCTTCCTGCTGTTCGTCTTCGCCAACGAGGGCATCAACCAGGAGCGCCTCTCGGCCCTCCTGACCATCGACAAGTCCGCCACCGCCAAGGCCATGAAGTCCCTGGAGCGGGCCGGGTTCATCGAGCGGACCCGGTCGGGCCAGGACCGCCGGGCCAAGATCGTCTTCTCCACCCCCAAGGCCCGCGCCGTCCAGCCCCTCATCAAGGCCAACCTCCGGGCCTACATGGAGGCCGTCACCCGGGAGGTGAGCCCGGGCGACCTGGACATCACCCTGCGGACCATCGAGGCCGTCACGAACCGCCTCCCGGGGCGGCCGTGAGCGGCCCGGGCGGCTCCCACAAGTGGCTGGTGGGCTTCACGTGCCTGCTGGGCATCTTCATGGAGGTGCTGGACACCTCCGTGGCCAACGTGGCCCTCTCCAACATCCAGGGGTCCTTCGCCGCGGGCACCGACGAGGTGACCTGGGTCATCACCAGCTACCTGGTGGCCAACGCCATCATCCTGCCCATCACGGGCTGGCTGGGGAACTTCTTCGGGCGCAAGCGCCTCTACCTGACCTGCCTGGGCATCTTCACCCTGGCCTCCCTGGGCTCGGGGGCCGCCCATTCCCTCTCCTTCCTCATCCTCATGCGCGTCATCCAGGGGCTGGCGGGGGGCGCCATGGTGCCCCTCTCCCAGGCCATCACCTTCGAGGCCTTCCCGTCCGAGGAGCAGGGCTACGCCGCGGCCATCTACGGCATCGGCGCCATCTGCGGGCCCATCCTGGGTCCCCTGCTGGGGGGCTGGATCACGGACAACTGGTCCTGGCCGTGGATCTTCTACATCAACATCCCCGTGGGCCTCGTGGCCTTCGTGGCGGCCGCGGTCTTCGTGAAGGACCCGTCCTACCTGGAGAAGCCCAAGGGCCGGGTGGACTCCTGGAGCCTGCTGTTCATCGCGGTGGGGCTGGGCTGCCTGGAACTGTTCCTCAACCGGGGCGAGCGCTACGACTGGTTCGCCAGCCCCATCGTCAAGACCTTCCTGGGCCTGGCGGCGCTGGGCATCGCGCTCTTCGTCTGGCGCTCGCTCACGGCGGAAAATCCCCTGGTGGACCTGCGGATCTTCCGGCTGCCGGAATTCTCAGGCGGCATGGCCCTCATCTTCGTGGCGGGCATGGGCATGTACGGAACCTTCATCTGCGTGCCCATCTTCGTGCAGACCTTCCTCCACTTCACCCCCACCTGGGCCGGCATCGTGCTGGCCCCGGCGGGCGCGTGCTCCATGCTCGCCATGGCCCTGGCGGGCTTCCTGGTGGGCAAGGTGCACGTGCGCATCCTGGTGGGCGCGGGGTTCGTGAGCATGAGCGCGGGGGTCTGGCTCCTCACGCGCATCAGCCTCTCCACGGACGTGGCCTTCCTGGCCCTGGCCATGTGCATGTTCGGCTTCGGCATGGGCCTCGTGCTGGTGCCCATCGGCAGCGAGTCCATCCGGCGGGTGCCCCCGCAGCTGGTGGGCACGGCCACGGGCATGTTCAACCTCATGCGCAACGAGGGCGGCAGCGTCGGCATCGCCCTGTGCACCACCGTGCTGGCCCAGCGGGCCCAGTTCCACCACGCGCGCCTCGCCGAACACGTCACGATGTTCAGCCCGGGCCTCCAGCTGCGCGGCGCGGAGCTGGCGCGGGGCCTCTTCCCCAAGGCCGGCCTCGACCCGGCCTCCATGCCGGGCCTCGCCGCGGGCCTCGTGGGCGCCGAGGTGAACCGCCAGGCCTACCTTCTCAGCTTCATCGACATCTTCGCGTTCCTGGCGGGGTCGCTGGCCATGGCCCTGCCCCTGGTCCTGCTCATGCGCCATTTCCGGAGCGACGGCACGCACCGCCCCATGGCGCACTGATCACCGGATGGCCAGCCCCAGGAGGGTCTCGAGCATGCCCCGCAGCTCGTCCTCGTCGCGCGCCTCGGCCTTGAAGCCCCTTGCGGAGGCCGCCAGCACGCGGGCGACGCCCGCCAGCGAGGCGTCGTCCCGCGCCTCCAGGGCCGGGCACCGCCGGAGGATGGGGACCAGCAGCGCCTCGAAGGCGGCGAAGCCCCTGGCCTTCACGTCCTCGGCGAAGGCCAGGCCGCAGCTGGCCAGGTCCCGGGCGTCGGGCGAACCCTGCAGCATGCGGTAGGGCTGCACGATCCAGCCTTCGAACGCGAAGCGCAGCTGCTCGAGGGGCGTCGCACGGTCCGCCAGGCCCCGTTCGATGCCGGCCAGGGTCCGCGCCATGAATTCGCCCATGGAGCGCTCGAAGATCTGCTCCTTGTTGCGGAACCTCAGGTAGAGGGCGGGCCTGGAGATCCCGGCGGCCCCTGCGATGTCGCCCATGGTGGTGCGCCGGAAGCCGTAGCGCAGGAAGACGGAGGTCGCGGCCTCGATGATCTTCTGGTCCCGTTCTTTGCCCATACCCAAGGGTTGACATTATTTTGTGATTTGTCAACGCCCGCCGGGGATCCCCAGGGAACCGGTCTGCTGATACCGTCAAGGCATCCCCAATCCCAGCCCAGGCGGCCCCGCCCCTGTGCCGCCCGTTTCCCGAGCCGAGGAAGCCTCCATGCGAGCCCATGTCCTTCTTGCCGCCACCCTTCCCTGCGCCGTCGCGCTGGCCGCGCCCGCGAAAGCGGACTGGCACCTCCTTCCGGCCTTCTCCGCCGATCCCGCCGTCCTGCTCAGGGAGGGGGCGAAGCGCAAGGCCCAGGAAGGGCATGCGGTCCACGAGCTGCTGGAGGACACCCGGGTCACCTTCGACGCCCAGGGGCGCCGCGAAACCGTCTACCGCTACCTCTTCAAGGTCGACCACGAATCCGGCGTCAATGGGTGGCGCACCGTGGGATGCGCCTGGGCGCCCTGGCACCAGGAACGGCCCGTCATCCGGGCCCGGGTCATCACCCCCGACGGGCGGGTCCATGCCCTGGATCCCGGCACCCTGGGCGAATTCCCCATGAACGAGGACGACACCACCCTCTACGACGACCGCAGGAAGCTGGCCGGGCCCCTGCCCCAGCTGGCCCTGGGCGCGGTGGCGGAAGTGGAGATCGTCACCCGCGAGACGGCCCCGGTGCATGCCTCGGGAACCCTCGTCTCGCTCTTCCTGCACCAGTCGGTGCCGGTGGAGCGCACCCGGGTGCGGGTGGACGCCCCCGAAGCCCTGCCCTTCCGGTGGAAGCTCTCGGGCCTGGGCCCCGTCCAGCCCCAGGAGACCCGGGCCGACGGCCGCATCCGCCTGGCCCTGGACCTGGGTCCCATGGAGCCCCCCGAGGAGCGGGAGGCCTACGCGGATCCCGAGGCTCAGCCCAGGCCCAGCCTCACCTTCACCACCGTGCCGTCCTGGGCGGCGGCCGCGGCCAGCTACCTGGAGATCGCCGAGCGCCAGATCGCCGGTGCCGACCTGGCCGCCTGGGCCGGCGCGGCCCTGGGCGACGCCGCGGATCCCCGGGAGAAGATCAACCGGCTCCTGGCCCGCATGAACCGGACCATCCGCTACACGGGCGTGGAATTCGGGGAAGCCGGCATCGTGCCGCGCACCCCCGCCGAAACCCTCAAGCGCGGCTACGGCGACTGCAAGGACAAGGCCGCGCTCCTGGTGGCGCTGCTCCGCCAGGCCGGCATCGAAGCCCGCCTGGCCCTGCTGGAGACCGGCCCGGGGCAGGACGTGGACCCGGCCCTGCCCGGGTTGAATCACTTCGACCATGCCATCGTCGTGGTGCCCGGCCCCGAGCCCCTGTGGATCGACGCCACCGCCGAGTTCGCCCGCGCCGGCGACCTGCCGTTCATGGACCAGGGCCGCCGGGCCCTGATCGTGGACCGGGCCACCACGGGCCTGGTCACCATCCCCGCCGCCCCGTCCACCGCGAACCTGGTCCTGGAGACCCGGGAGGTGTTCCTGGCGGATTCCGGCAAGGCCCGGGTCGTGGAGACCTCCCATCCCTCCGGGCTCGCCGAGATGAAGCTGCGGAGCGAGTTCCCGCCCGCGGACCCGAAAAAGCAGCGGGAGAACCTCAAGAAATACATGCAGGGCGCCTACGCCGCCCGGGACCTGGGCGCCTGCGAGGTGGCCGAAGCCGCCGACCTGGAACGTCCCTTCACCCTGCGCCTGGAGGCCCTGGACTGCGACATGGGCATCACCACCGACGTGGACGCGTTGGTGACCCTCAACGCCTGGGACATGAGCTCCCGGCTGCGCAAGCTGATCCCCACTTCGTACGACCGCAAGGCCAAGGAACCGGCCCAGCGCCGGAAGCAGGACCTGATCCTGCCGGAACCCTACGCGGTGGAGTGGCGGTACCGCATCGCCGTCCCCGCGGGCTTCGAGGCCCGCCCCCTCCCGCCCCCGGACCGCCTCCCCTTCGGCCCCG
>DBMS01000209.1 GCA_002297665.1 Holophagaceae bacterium UBA692 | reverse complement strand
CTGCGGGCCGTGGCGGGGCGGGTGCGGCCGTCCCGGGGCCGGGTGACGGCCGGAGGGGAGACCTGGTTCGACGGCGAGGCGGGGATCTGGCTGCCCACCCGCCGCCGCCGGGTGGGCTTCGTCTTCCAGGACTACGCGCTCTTCCCCCACCTGACGGCCCTGGAGAACGTCATGGAGGCCGCGGACGGCCCCGGCCGGGAGGCCCAGGCCCGGCACTGGCTGGCCCGGGTCCACCTGCAAGGGCTGGAGGACCGGAGGCCCGGCCGCATGTCGGGGGGCCAGCAGCAGCGGGTCGCCATGGCCCGGGCCCTGGCCCGCCAACCGTCGGTGCTCCTCATGGACGAGCCCTTTTCCGCGGTGGACCGCGTCACCCGGGAGAAGCTTTACCTGGAGCTGGCCGCCCTGCTCGAGGGGCTGGCCATCCCCATGGTGCTGGTGACCCACGACCTGGACGAGGCCGCGATGCTCGCCTCGCGCATGGTGGTGCTCTCCAAGGGAAGGACCCTGCAGACGGGGACCCCCGAGGCGGTCATGGGCGCGCCGGAATCCGTGGAAGTGGCCCGGCTGCTGGGCAACCGGAACATCCTTCCCGCCGTTGTGAAAGCCGTGGATCCGGAGCGCGGCGCCCTGGTGCTGGACTGGAACGGCCTCGAACTGGCGGCGGAGGCCGGGCCCGGGTTCGCCGCCGGCCAGCGCGTCACCTGGGTCGTCTCCCCCGGGGACGTGCGGTTCCGCCGTCCCGGCTACCCGGAGGACCGGCCCGGCCACACCTACGTGCAGGGCCGCATCGCCGCGCTGGTGCGCCACGGCGACCTGGTGCGGGCCGTCCTGGAAGTCCCCGCCGCCGGGCACCTCCAGTTCTCCACCACCCGCCACCTGGCCGACCGGGGCGGCCTGACGCCGGGATCCCAGGCCCGGGTGGCGCTCCCCGCCGGGCGCATCCGGGTCTTCGCCGGATAGAACCAAGGGCGGGGTCCTGACACTTCGATTCTACCCACGGGACGGGAACGTCGGCGGGCGGGGTGCCCGCCGCGGGCCCGTCCCCTTCCACCGAAAGGATCGATCATGTCCCACGAGACGAAGTCCATCCGCAGGACCCCGTGGCTGGCCAGGACGGCGCTGGCCTTCACCCTCCTCCAGGGGATCTCGGCCCTGGCCGCCAACACCCTGGCCAACGGCGCGCGCCTGGCCGCCGGAGAGACCCTGACCTCCGCCAACGGCCAGTACCGCATGAATGTGGAAACCGACGGACGGCTCGCCGTCTACCGCATCGAGCCGCCCGCCTCCGGATCCCCGTCCGGCGTGGCCACGGTGCACAGCCACTGGGATTCGGGTTCCGCGGGCCCCGTCCACGGCACCCTGACCCTGGAGATGCAGGCCGACAACAACCTGGTCCTCTACGACACGGTGGGCGGAACGGAGCGGCGGGCCGCCTGGAACTCCGACACCTGCAACGCGGGCCGGGCCGGCGCCGCCGTCCTCGTCCTCCAGGACAATGGCGAGCTGACCGTCCAGAGCGACGGGGAATGCCTCTGGAACTCCATGCGCAGGATCACCACCCTGGGCGGAGGCAGCTCGAAGATCACCCTGGGCATTCCGAAGTAGCGGGCCGAAGTATGTGCTAGCATACAACGACCCCCTGGAAGGAGATTTCATGCTGCGCAGCGCCCTCCTGGCTTTCGTGCTGGCCCTGTGCCTCCCGGCCGTACTGGCGGCCCAGGCCCGCCCCGCCCCCGTGGCCATCGCCGCGGCCGGGGACCTGCGCGGCGTCCTGGAGGAGCTCAAGGCCGCCTTCGAGGCCCGGCACCCCCAGGCCAGCCTCCAGCTCTCCTTCGGGGCCTCGGGGACGCTCGCCGCCCAGATCCGGCAGGGCGCCCCCTTCGACATCTTTCTGGCCGCCGACACCGGGTTTCCCGAGGCCCTCCAGAAGGCCGGGCTCGTCACCGCGGACGGCCTCTTCCCCTACGCCCAGGGCAGCCTCACCCTCTGGGTCCGCAAGGACCTCGCCCTGGACCCGGCCCGGGACGGCCTCAAGGTGCTCCTGGATCCCCGCGTGAAGAAGGTGGCCACCGCCAACGCCGCCCTGGCGCCCTACGGGCGCGCGGGTGAAGCCGCCCTCCGCGGCGCGGGGCTCCTGGAGGCCGTCCGGTCCAGGCTGGTCTTCGGGGACAACATCGCCCAGGCCGCCCAGTTCCTCCAGGCGGGCGTGGCCGAGGCGGGGCTCATCTCGGGTTCCCAGGCCCGCAACCCGTCCCTGCGGTCCGCGGGGGTGGCCTGGAAGGTGCCCGGCGAGCTGTACCCGCCCCTGGTGCAGGCCGGGGTGATCCTGAAGCGCACCGCCAGTCCGGATCTGCCGCGGGCCTTCATGGCCTTCCTGACGGGCCCCGGAGGCCAGGCCATCCTCGCCGGCCACGGCTTCGCCAGGCCTTGAAATCCGGGGCCGGCGGGCCCAGGATGGGGGTTCCGTGACGACCTCCGCCGAACCTTCCCTGATCCTCAAGATCCGGATCCTCCACGAGGACCTGTTCGCCTTCGGCCCGGGCAAGGCGGCGCTCCTGGACGCCATCGCGCGGCACGCCTCCATTTCCGGGGCCGGCCGGGAACTGGGGCTCAGCTACAGCAAGACCCGCCGCCTCGTGGACGAGATGAACCTGTCCTTCCGGTCGCCCCTGGTGGAGACCTCCCGGGGCGGCAGCGACCGGGGCGGGGCCGGCGTCACGGAAGCCGGCCGGCGGGTCCTCGCGGCGTTCCGGCGCCTGGAGGCGAAGGCCCGGGAGGCCGCGCTGGACGGGTTCCGGGACCTGGCCGCGGAGCTGAAGGGGGCCGGTCCCGAAGTCACGTGATTCTTTCGAGGAATCAGCGCGCCGCGAACTGGAGCTGGCCGTCATTCAGGAAGCGGACCACCCGCGTGGCGGATCCGGGCACGGCGTGGCTCCACCGGGCATGCGTCGTCTGGGCGTTGCTGTAGCTGTTCGACAGCTTCTCGAAGAGGGTCACCGTGCCCTTGGCGTCCAGCTCCAGCCAGGTGTCGAAGGATGCCCATTCGGCGGGAGCGGAACCCTCCCGGCCCGCCTTCCAGGTGACCTTCCCCGCGGGGCTGGTGATCCAGGCCTTGCCGTCCCGCACGTTGAGCACCCAGGGCGGGGTCGCGTCGTTGTTGTAGGTTCCCTCATTCAGGCGGCGGGCCTGGGCGGCGTCCAGCAGGACCCGCTGGGCGTGGAGGGAGGTCCCGCCGGCGAGAACCAGCGTCGAGACCAGGATGGACGTCAAGGAAAGGGCCATGGGTTCCCCGGGCGAAGAACGGCCGGCGGACCCGCCGTGGGTCCGTGCGCTCGTCGGAAATAATTTAATTATTTATAAACCGCCGTCAAGGGCGGCCAGCCTCCCGATCTCGAGGATCATGCGTTCCAGGTGGGCCTTGGAGAAGGGCTTGAGGATGCTCAGGGCGCGGCCGTCCCGGGCCAGGATTTCGCCGGTGTCCCCGTCCAGGAACCCCGTGGCCATGAGCACCGGAAGGCGCGGCCGGACCTGCCGCAGGGCCTTGAGGGTCTCCACGCCGTTCATGCCGGGCATGTTCAGGTCGAGGATCACCAGGTCGAGGTCGTCGGCGGACCGGATGCGCGCGAGGGCGTCCCCGCCCCCGGGGGCGGTGTCCACGGCGTGGCCCAGCGCCTCCAGGAGGTCGGGGATCGTGGACAGGATCAGGGGGTCGTCGTCCACCATGAGGATCCGCAGGGGGCTCGAGGGCGGCAGCGGGGGTTCCGGGACCGGGGCGGGCCCGGGCGGGGCCGCGCACGCCGGCAGGCTGAGGGTCACCTGGGTGCCCTGCCCCGGCGCGCTGCGGATTTCCAGGGTGCCGCCGTGGGCCTGGAGGGTGGCGTAGGCCAGGGACAGCCCCATGCCCGTGCCCTTGCCGATGGGCTTGGTGGTGAAGAACGGTTCCAGGGCGCGGGCCTGCACGGCCTCGGTCATGCCTTCGCCGGTGTCCTCCACCCGCACCTCCACCCTGCCGGAAGGCGCGCGGCGGGTGCGCAGGGTGAGGGTGCCGCCGCCGGGCATGGCGTCCACGGCGTTGACGCAAAGGTTCATGAGGGCGCTGGAAAGGGTGCCCCCTTCGCCCATCACCCGGGGCAGGTCCTTTTCCAGGTCCAGGACGAGGTTCACCTTCTGCAGGGTCGTGTGGGCCAGGAGTTCCCCCTCCTCGGCCACCATGGCGTTCAGGTCCAGGGGTTCGGCCTCCCGCAGGTCCTTGCGGGCGAAGTGGGTCAAGCCCTTCACCAGGTCGCGGCCCCGGGCGCAGGCCCTCGCGATGAGGGCGAGGCGGTCCGCGAGGAAGGCGTCGTTGCCCGCGCGTCCGGCCACGGTCTCGGTCATGGCCTGGATGGCGCCCAGGACGTTGTTCATGTCGTGGGCCACTCCGCTGGCGAGGCTGCCCAGGCTGTCCAGCTTCTGCATCTGGTGGCGCTCGGCGTCCAGCTTGCGCTGGAGCTCCTCGGCGGTGCGCCGCTCGCGGATGTCCAGGGCCATGACCAGGAGGAGGTTCTCGTCGCCCGCCCGGAAGGTCTCGGCGAAGAACAGGCAGGGAAAGGTGTGGCCGTCCCGGGTCCCCACCGGCAGTTCCAGGTTCTGGACGCTGCGATGGGTCCTGAGGGCCTCGACCATCCGGGCCCGCACCTCCGGCTCGAAGACGCCCAGTTCCACGGAGGTCCGCCCCACGACCTCCTCCCGGGCGTACCCGATGACCTGGCAGTAGCGGTCGTTCACCTCCAGGATGAGGCCGTCCTCCAGGCGGCTGAGGGAGGCCAGGAGGGGGGAGTTGTGGAAGGCCTGGTGGTATTTCTCCTCGCTGACCCGCAGGCGGTCCTCGGCCTCCTTGCGGGCGGTGATGTCCCGGCCGATGCCCAGGATGCCGATGACGCGCCCGTCGGCGGCCACGATGGGGGTCTTGATGGTCTCCAGGTACTCCCGGTGGCCGTCCTGGCGGAACCGGATCTCCTCCTCGCTCACCGTGGGCCCGCCGGCGGCCAGGGCCCTGCGGTCCTGCGCCCGGAACCGCTCCGCCTGGTCCCGGTCCACGAAGTCCGGGTCGGTGCGGCCCAGGATGGATTCCTTGGGCACCCCGAAAAACTGCTCGAAGCGGCGGTTGCACTCCACGTAGGCCCCGCCGGGATCCTTCAGCCAGACCAGGTCGGGCAGCGTGTCCAGCAGGGTCCGCAGGAGCGCCGTGTCCTTCTGGCGCGCGGCCTCGGCCTTCTTGAGCTCGGTGAGGTCCCGGGCGTAGACGAGGCGCGAGCGCGGGGTCCCGTCCGCGTCGCGCACCAGGGTCGCGTCCACCAGCACCGGGAAGGCGCTGCCGTCCTTGCGCAGGTTCACGGTCTCGAAGACCGCGTGGCCGTGGAGCTCCAGCTCCCGGCGGACCCCTTCGAGATGCCCGGCAGGAACCGGCCCCAGGATCCGCCCCAGGTTCATGCCCGCCATCTCCCCGGGCGTGTAGCCCCGCGCCGCGGCGTAGGCCGGGTTCACCTGGAGCAGGTCCCCCGTGGCGTGATCCACCATGGCCAGGGGCAGCGCGGAAGCCGCCACGGCCTCGCACCAGGACAACGGGCCGGAGGGGCCGGGGGACGGGTCGGGTTGGGGCGTGGACGGCATGGACAAGGGGCTTCCTCAGGGAATCCCCATTATTCCCTGGCATGCCGGAAGGATCCGCACGGAATTGGCCAAGGGGCGCGTCAAACGCGCGGTGGAACGCCACCCATCCGTACAGGGGCCATCCGGCTATGATGGGGATATCAAATTATCGAAAGGTTTTCCATGCGCATCGATTTTTCGCGCCTTGCGATCCTCCTGGCCGTGTCTTCCGCGCTGCTTTCGGCCGGCGACACGTCCTGGGCCTTCCAGGTGGGGGCCATGGCTCCCCAGGGGGCCCTGAAGTCGGATGGGCAGGTGGGAACCCGGCGGTCCCTGGGGGGGCCCGCCCTGGGCTTCCTGGTGGAGCACCGGTTCCAGGGGAGGGATTCGGTGCGGCTGCGCCTTTCCCTCGCGGCCCCGGGGGAAGGCGACCGGACGCCGGCGGGGGCCGGCGGCGCCTCTGCGGAGGCGGACTGGCGGATCCCGGAGGCGGGCCTGGATTGGCGGCACCAATGGACCGGCACCTCGCGCGGCTGGTACTCCGTCGCGGGGGTGGGGCTGGCCTCGCCGAAGGTGGACCGGA
This sequence comes from Holophagaceae bacterium UBA692, assembly GCA_002297665.1. Classification (GTDB taxonomy): domain Bacteria; phylum Acidobacteriota; class Holophagae; order Holophagales; family Holophagaceae; genus Mesoterricola. The sequence continues at coordinate 693 of DBMS01000209.1, read as the reverse complement.
CGGTCCATTGGCCGTTAACGCCCGGCGGACCGGTCGTGGGCAGCACCACGCGGTTCTCCCAGAACCACCGGCCCGCCTTCCGCCTCGGCGGAGGCTGGCAGTTCACCCGGCGCTTCAGCGTGGAGGCGGCCTACCACTGGGTGGAGGTGGATGCCGACCCCCGGGAAGGGTTCGGGGTCGGCCGGCTGGCCTGGATCGAGGTTGCCGCGGGCATTCATTTCGGACGGGGCCGGTAGGTCGCCGCCGTTGCGGATTCAGGCGGGTTGGATGGCCAGCGTCCCCGGCACGGGAGCCAGGGTGCGGAAGGACGTGCCATCCGTGGCCGCGAATTCGGTGGCAGCTTCCGAACGTTCCACCAGGCCCTGCTTCTTGACCCGGAGGGTGTGCGTCCCTGGCGCGACAAAGAGGATCAGATGTTCTCCGGGCCGCAGGTCAGCCACCGCGCGGTCGTCCAGGAACAGGCGTAGGGGAGGACCTTCCTCACGCCAGGCGTCCACCGCCACGGTCACCTTCAGAGCATTGGCGGACGCCTGGAGCGCGCTGGCATCCAGCACCCGCCAGGGGGGGACCGGTTGGGGCACCCAGGCGGGTTGGGTTGTGCAAGCCGTTAAGAGGAGAAGGAGGAGCGCTCGAGCACGGGCCATGGCTGTCTCCTGGATGGGCCTCTTTGTGGTTCCTCGCTATTTCAGGTGG
>DBMS01000221.1:2420-9775 GCA_002297665.1 Holophagaceae bacterium UBA692 | reverse complement strand
ACCGAGAGCAAGGACGCCGTCAAGCTTCCGAAGTTCCTGAAGGAGAAGGCCGGCACCCGGGCCGTGGACCTGCCCGGCACCACCGTGCGCGGCTACCTGATCCACTGGCTCACCGACTGGGTGCGGACCTACGGCGTGGACGGCTTCCGCTGCGACACCGTCAAGCACGTGGAGCCCGAGGCCTGGGCGCAGCTCAAGGCCGAAGGCGTCAAGGCCCTGGCCCAGTGGAAGGCCGCGAATCCCGCCAATCGCATCGACGACGCCCCCTTCTGGATGGTGGGCGAGTACTGGGGCGTGGGGCCCGCCAAGCACAAGATGCACGGCTTCGGCTTCGACGCGATGCTCAACTTTGATTTCCAGAACGACGAGGGGGAGTTCGCCAAGCCCGAGAAGCTCTTCGCCGGGTACGCCAGGCTCCAGGCGGGAATGCCCGCCCACATGCTGAACTACCTTTCCTCCCACGACACGAAGCTCTTCGACCGGGAGCGGCTGGTGGAAGGCGGCGCCGCCCTGCTGCTGGCCCCGGGCGGGGTGCAGATCTTCTACGGTGACGAGACGGCGAGGCCCGTGGGCTTTGAGCCCCGCACCGACTTCCAGCAGGGAACGCGCTCGGACATGAACTGGGCCGCCCCGGACGCCAAGGTGCTGGACCACTGGCGCAAGCTCGGAACCTTCCGGGCCCGCCACGTGGCCCTGGCCAAGGGCGTCCACAAGCAGCTGGGTTCCTCCCCCTACGCCTTCAGCCGCATCGACGCCGCCTCCGGGGACTGCGTCGTGGCGGCCATGGGCGCCAAGGGCGAGGCGACCATCCCCGTGGCGGGCGCCTTCACGGACGGCGAGCGCCTCCGGGACGCCTACACGGGCCGCACCGCCACGGTGGCGGGGGGGGCCGTGAAGGTCCAGGCCGAAACCTATGTCCTGCTCGAGCGGGCCAACTAGCAAGGAAATCCACGATGGCTTCGAAACTACCTCAGGTCGCCTATTTCTGCATGGAATACGCCCTGGAGAGCTCCTTCAAGATCTATTCCGGCGGCCTGGGCATCCTCGCGGGCGACTATTTCAAGGGCGTCAAGGACCACGGCTTCCCCATGGTGGGCATCGGCATCCGCTGGAAGCAGGGCTACGGCGAGCAGCACGTGGACCCGGCCACCGGCAAGGTCTTCGACGCCTTCCGCACCGGGGACCACGGCTTCCTCGAGGACACCGGGGTCACGGTGAAGGTCGAGATCAAGGGCCGGCCCGTGCACGTGAAAGTCTGGAAGGTCACCTCCTACGGGGTGGATTCCCTGTACCTCCTCGACACTGACCTGGAGGCCAACGACGGCGAGGCCCGGTGGATCACGGGCCAGCTCTACGGCTGGTTCGGCGAGGAACGGGTGGCCCAGGAGATGGTGCTGGGCATCGGCGGGGTCCGGGCCCTGCAGGCCCTCCGGATCAAGCCCGACGTCTACCACTTCAACGAGGGCCACGCGCTCTTCGCCGGTTTCGAGCTCATCCGCCGCCGCATGGCCCGGGGCGCCGCCTTCAAGGACGCCCTGGCCCGCACCCGGGAGGAGGTGGTCTTCACCACCCACACGCCCATCGTCCAGGGCAACGAGTCCCACCCCATCGAACGGTTCATGTACCTGGGCGCCAACCTGGGCCTGACGCGGGCCCAGCTCAAGCAGCTGGGGGGATCTCCCTTCAACATGACCGTGGGCGCCCTTCGCATGAGCCGCATCGCCAACGCCGTGGCCGAGCTCCACCGGGTCACCGCCAACGCGATGTGGAAGGGCGTCAAGGGCCGCTGCGAGATCATCGGCATCACCAACGCCATCCACCAGGGCACCTGGGTGGATCCGTTGATGCTGGAACTGGCCGCCAAGGGGAAGAAGGACGCCCTGTGGAACCGCCACATGGAGAACAAGGGCAGGCTCATCGCCTTCGTGGAGGCCCGCAACGGCGTGAAGCTGGATCCCGACGCCCTCCTCATCGGCTTCTCCCGGCGCGCCGCGCCCTACAAGCGCTCCAACTTCATCTTCACCGACCGCGCCTTCATCGAGCCCCTGCTCAGGAGCGGCAAGGTGCAGATCGTCTTCTCGGGCAAGGCCCACCCCCTGGACGACAACGGCAAGGTCATCGTGGAGGACATCCTGGAGATGACGCGGCTGTACCCCGGCCGGGTGGTGTTCCTGGAGAACTACGACATGGAGATCGGCGCCCTGCTCACGCGCGGATCGGACGTGTGGCTCAACAACCCGCGGCGCCCCAAGGAGGCTTCGGGCACCTCGGGCATGAAGGCGGCCCAGAACGGGGTGCTCAACCTGTCGATCCTCGACGGCTGGTGGCCGGAAGCCTGCGACCACGGGAAGAACGGGTGGCAGTTCGGGGACGGCTTCGAGAGCGCCAAGGACGCCGTCCTCGACGCGCACGACTTCAAGGCCTTCCGGAAGGTGCTGGCCGAGGAGGTGCTGCCCACCTACTACGGCCACCGGGACCGGTGGGTCGACATGATGGTGCGTTCCATCCAGGACACCCGGGAGGCTTTCGGGGTCAAGCGGATGCTGGACGAGTACTACGCCCGGATGTACGCGCGCCGGTAGGTGCATAGGAGGCTGCCTTGGCCAGGAACCTGTTCTTCATGTTGGCGGCCGCCTCGGCCCTGGCCTGGACCGGCTGCGGCGGCGGGGGGGGCGGCGCGACCCTGGCGGCGCCCGGTCCGACCATCGACGGCGACAGCGCGCAGTCGCCGCTGCCGGACCCCAACTACCACAAGATCCCCAGCAACGACCTGGGCGCCCGGGTGGAAGGCGCGAGCGTCACGTTCAACTACTGGAACCCCACGGCTTCCTCGGTGGCGGTGAACCTCTACGCCAACTGGAACGATCCCCTGGGATCCCCGGCCGCCACCGTGAACCTGACCAAGGGCGCCCACGCCGTGTGGACCAGCGGCCCCATCCCCATCCCGGCCCAGCCGTACTACGTCTACAACGTGGCCGGCACCTACGTCCTGGACGCCTACGCCAAATCCATGGCCCAGTGGGTGCACACGGGCACCGCCTCCATCGCCGGCGACACCAAGGGCAAGGGCGCCATCCTCGATCCCGCGGCCACCGGCCCCGACGGGGGCTGGGCGCCCTATTCCGGGTCATCCGCCTACTTCGACGGCTCGGCCATGAAGGCCGCCGACGGCGCCGCGGCCCCCTACGCCTACGCCTCGGCCCGGGACGCCATCATCTACGAGGCCGGGGTGCGGGACCTCACCGTGGACCCCGCCCTTACCGGGTTCGCGGCGGGACACCCCTGGGGCACCTTCAAGGGGCTGGTGGACATGCTCCCCCACATCCAGAAGCTGGGCGTCACCCACGTGCAGCTGCTTTGCCCCCTGCAGAACTACAACTACGACCAGACCGCGGTCGGGACCCGGGAGCTCGACCCTGCCAAGACCAGCGGCGCCAACTACAACTGGGGCTACGATCCCCAGAACTACTTCACGCCTTCGGGCATGTACTCGGCCAGCCCCTCCACGCCCGCGGCCCGCATCAACGAGCTCAAGACCCTGGTCAACGAGATCCACAAGGCCGGCATGGGCGTGATCCTCGACGTGGTCTACAACCACACCGCCAACAGCTCGGTCCTGGGCGACCTCTCGGGGACCAACTACTACTACCGCACCACCAGCAGGAACGGGGCCGGCAGCCAGGACGTCATGTCCGAGCACAAGATGGTGCGCAAGCTCATCGTGGATTCGGTGAAGCACTGGGTGAACACCTACCATGTGGACGGCTTCCGCTTCGATCTCATGGGGGTGATGGACACGGTGACCGTCCAGGACGCCTACGCCGAGGCGGCCGCGGCCAACCCGAAGACCCTCTTCGTGGGCGAGGGCTGGACCGGTTTCTATTCCGGGGCCGCCACCGACTACAACGGCGACGCCATCGCCGGCGCGGACCAGGCCAGCGCCGCGGCCTTCGCCGGGAAGAACATCGGCATGTTCTCCGACGCCTACCGCCAGATCTTCAAGAACGGCTACCCCACCGACGGCGCCTCCGCCTTCCTCACGGGCGCCGGCCAGTCCCTGGCGGCGCTGTTCGCCAACGTCTCCGGCAAGCCCACCAACTTCGCGCCGCCTTCCACCAACAACGTGGTGAACTACCTCACCTGCCACGACAACCTCTGCTACTACGACGTGCTGGCCTGCGCCACCAACGCCGCCAAGAGCCAGGATGACGTCATCCTGCAGCGGGCCAAGGTGGGCTACGCGACCCTGCTCACCTCCCAGGGCATCGCCTTCCTCCACGCCGGGGACGAGATGTTCCGCACCAAGGAGACCACGGCCGGCAAGGGCGCCCAGAACACCAAGTCAAGCACCACTCGCACCTTCGTGGACAATTCCTACGACGCCTCGGACGCCGTCAACATGGTGGCCTGGTCCAACGTCTATGCGGGCGACCCCATCGCCGGGGCCTTCGCCAACTACGCCGTCTCCCGGAACGGCTACAAGCTCTACGCCTATACCCAGGGCCTCATCGCCCTGCGCAAGCGCACCAACGCCTTCCGGCTTCCCGACGCCTACCTGGCGTCCAACCTCACCTCCATTCCCCCCGCCGGAGGCGCCACGACGGTCCTGGCCTTCGGGTACAAGGCCGTCTCCACCGACCTCACCGGGACCTACTACGTCTTCCACAACGCCGACACCTCGCCCCAGACCTTCACCGCCGACGCGAGCCTCGCGGGCGCCACGCTGCTGGTGGACGGGGACTCGGCGGGGGTCACGGCCATTCCCTCCTCGTCCACGGTGACCGTCAGCGGGGCCACGGTGACGCTTGCGCCCCTGTCCTCGGCGGTGTTCCGGTTCTGACCGGCGCGGGGCCGGCAGGAATTGCCGTGCGGACCCAGCAAATCCGTTAACCTTGATGCGCTTTCCGATATAATCGGAGTTCTGCCCTGGAGCACCGACCGTCTCCGGGGCATTTCAATTGGAGTCTTCATTGCGGCAGGATGTCCATCTGGTTCGATTCCTGAGGGAGCAGGCCCCGGTGCGCGGGGACAAGGTGGCCCTCCGGACCCACGGGGAGGGCCCCACGGTCACCTGGGCCGAGCTGGGCGCGCGCATGGACGGGATCGCCCGGGGCCTCGTGCGGCTCGGGCACAAGCCCGGCGAGATGGTGGGCCTTTGCGGGCGGAACATGCCGGAATGGACCCTGTCGGACCTGGGCATCCTGGCCGCGAGGGGCGTTCCCGTGCCGCTCTACCCCACCAGCAACCTGGAGCAGGCGACCTTCATCCTCCGGGACGCGGGCATCCGGATCCTGTTCGCCGGCGAACAGCCCCAGGTGGACCTGGGGATCGAGCTCCTGGCCCAGGGCGAGATCGCGCACCTGGTGGTCCTGGACCCATCTGCCGACCTTCGGGGCTGCCCCCAGGCGCTCACCTTCCAGGGGCTCCTGGCCCTGGGCGAGGACCCGGCCACGGCGCCGGAACTGGAGGCCCGCGTCGCGGACTTCCGCATGGAGGACCTCTTCACCCTGGTGTACACCTCGGGCACCACCGGGGTCCCCAAGGGCGTGATGCTGGACCAGGCCAACATCGCCGCGGCCATGCGCCTCCACGACCTGCGGCTCAAGGTGGGGCCGGAGGACGTCTCCCTGTGCATGCTGCCGCTGTGCCACATCTTCGAGCGGGCCTGGACCGCCTACCTGCTGTACCGGGGCGCCGAAGTGGTGTACCTCCGGGATCCCCAGACCGTGGTGGCGGCCATCGGCGTGGTCCGACCGACCCTGATGTGCTCGGTTCCCCGGGTCTACGAGAAGGCCTACGCCGGCATCCAGGCGCGCATGGCCAAGGCCGGGTGGCCCACCTCCGCGCTGTTCGAGTGGGCCGTGGGCGTCGGCCTGAGCGTCGTGCGGCTCCGCATGCGGGGCAAGGGCCCCGGGCCCTGGCTGGGGCTCCGCCACCGGGTGGCCGACCTCCTGGTGCTGCGCAAGATCCGCAACCTGTTCGGGGGCCGCTGCCGGTTCCTGCCGGTGGCCGGCGCCAGCCTCGCCGACGACGTGAACCTCTTCTTCCAGGCCGTGGGCCTTCGTCTCAAGTACGGCTATGGCCTTTCCGAGACCTGCGCCACCGTCTCCTGCTGGGAGGACGGCTCCATGCCCATCGGCACCATCGGCCGGCCCATGGAGGGCCTGGAGGTGCGGCTGGGCGAGGAGAACGAGATCCAGGTCAAGGGGCCCACCGTGATGCGCGGGTACTACAAGCGTCCCGAGGAGACCGCCAAGGTCATGACGGAGGACGGCTTCCTGCGCACCGGCGACGCGGGCGGCATGGACGCCGAAGGCAACCTGATCTTCACGGAGCGCATCAAGGAGCTGATGAAGACCTCCAACGGCCAGTACGTCGCGCCCCAGCGGGTGGAAGGGACCCTGGCCAAGGACGCCTTCATCGAGCAGGTGGCCATCATCGCCGATTCGCGCAACTTCGTCTCGGCCCTCATCGTGCCGTATTTCGACCGCCTGGAGGAGTACGCCAGGAGCGTCGGGGTGACGTACCGGAGCCCGGCGGAACTGCTGCGCGACAGCAAGGTGACGGCCTTCTTCGAGAGCCGGATCCTCGAGTTGCAGAAGGGCCTGGCGAAGTACGAGCAGGTGAAGAAGTTCACGCTGCTTTCGAGACCCTTCTCCATGGACCTGGGCGAGCTCACGCCCACCCTCAAGCTCCGGCGCAAGTTCATCGAGCAGGCTTTCCGGGCGGAGATCGAGGCGATGTACTCAGCCCTCCCGGGGCTCCCGGGGGCGCCTGAGGCCGGGAACTGACCGGAGGCCCGTGGCCTCGTCCACCGCGTCGATCCAGCCGGCCCGGGCTTCCGGGAAGGCGTCGGCGTAGGGGACGTAGGGCTTTATGTCCAGGACCGGCGTGCCGTCCAGAAGGTCGACGTCCCCCAGGAGCAGGGTGCGGCCCTCCACGCCCCGCAGTTCCACGGCCGAGAGCCCGATGGCGTTGGGGCGGTGGGGGGACCGGGTGGCGAACACGCCCCGCTTGACCCGGGGTCCCCGGGGGGGCTTCACGGTGGGGGCCCAGCCCTCGCTCTTGTGGAAGGCGAAGATCACCCAGACGTAGGCGAACCCCTCCAGGTCGCGGAGGGCCGCCTCGGGCAGCCCCGCATCCAGTTCGAGGGTGGCCTGGCCGGCCACGCCGGCTTCGACCGTGGCCTGGTGCGGGGCGTCGATGCGCTGCCGGTGGGGCGAGCGTATGGTGCCGATGGGGTGGAAGGTGAAGGTCATCCGGGTCATCCTGCCCAGCCTAGCAGGGAGTGCTATAGTCTCGGGGGGGCCGGATGGGAGCGGGAGCGTGGACCTTGTGCGTTCTGGCCGCCACGG
>DBMS01000221.1:0-2393 GCA_002297665.1 Holophagaceae bacterium UBA692 | reverse complement strand
GCGGTCCTGGGATCCGGGTCGGCCTCCGGCGACGCCGACCGCATCCGGGCCATCGAGGAGATCGCGGGCATGGGAACCACCAGCGGCCTGGCCTCGGGCCTGATCCTGGACCGGGCCAGCTTCCTGCTCGAGGAGTCCCCCGCGGTGCGGGAAGCCGCCGCCCTGGCCGTGAAGAACGTCTGCGACCTGCGCAACCGGGCCTTCGCGCTCAGACTCCGGAGGGTGGCCGACGCCGCGCGCGAGCCCGAGCCCCGGGTCCGCATCGCCGCGCTGCGGAGCCTCGCGGCCTTCCAGTGCGCGGACGCCGCCGCGAGCGTCCTGGAGGCCACCGGCGAGGCCCGGGAGCCCGACGCCGCGGTGCGCGAGGCGGCGAGGGAACTCGTGCGCAAGGGGCTTGCGGCGAACGCCTATTAGGGTTCCACGGGGTGTTCGCCCAGGAACCTGAAGAACGCCAGGTCCCAGGTGAGGATGTGGCTGGTGAGCCATTCGCCGAGGAACCTGCCCAGGCCCTCGGGAGGCACCAGGGAGGGGTCCTGGTCGCGCAGCTCCCGGATGAACTTGACCCGCAGGAGGAGCCGTTCGTGCTCGAGGCGGTGGTCGGCGCGGGCGGGGAAGTCCGAGCGCATCATCAGGAATTCCTCGGTGACGAAGTGCTCCCGGGCGTAGCGCTCCAGGAAGGCCAGCATCTCGTCCATGCGCTCCGGGGCCAGGCCCGCCTCCAGGGCGCCGTCGAACGCGTTGATGGCGTCGAAGAGGGCCTCGTGCTGGTGGTCCACCAGGGCATGTCCGGTGGCGAACTGCCCGCCCCACTGGATTCGCATGGAACGTCCCCTCCTGCTGTTGATCCGGTTGGATCATCCTCCCGGCAATGGGCCCGGATGTCTACCCTTCCACCTGGGAGGCCAGGCGATCGGCCAAGTCCCCCGACAGCTCCAGCACGTCGGCGAGCTCCTCCCGGCTGATGCCGTCCACGTGGATGCCGCAGGCCACGCTCACCGCCACGCCCAGGCGCGAGGCCAGCCGGGTGGCGAGGCTGCGGGCGAGGTCGTCCTCCCGGTGGCCCAGCACCGCCAGCACCGAGGTGGTCGCCCCGTCCCCCTTGGGCCTGGGCAGGCCCAGGGCCACGGCGCCGATGTGCTCCCGGTCGCCCCCGGCGAGGCTCACGGAGAGGTCGCGGCCCATGGCCACGCAGGTCATCCGCAGGGCGATCCGGCCCCGGGAAGCGGTGAGCGTGATGGGTTCCATGGGTTCCTCCACGGTCCATGGTCCCGGCCGGGGACGCCGCCCGTCAAGTTCCGGGGCCGACACGGGCGGCGAAGTGTGGGACCATGGGGTGTATCCAACAGACAGGTGCCCATCGTGAGCGAATGGTTCGGCAAGCAGGTCTTCACCATCGGGATCATCGGGGGAGGGCGGGGCGGCCTCGGGCTGCTGAAGTTCTTCGGCAACAGTTCCGTGGGGAAGGTGGTCTTCGTGGTGGATCCCAACCCTTCCGCGCCGGCCATCGCCGAGGCCCGGCAGCGGGGCATCCGCGTCTTCCACGACGACGAGGAGGCCACCCGCGGCGACCTGCCCGACTTCCTCTTCGACTCCAGCGGGGACGCCGACCTGGAGACCCGCGTCCGCGCGCGGCTGCGGGGCACGCCCACCATGTTCCTCACCTCCCTCACCAGCCGGATGATGGTGGAGGTGCTGGCGGAAAACGCGGCCCAGACGCGCGAGGACATCTCCCAGGTGGTTTCGACCATCAAGGACGACATCGCCTCCAGCCTGGACGCCAGCAACAGCATCGTGAGCCGCATCAACTCGATCATGTCCAACATGCAGATGCTGGCCCTGAACGCGAGCATCGAGGCCTCCAAGGCCGGGGTGCACGGCCGGGGGTTCACGGTGGTGGCCGACCACCTGGGCAAGTCGGTGGAGGCCGTGCGAAACCTCACCCAGGAAATCAACCACGTGAACCAGAACCTCACCTCGGTCTCGCACCGCAGCGATTCGGTGCTGGAGAAGTTGAAGTAGTCTTTAATATAATTCATTTCTTCATTTAGAGTGGCGCAAGCGGTTACCATGGGCCCCTCCGAGGTGCCCCTTGGATCCCAATGCCGCCACCCCTGCCGTCCGCGCGGAACGCCTCCGCGGGATGGGATTCTGCGATCCCGCGGAGGTGGACCAGGTGGTGGAGGCCGTGGCGGCCTTCTGCGGCGCCCCGGCGCGCCTGGAGGTGCTGGAAGCGCCGGAGCCGGTCCCCGGGGAGCCCTGGACCGGGCCCGGCCTCGGCGGCCGCTGGATCCTGGGTCCGGGGCGCCAGGCCTGGGGCCTTCTGCGGGTGGACGGGCCCCTGGAGCCCCGGCTCCGCGAGGGGCTGGATGGGGCCGCGCGGCTCCTGGAGGGCA
>DBMS01000004.1 GCA_002297665.1 Holophagaceae bacterium UBA692 | reverse complement strand
CTGGAGCGGGAGCGGGGCATCACCATCAAGGCCCACGCGGTGACCCTGAAGTACCCCGCCCAGGACGGCAACACCTACACCCTGAACCTCATCGACACCCCCGGCCACGTGGACTTCACCTACGAGGTGAGCCGGAGCCTGGCCGCGTGCGAAGGGGCCATCCTGGTGGTGGACTCCACCCAGGGCGTGGAGGCCCAGACCCTGGCCAACACCTACCTGGCCCTTGAGAACGACCTGGAGGTCTTCCCCGTCCTCAACAAGACCGACCTGCCCAGCTCGGAGCCCGAGCGGGTCCTGGAGGAGATCAACACCGTCATCGGCCTGGTGGACACGGCCCACGCCATCAACGTGTCGGCCAAGACCGGCGAGAACTGCCTGGCGGTCCTGGAGCAGGTGGTGAAGTGCGTGCCGCCCCCCAAGGGCGACCCCAAGGCGCCGCTCCAGGCGCTGGTGTTCGACTGCCACTACGACCAGTACCGCGGGGTGGTGTGCCTCGTGCGCATCATGCAGGGCACGCTCAAGGCCGGGGAGACCATGCACTTCATGGCCACCGGCAGCGACCACCGCGTGGACGAGGTGGGGGTGTTCAACCCCAAGATGAGCAGGGTGGACGAGCTGTCCGTGGGCGAGGTGGGCTACGTCACCGGCAGTATCAAGACCCTGGCCGACGTGAAGGTGGGCGACACCCTCACCCACACCCTGACCAACACCACGCGCCCCGCGACGGAGATGCTCAAGGGCTTCAAGGAGCTCCAGCCCGTGGTCTTCGCGGGGATCTTCCCCACCAACAGCGAGGACTACGAGGGCCTGCGGGACGCCATGGACAAGCTGCGGCTCAACGACAGCTCGTTCAACTACGAGCCCGAGACGAGCCAGGCCCTGGGCTTCGGCTTCCGCTGCGGGTTCCTGGGGCTCCTGCACATGGAGATCGTCCAGGAGCGCCTGGAGCGGGAGTTCGACCTGGACCTGATCACCACGGCCCCCTCGGTGCGCTACCACGTCTTCCTCACCGACGACACCGAAGTGGACGTGGACAACCCCTCCAGGCTGCCCCCCCTGCCCCGCGTCGCCCGCATCGAGGAGCCCCTGATCGAGGCCACCATCCTCACCCGGCCCGACTTCGTCGGCGGCCTCCTGAAGCTCTGCGAGGAGCGCCGCGGCATCCAGCAGCGCCTGGAGTACGTCGGCAAGGACCGGGTCATGCTCGTCTACGAGCTGCCCCTGAACGAGGTGGTGCTGGACTTCTACGACAAGCTCAAGTCCATCTCCAAGGGCTACGCCAGCTTCGACTACCACATGAAGGGCTACCGGGAATCCGACCTGGTGAAGATGGACATCCTCGTCAACGGCGACCCCGTGGACGCCCTGTCCATCCTGGTGCACCGCTCCAAGAGCCAGGCCATGGGCCACGGCCTGACGGTGCGCATGAAGGAGGTCATTCCCCAGCAGATGTTCGACGTGGCCATCCAGGCCGCCATCGGCGCCAAGATCATCGCCCGCACCAACGTCAAGGCGCGGCGCAAGGACGTGCTGGCCAAGTGCTACGGCGGCGACATCTCCCGGAAGAAGAAGCTCCTGGCCAAGCAGAAGGAGGGCAAGAAGCGCATGAAGTCCATCGGCAGCGTCGACATCCCGCAGGACGCCTTCCTGGCCATCCTCAAGGTGGAGGGCTGAAGCCATGCTGCAACCCGCCATGGAAGTCACCCAGCAGCCCGCGAAGGCCGGCGTGAAGAGCATCACCGGCTTCGTGCTCACCGGCCCCCAGAAGGGCGTGATCCTGTGCGTGCTCTTGGGCCTGATGTACCTGCGCCTCTACCGCCGCAAGCGGTCCCAGGACAAGGTCTGTTCCCACTGCGGCACCCGGAACCCCCCGCACCAGACCAATTGCAAGCAGTGCTCGGCCCCCCTGTTCCACAAATAGCGGCTATCATCGGACCCGGGTGGGCCCATGAGCAAGATCCGAGTCCTGGTCGCCGACGACGATTCCACGAATCTCGCGCTCCTGGTGCGGGTGCTCGGCAAGGCCGGCATGGAGACCGTGGCCGCCGAGGACGGCGCCGAGGTCCTGGCCTACCTCCGCAAGGCGCCTGAGTCCTTCGACGTCCTCCTCATGGACCTGGTGATGCCGCGCATGAACGGCTTCCAGGTGCTCAAGCGCATGAAGGCCAACGCCCAGCTCAAGGACCTTCCCGTCATCCTCCAGACCGCCTCCAGCTCCCCCGAGGACATCCAGCGGGGCATGGAGGCCGGCGCCTACTACTACCTCACCAAGCCCTTCACCCAGCGCGTGGTGCTGGGCATCGTCAAGACCGCCGCCCAGGACATCGCCCGCATCCGCGTGCTCCACGCCGAGGTGGAGCGCCAGGGCACGCCGCTCTCCATGATGATGGCGGGCCGCTTCCGCTTCCGCACCCTGCTGGAGTGCCACGAGCTCACCAACCTCCTGGCCAAGGCCTGCCCCGACCCCGCCCGCAGCGTCACCGGCCTTTCCGAACTTCTCATCAACGCCCTCGAGCACGGCAACCTGGGCATCACCTACCCGGAAAAGGGCGAGCTCCTGGCCAAGAACGCCTGGAAGGCCGAGATCAACCGCCGCCAGGCCCTCCCCGAGAACCAGGACAAGTGGGTGGAAGTCGAAGTCACCCGCCACCCCGACCGCATCGCCTTCGAGGTGCGGGACCAGGGCAAGGGCTTCGACTGGCGCAACTACGTGGTGCCCAACCCGACGCGCCTGTTCGACAACCACGGCCGGGGCATCTTCATGGCCAAGATGGACAGCTTCGACCGCCTGGAATACCTGGGCGAAGGGAACCACGTGAGGGCGGAGATCAAGCTGGCATAGGAGATTCGTGGAGCGTTTGGCGGCGGGGACTTGTCATTCATTCCAGCATGAGCCAACGTTACCAAAGCTCGATCAGCATTAACTTTTTTGACGCTTAACCCAGGTTGCGAAGCAAAAAATAGAATCCAGACTTTCCGGTGAACTCACGGAAGGGGCCGGATCCACGGCCCTTCGCGTGGCGCTCTCCACCCACCGGACGGAACCATGGACCCTCGAACCGCGTTCGCAGCCAGGCTGGCGCTGCTCGGTTTCGCGCCCCTGCTTCACCTCGACGCGAACGACAGCGACCCTTTTTTGACGGATAATTCCTTTCCATACGCGAAAGGCCCGGTGATCACCCACGGCGGCCTGGGCGTCGAATTGGCCTCGGGAGCTCTGGATCTGGCCCTTCCGCTGGGACCGGGCCTGGGCCGGCCCGGCCTGCGCTTCGTGCCGGTCCTGCGGGGGCGCTGCCATCCCCAGGTGGACGGCCAGGGCCCTGTCCCGGCGCCAGGCTTCGACCTCTGCCCCGGCTTCCTGGACGTGGAATGGGCCGCGAACCGGCCCCTTGCGGCCATGTGGTCGTACCCGGACGGAACCCGCTCCCATCTCGCCGGCATCCTGCCTCCGGGCGTGGACGCTGCGCGGTGCCTGGCCCGATTCCTTCCCGGAAGCGGCGCTCGCCCCTGCGGCTTCGGACCCGGCTCCACCTGTCTGGCACCCGGCGCGCACGGCGACCTCCTCGTGGGCCTGGACCTGGGCGGACCGGGTCCGGAGGGGCCGTCCGAGGCCCTTCCGCCCGCGTTCCTGGCCATCCACGGGGACCTGGCGTTCAGGTACCGCCTTGCGGCGCCCGTGGCGGGCGGCGACACCCGCCGGGCCCGCTACCGCTTGGCGGCCATCCATGACGCCTTCGGCGACGCGATCGCCTTCACCCACGGTCCGGGCCCCCGATTCCAGGCAAGCCGGGGTTCGGCCGTCATCCAGGTGGCCCTCGAAGACACCCGGCCAGATACGTCGGCACCGCCCCTGGGGGACGGCCCTGGCCGTGCCTTCGAAGCGACCCTTCGCGTCGACTACCGGTCCGCGGCGGGACCCGGGCCTTCCTTCACCCTGGGAACGCTCGCCCGGAAGGAAGGGGACTCCGGCGAACCGGCCCCCGATGCGTTCCTGCGCCACTTGCAGCCCCTGCGGCTCACCCGCTCGGCCACCGGCGAAACCGTGACCTTCAACTATGGCCGGTGTCCGACGGCTTTCCCTTCCACCGTGCTCCAATCCGTGGGTTTCCCGGGCCGGGAAGTCGATCTGGAATGGGAGGGCCGTCCTGCGCCCCGGTCCGACGGCCGGCCCAACCAGGACCGCTGGGCGTTCGGGATCTCAGCCGTCACGGAACGCGATCTCACGGGCCACGCCCCGAACCGCGTGACCCGCCACCGGCGGATCCTACCGGAACCGGATCCGTCAGCCGGGGGCCGGCGCTCCGACCTCTGGTCCGATACCGTCACGCGGCCCGATGGGACCGTGGAGGTGTTCCACTTCGCCGGGCCGGTCGCCCCGGCTTGGGACGGAGCCGCCTCGGACGCCGGCAAGGAATCCTCGCCAGCCCGGCTCCAGTACCTTGCGGACCGCTACCCGATGGTGACCCTGGAGCAGCGGTTCGAATCCGAGGAGGCCCTGCGCGGCGGCCGCCCCTGGTTCACGTCCACCCACGACCGGTTTGAGTTCCGGTCCGCCGTGAACCCCGGCGGTGACCCGGCCCTGGGCACGCGTCCCTACGCCTCCCGGGTCCGAACCTGGGAGGCCGGAACCGGGGTGGTCGCTGTCCAGGCCCTTGAGGACTGGGACCCGGCCAGCCTGGGTTGGCGGCGGAACACCCTTCGGGTGGGCGCGGCCGGGGACGACCGGCAGCCTCCCTTCGACCGGTCCGTGACCCGGGTTCTGGACGCCGAACCGGCGTGCTGGATCTGGGCCCGGCCCGTCGAGGAATCTCGGCCCGGCTGGGCGGTAAAACGCACCCGGTACGAACCGGGAACCCGCCGGCCCGCCTCGGTGGCCTGGGAGGCCGAGGACGGCCTCGCGGTAAACGAGACCTTCCGGTGGGAAGGCCCTCGGCTCCAGACGAGGGTGCTGGACTCCCCCTCCGCCCTTCACCTGTCCGGCCAGGTGGGCACCACGTTCAACCATGACGAAACGGGATTCATGGTGGAGGCCCGCCCCCACGGCGTGGCCTGGGCCTTGAGGCAGGAGCGGGATGGGCTTGGGCGGATCACGGGTCTCACGGACGCCAACGGCAAGCGTACGGCCATCGTCCGGGATGCCAGCGGGCGCACGATCCGCATGGAGCCTCCCGACGGGGGCCGTCCCACCGTGATCCAGTACGATGACGACCACCTGGGGTTCACCGTGACCCTGGGCGCCAGCCGGACCTCCTATCGCTTCGACGGATTCGGCCAGTTGGCGCAGGTGAGCCGCGGAGGTTCACGCCCCTCCCATCGGCGGCTGGACTACGACCCAATGGGACGCCTCACCTTCGCCTCCGCCTGGATGGAAGGCGAAGGGACGCGGCCCCCCGCCAAGGGCGGGCCCGGCCAGACCTGGGCCTATGACGCACAGGGAAGGCTCAACCTCCTTGCCGGAGACGGCATCCCTGGGACCCGCATGCGCCATGCGGGCCTCGTCACATTCACGGACCGGGGTTTCTCCCGCCGGGACGCGTTGGGTCGCGTGGTGGAAGTTACGGACGCCCTGGGCGGCAGGACCCGGTTCGCCTACGACGATGCGGATCGATTGACGGCCGTGCGGCAAGGGGATCATCAGGTCCGAACCTGGACCTTCAACCGGTTCGGATGGTTGACCCGCACCACCCAGCCGGAAACCGGTCCAACCACCTACCGCGATTTCACGGTCACCGGCGCACCCGGAACCGTGGACCGGGCCGGGCGCATCCTCCGGTGCGCCTTCGACGCCCTGATGCGTCCGCTCACGGTGCGTTCGGAGGACGGCACCGTGGACGAGGCCTTCGACTACGACGATCCTTCCGGCGCGCACGGCGCGGCCATGGGCGCCTGCTGGCGGCACCGGGACGGCGCCGTGGAGGTGCGGCGCACCTTCGGGGCCCCGGGGGGGCGCCTTTCCCGCATGGAAACCCGGGTGCGCCTGGGTACCCGTGACGTGGTGGTCCCCCAGTTCTTCACCCATGACCCGGCCGGAGCCGACGTGGCGTCCGGCGTGGGCCCGAACACGGTGATGATGGACCGCGACCTGGAGGGCGCGCCCAGGGCCGTGTCCCGAAACGGGATTCCCATCGCGGAGGTGTCGATGGATGCCGCCACCGGGCTGTGCTCCGCCCTGGCCTTCGCGAACGGCGTCACGACGCATTATGACCGGGACTCCTCCGGGCGCCTTCGCGCCCTTTGCACCCGGCTCCCGCGCGGTGCCGGTGGCATGTCCTGGGCCTACGACTACGACGAGCGGGGCCGCCTGGTGTCCGACGGCGAGGATCGGTATGGCTTCGATGCCCTGGACCGCCTCACCGGCGTGACCGCCCGGCGCCTGGACGGGGCCGGCCTCGTGGCGGTGACCTACCGGTACGACCTCCAGGGCAACCTTGTCCACAGCTTCACCTCCGGCGACGTTCCGGGGGAGTTCAGCCCGCAATGCGCCTTCAACAACTTCTCCCTGAACGCGGAAGAGCAGGCCGCCCTCAGGGCTTCCAACCGGCTCCCCGCCACCGCCGGCGGCGTTCCCACCGGAGCCGAGTACGACGCCCAGGGACATCTGACGCAGGTCTGGGCCCAGACGGGGAACCCACGGACCCAGCTGAACCTGGCCGTGGACGCCCTGGGCCGGGTGACCCGCTGCTTCGACGCGCGGACCGGGCGCACGGAAACCTACGCCTACGATGCCCGGGGCCTTTGTGCCCTCGCGGAAACCTGGGAGGGATCGACCCGCATCGCCCGCACGCTCAACGTGCACGACGATGACGGCCGCCTGGTAAGCCAGTGGGAAGGGGAGGATCCGGCCTGGCGCCGGGATCTCATCCACCTGGGCACCCTCCCGCTGGCGGAGGTGGATGGCCGGGGCATCCACTTCCTCCACCTGGACCGCCTGGGCAGGGTCCGCCTGGTCACCGGGCCTGCCGGGCTCGCGGTGGCCCGCATGAAGCTCCTGCCCCACGGCGAGACCCTGGATGCGGAAGGCCGCGTCCCCCAGGGCTTCACCGGCGGCGAGACCGCCGCGCCCGCGGGTCTCGTCCGCCTCGAGGCCAGACTTCTCCTGCCCGCCTACCGGCGCTTCCTGTCCCCCGACCCCCTCTGCCCTTCCGGCCCCGCGCTCTCCCAGGCCTGGAATCGCTATGCCTTCGTCCAGGGCATGCCTACCGCCTTCGCGGACCCTTCCGGCTGCGCCATGGTCCCCGTGGATCCCCCGCCGCCACTGCGCCCATCGCCTCCGGACATGAGCGGCCTTTTCAGTCCCACCTTCGCCCCGCCCCCCGCCCCCGGTGGCCCTCCTACAATCTCCCCCTGGAACCCCAGCTTCATCCACGAAGGGAGCCAACTGGGCAACTCCATGACCGGCTTCCAGAACTTCATGCAGGGCAACCGCCTTACCACCGAGCCCACCGTGACCTACTCCCAGCCCTCCGGAACCTACACCTACCATTCCGACACCCTTGGATTCCCGAGGGATTCTTCCATCGGGACGGGGTGGTCGGGGAGGGGGTTGGGGAAGAATGAACCAAGCCAACAAGCCTGGAAGGACCAAGGACCCATCCCGCAGGGTGACTGGACCATCCAGCCTTCGTTCACCCATCCGCGCCTGGGCGAGTTGGCCATCCCCCTACGCCCAAGACAGGGAACCAACCTATTCGGGCGTGACGATCAATTTTATATTCACGGTCCTTCCAGGGATCCCTCAAAATTCGGCCAGGAATCGAAGGGTTGTCCGATCCTCAACCACAAGGGGCGCCAGTTCATCAACGACAGCGGAGCAACCCGCTTCACCGTCGTTCCTCCGCAGCCCCCACCGCCTCCGCCACCTCTCAGGTACACCCCCCCAAGATACGGCCCCCCTCCCAAATGGTGCCCCCCAAGGAGATAATTTATGCAATGGGGATCCTATTCCTTCCTTCTGGCCATGACCCTCACGATGCCTGGCGTGCTTCAGGGGTCCCCCCCCCTTGAGGGCACGGCCAAAGGCAACACCCTCGTCCTTGAGGGCACCTTGGGGGGAAGCACCCGAATGAAGGTCCAATTCGACATGAATCCGACCCAGGGTCCGACCGAAACTGAGCGGAAAACCATGAACGCAAATCCCTTCTCCTGGATGAAGGACCGGGAGAACGGGTTCAATCCCCTGGCGAAGGTACAGATCCAGATCAATGGTGTCTTCGTGCTCATTCCCCAGAGCGCGTTCGCGGACATCTTCGATCCAACCAAGGCCAAGGCGTGGAAGGAAAAGAACGCCTACGTTCTCGCCGTCGAGGGTGGCGATGCCGCGGCTTCCTACCAGGTGAAGTTCAGGATCCTCCCCTCAAGGCACCGGAAAGGCCAATACCAGATCGTCGAGCGCGTCTGGAGGCACGGCGAATTCCCCACTGAAGTCTGGGAACGCACCACGTATCACAACACTCGCTGGGACTCGGACATTTGAAGATTCCTGACGGGATCGGCCCGTTTCATCGAATAGGCCTAATTGGATGATTTCGGGCCTAATAAAGCAGCCGATAGGTAGCCCATCACAAGACTGGCCAACCCGATCCAGAGGCTGATCCCACCGAATAGCAAATAGAGGAGAATGACTGAAATGAAAGCAATATAAATATAAAATTTTCTTAAAAGCATATAATCCCTTCTCCATCCGCTCCATACCGCCACGCCAGGATTGAACCTGGCGTGGCGGTACCATACGAATTGATTGCAGGTTCTTCGGCCCCGCTGTGAAACGGGTCTACATGAAAAAGGGTTGGCGGTTTGTGGGAATGCGCATGCAGGAATTGATATTGGACGAATAGGTAGGTCCGATTCCAGGTCCATGGGTGGCACAATAGCCCATTCCCGCCGCCAATCCCCCACCAACAGCTCCTGGCGGAATACCTGCGGGGCCGCCCTGTTGGTAGCCCCTGGCCGCACCGCCGATCATTCCGCCGGTCATCCGATTTCGCAGGTCATGGTATGAGAAATTGGATGGGGTTGCCGGGTTGGTCAAAGGCCTATCAGAGCCTCTCAACGCGAGCATCATTCCCCCATTGACGTGCGACAACTCCTTTTCTGATAAAGAGATCAACCTGTTGAGCGTATCCATGAAAACCTCCCTCGCGGGATGGAACATCGGCGATGCTCCTCCTCAACAGAAAGGATGCTGGGTCCCATTTGAAAGGTTTCAAATAATAATGGAATTTAACAACTTATATCAAAACAAAAATTCGCTTAGCGCCATCACATCTGACCCATGGACAGCACCTTCCGGGACGCCATGTGCGCCCACACCACCTGGCAGAACCACAGGGTCGACCGGAAACGTTCCATGTAGTTCACCCTCGCCATCAGCCTGAGGGCCTTGAGGGCCGGGTCGTCCGTGGGCTTGGCTGTTCGGTCCAGGTCCAGGAGGGCCGCGGCCTCGCGCTTCAGGTGGGCGGCGAGGGGCGCCCAGGCCTCGGCAAGGGGTGCGGCCTGGGCGTCGGCGTAGGCGGTGGCGAGCTTCCCGAATTCGGTGTTGGCCCCGTATTCCATACGGTCCACCGCCAGGACCTCCACCCACCGGACGTTGGGGGGGAGGCGCAGCACCGTGCGCTCCTGGCCGGCGGGGTTCTCGCAAAGGACCTCCAGGGTGCTGCCGGCGGGGGGGACCCGGGCGGTGACCTCGGCCTTGCTGGAGGACAGGAGGCGCATGCCGTCGGCCATGCGCTGGGCCTCGGCGGGCCGGGCCAGGCCCTGGCGGAGCAGCGTGGTCTGCCACGCGTTCCAGCGCTGGAGGAGCGGGTCCTCAAGGGCCAGGAAGGCCCCGTCGAACAGGAACCCCGACAGGGCCCGGGCCTCCTCCGCCAGGGCCGCGGGGAGGGTGAAGGGGGCGCCGGTCCGGCCCAGGGCGGCCAAGTCGCGGGAGCAGGCCGCGAGGTAGACGCCGGCCTCCCGGT
This sequence comes from Holophagaceae bacterium UBA692, assembly GCA_002297665.1. Taxonomy (GTDB): domain Bacteria; phylum Acidobacteriota; class Holophagae; order Holophagales; family Holophagaceae; genus Mesoterricola. Next base: position 214 of record DBMS01000004.1, on the reverse strand, counting down.
AGGCGGCGTCCAGGTCCTTGCGGACCCGGGCGAAGTCCCTGCGGGCCTCGGCGACGCTGGCGGGCAGGGGCGGGATCCCCGTGGCGGCGGCCTCCAGGACCACCACCTTCCCGGGAGGCTGCCCGTGGAGGGCCCCGGCGAGGAGAAAGACCGCCCCGGCCCGCCTACTCCACATCGGTGCAGACGGCGAGCACGTTCCCGCTGGGGTCGGCGA
>DBMS01000223.1 GCA_002297665.1 Holophagaceae bacterium UBA692 | reverse complement strand
ACCAGGGCTTTCAGGTCGCCATCGAAGGATGCCACTGCCTCCTCGAAGAACTTGCTGATTCCGTAGCGCTGCAATCTTCGATAGGTATGCTCAGGCACCGATACGCTCACGAAGAACTTTGGCGGAGCGAGGAAGGACAGTTCCAGTCCCCTGAGTTCATCAGGCAGAGGTGGCGGTGGCGGGTCTGGATCGATGTCCTGGATTTCATCCCAGAATGCATCCTTTGGGTTGCGTGGACTGTCCGCAGCCTTATTGCCAGGGTTCGGCTCCTCTGCACCTGGAAGGCAGGGAGGGGCATCGGAAGGAGGATTGATGCGGAGTTTTCTCATCGCACCACCCAGCGTAGATGCCACTTAACGCCAAAGGATGCAAAAGATGCCCCACAAATTCCAACACCCAACATCCAACGTGTTATACCGTCCAACAAACCATCCCACAGACTATCCAACAGTCTTCTGGTCTTTCTTCTATACCGGCTTCTGCACCGTTGGTTATACCGTTCGTTATACCGGCTTCGCCCTGGTTCGGACCTTTGCACCTTGGTCGTCGCCATGGTTCACGCCAGTCCAAGCTGCTTGGAGAGCGCGTCTTGTGCCTTACGCTTGTTCGCCATGGACTGCTCGACGTAGATCATGGTCGTCGTTACCGAGCGATGCCCAAGAAGCCCCTGAATCTCTGTGATCGGTGTCCCTGCCTCCGTTGCGTGAAGGGTTGCATAGGACGCGCGAAGGCGGTGAGGCGTGATATTCCCCAAACCCATCGTCTTGCACACCCGCTGGATTGCCTTCTTGGAGAACTGTGCCCTGTGCGGCTTTCCATCCTCGGCAGGGAATACCCATCCGCTGAGTGTTTTCGGCATGGAGTGGATTTCGCCCCAGAGCCAATCAGGGACAGGCAAGACCCTCGATTCGCGGGTTTTGGTCTTCCCTACGGTATAGGTCCTGCCTTCGGGATTGAACCATTCCCACCGCATCCCAAGGGCTTCTCCTTCGCGGAGTCCCAGTCCCAGCATGACGCCCACGATCACCGGCACATGTGGATTCCGACACGTCCTGGTGAGAGTCGAGAGGAACTCCCGCACTCTGACCGCAGGAATGATTGCACGCGGCTTCTTTTGGACGGAGAGGCGGGAAACCGCGAAAGGCATTCTGGTCAGGTAGTTTGTGCGGATTCCGAAATTGAAGATCGCCTTCAAGGTTCGAAGGGTGTTGTTGGCGTATGTGCCCGAGCAGCCCTTCTCCAGCATCATGGACTGGACCTTCAGAACTTCCTGAGTCGTCAAGCGGGCAACAGGAAGCCCACCAACCTCGGGGAACACCCATTTTCTGAGTGCGCACTCCGCGCTCGCCAGATGCCCCTTGGAGAAGGTCGCTTGGTGCGACCGCAACCATTCCTTGGAAAGTTCTCTTACCGTCAAGAGCCTCGTGGGACGGTGATGCTGCCCATTGATGAGTTCCCGCCGCTTTTCCTCCAGGACCATCCTGGCAGTGGTCAGATCCGAGGATCGGGTCGATCCATGAATCCGTTCCCCGTTGATCTTGAGACTGTAGTGCCAGTATCGCCCGATCTTCTGTAGCCCGGGATGACTGCCCGCCATGGAAACCCTCCTCAGATGAGGCGGAAGTCCATAGAGGGTAAGGACGACAAGGGCACAACATGGGCACAACCCAGGTCCCGCATGGTGCAATTTGCCTTATAACTCAAGGGAATATTGGAATGGACCTTTATTCTCCGAAGCCAAGGGTCGCGCGTTCGAGTCGCGCCGGCTGCACCAAAAGCAACCCCCTTCCGCCCTGGATGGGGGTTGTAAATTATTTGTCCATCCGTGGCATCATGGGCCATTCACCGCGGGAGCCGCCCATGGCCGTGAGCGTATCGAACCTCGACGAGCTGATCAGCCTCCGGAAGCGGGAGCGGGACGAGGAGCAGCGCGCCTACACCCAGGCCATGGCCGGCAAGGCCGACGCGGCCCTGGGACCCCGGGTGGTGGAGGCCATCGACCCCGGCGGCACGGCCGGCTGGGAGGTGAACCACACTTCGGCCGTGCGCCGTTTCGCATACCGCGGCGGGGACTACCACCTCGTCCTCACCGCCATCCAGGGGGTGAACCGGGTGGAGGTGGAACTGCGCCACGTGGACCAGCGCTTCGCCGCCCTGGCCAAGAAGGCCGCCGCCGCCGACGTGTCGGAGGACTGGTTCCTGGGGGCGCTGGAGGGCCTTTCCTCCCAGATCCTGGACCGGCTCACGAGCCCGAAGAACTTCGCCTGAGGTGGGCCTTGGCCAGGCTTAGGAACCGCTCCCGGGCCTGGGCGTGGTCCACGATGGGCGGCGGGTAGCCGGCCGGCAGGCTCCCCTCCCAGGGGCTGTGGATCACCCGGACGGGCAGCGCGGCCAATTCGGGCACCCAGGCACGCACGTACGCGCCGTCCGGGTCGAAGCGCCGGCCCTGGAGCACCGGATTGAACACCCGGAACCAGGGCTGGGCGTCGCAGCCGCAGCCGGCGCTCCACTGCCAGCCCATGGAGTTGTTGGCCAGGTCCGCGTCCTGGAGCCGGGCCAGGTAGTGGGCTTCGCCCAGGCGGTAGTCCAGGAGCAGGTGCTTGGCCAGGAAGCTGGCGGCCACCATGCGGGCGCGGTTGTGCACGTAGCCCGTGGCCAGGAGCTGCCGGGCGGCGGCGTCCACGATGGGGTAGCCGGTGCGGCCCTCCACCCAGGCCTGGAGCAGGGCCGGGTCGCCGCGCCAGGGGAAGTCGCGGAAGGTGGCCTGGAACGGGCCCTCCAGGACGCCGGGCCACTCCCGCAGGAGGTGATGGGCGAAGTCCCGCCAGGCCAGCTGCCGCTGCCAGGCTTCGGCACCGGGGCGGCCCGACGCCGCGGCCCAGCAGGCGGCGGCGCTCACCCGGCCGAAGTGGAGGTCCGCGGACAGAAGGGAGGTCCCGTCCCGGTCCAGGCGGTCCCGGCCCTGGGCATAATCCGCCAGCCGGTCCTCCAGGAAGGGCGCCATCCGGTCCGGAAGCAGGGGCCCGGCAGGCCAGCGGGGCAGTTCGGGCAGGGCGGGCAGCCGTGGCGGCGCCGCCAGGGGGGCCTC
>DBMS01000136.1 GCA_002297665.1 Holophagaceae bacterium UBA692 | reverse complement strand
GGCGACGAGGTGCTGGTGCCCGACCCGGGCTTCCTGGCCTACCCCGCCCTGGCCCGCCTCGCCGGGGCCGAGCCCGTGCCCTACGCCCTGGGCCCCGCCTTCGAGCTGGACCCGGACCGGTTCGAGGCCGCCCTGGACGCCTCCCCCCGGGCCCGCATGGCCCTGGTGAACCACCCCGGGAACCCCACCGGGGCCGGCTGCTCCCGGGAGGCCCTGGCCCGGGTGGCCCGGGCCTGCGAGAAGCGCGGCGTCCTGCTCCTCTCCGACGAGGTTTACCGCGAACTGAACCTGGGGGAGCGCGCGCCCTCCCTCCTGGAGGTCACCCGGGGCGGCATCGTCCTGGGCTCGGTGAGCAAGGCCTGGGGCGCCCCCGGCCTGCGGGTGGGCTGGGCCCTGGGCGACCCCGCCCTGCTGGCGCCGGCCCGGCTCGTGCACGCGTACATGGTCACCGCGCCGGCCCGCACCTCCCAGCTGGCGGCCCTGGCCCTGGTGCGGGAATCCGGCGCCGTGCTCGCCCAGGCGCGGGAGCACCTGCGGACGCGATGGGAGGCCTTCTCGGAGGCCTTCGCGCGCCACTTCGGGACCGTCCCCGAACCCGGCGCGGGGGGCTTCTACCACTGGCTCGCGCTGCCGCCGGGGGCCGATCCCATGCCCTTCTGCCTGCGCCTTCGCGACGAGGGCCGGGTGGTGGTGGTGCCGGGCCAGGCCTTCGGGGAGCGGGGCCGGGGCTTCGCGCGCCTCAGCTACGCGGGGGATCCCGCCCTCATCCGGGAGGGCGTCCGGCGCCTGGCCCCGTTCTGGAGCACGCCATGAACCTCTTCGCCTTCGATGACGCCGCCTGCGGCCGCCTCGCCCGGGAGGGCACGCCGCTGTTCGCCTACAGCCTCGCGGCCGCCGAGGCCCAGTTCCGCGCGCTGCGCGAAGCCCTGCCTCCCAGGGTGCGCCTGGCCTACGCCGTGAAGGCCAATCCCCATCCCAGGCTCCTCCAGCTCTTCGGGGAGCTGGGGGCCTCCTTCGATTGCGCCTCGGCCGGAGAGCTGGCGCGGGTGGCCGAGCTCGCCCCGGGCCGGATCCTCTACGCCGGCCCCGGCAAGCGCACCGCGGAGCTGGACCTGGCCCTGAGCCTTGGGGTGCGCGTCCAGGCCGAGGGCTGGGAGGACCTGGAGCGCCTGGAGCGCCTGGCCCCGGGTCCCGTGGCCGTGAACCTGCGGGTCCATCCCGCCGGCGGCATCCAGGAAGGGTCGCCCATCATCGGGGGCACGGGGCCCTCGGCGTTCGGGGTGGACGAGGAGGACCTGCCCCTGCTGCTCAAGCGCGCCGGAAGCCTGCGCAAGGTGGCCATCCGCGGCCTGCACGTGTTCGCCGCCAGCAACGAGCGGGACGCTTCAAGGCTCCTGGCCACCCACCGCCACGTCCTGGGCATGGCGCGCCTCCTCCAGGAGGCCCTGGGCACGGAGCTCGAACAGGTGGACCTGGGCGGAGGGCTGGGGATCCCCTACGCCGCGGGCGAGGCGCCCCTGGACGTGGGGGCCCTGGGCCGGGGCCTGGGCGAGCTGCTCGCTGCCTGCCCCTGGTTCACCGGGGAGCTCGTCCTGGAGCCGGGGCGGTTCCTGGCCGGCCCCTGCGGGGTCTACCTCACCCGCGTCACCCGCGTGAAGGAGAGCCGGGGGGTGCGGTTCGTCATCCTGGAGGGGGGCGTCAACCACCTGCTGCGGCCCCTGCTCACGGGCCAGGCCTTCCCCACCCGGGCCGTGGCCTCGGGAGGGGCGAAGCGCCCCGCGACCCTCGCCGGGCCCCTGTGCACCAGCCTGGACCGCCTGGGGGAGGTGGAGCTGCCCGAGGTGGCCCCCGGGACCCTGCTGGCGATGGGCATGGCGGGGGCCTACGGCTTCACGGAAGCCATGACGCCCTTCCTTTCACACCCCGCCCCTCGGGAAAGGTGGGAGGCCTGAATGGTTGAAATCCCGCATTCGCCGTGGGACGGTTCTAGGGTGGGAGCACCCATGCTTGCGCCGCGCCGCCTCATCGAGGACCTCTGCGCCCTGGATTCGACCACGGGCCGGGAAGCCGCGCTGCTCCCGGCGCTCCTGCCGGCCCTGGAGGCCCTGGGGGCCCGGGTGGAGGTGCGCGAGCTTGCCCCCGGGCGCTGCAACGTGCTGGCCACCTGGGGCGAGCCCCGGGTGCTCTTCTCCACCCACCTGGACACCGTGCCTCCCTTCCTGCCCCCGCGATGGGAGGGGGACGCCCTTCACGCCCGGGGCGCCTGCGACGCCAAGGGCCAGATCGTGGCCCAGCTCCTGGCCGCGGCGCAGCTGAGGGAGGCGGGGGTGGCCTGGCTGGGCGTGGCCGGGGAGGAGACCGACAGCCTGGGCGCGCGGGAGGCCCTGGCCTGGAAGGGCCGCTTCGCCTCCTGCCGGGCCCTGGTCAACGGCGAACCCACGGACCTGAAGGTGGCCGCGGGCCAGCGCGGCGTGAAGAACCTGCGTCTGGCCTGCCGCGGCCAGGCCGCCCACGGCGGCAGTCCCGAACGGGGCCACAGCGCCATCCTGGACCTCCTGGACTGGCTGGAGGGGGTCCGCCGCATCCCGCTCGGCCGGGATCCCGACCTGGGCCCCGAGGCGTGGAACCTCGGAACCATCCAGGGCGGGGAGGCCGTGAACATCGTGCCCGACCGCGCCCAGGCCCTGCTCAACGTGCGCACCGTCCCCGGTTCGGCCTTTGTGCCCCGGGTGGAGGCGCTCCGCCCCGCCCGGGGCACGCTGGAAGTGCAGGTGGACGAGCCCCCCTGCCTCTACCCCGCCCTGCCGGGCTTCGAGCGGGCCTCCGTGCCCTTCGGGTCCGACGCCCCCTGCCTGCGGGAACTCATCCCGGACCTCACCGCGGTCCTAGCGGGCCCCGGCAGCATCGCGGTGGCCCACACCGCGGACGAACACCTCACCATGCAGGACCTCGCCGACGGCGTGCAGCTGAACGTGCGCCTGGCCCGGCATTTTCTCCAGGAGCAGCCATGAACCGCATCCCCGTCACCGTCCTTGGCGCCACCGGCGTCGTCGGCCAGCGTTTCGTGCGCCGCCTCATGAACCATCCCATGTTCGAGGTGGCGTGCCTCGCCGCCAGCGACCGCAGCGCCGGCAAGCGCTACCGGGACGCCTGCGAGTGGCGCCTGGAGGGCGAGCCCTTCGCAGGCCTGGGGGACCAGGTGCTGGTGCCCTCGGACCCCGCGGAGGCCCTCTCGCCCATCGTCTTCAGCGCCCTGGACAACGCCCCAGCCCGGGAGATCGAGCCCGCCTTCGCCCGCGCCGGAGGGCACGTCTTCAGCAACGCGGCGTCCTTCCGCATGGACCCGGACGTGCCGCTCCTGGTGCCCGAAGTCAACCCCGGCCACCTGGCCCTGCTGGAGGCCCAGCGCGACCGCAGGGACTGGAAGGGCAGCATCCTCACCAATCCCAACTGCACCACCACCGTCCTGGTGATGGCCCTGGCCCCGCTGCACGAGGCCTTCGGCGTTGAAGCGGTGATCATGACCTCCATGCAGGCCGTGAGCGGCGCCGGCTACCCCGGCGTGCCCAGCCTGGACATCCTGGGCAACATCTTCCCCTACATCGGCGGCGAGGAGGGCAAGGTGGAGGTCGAGACCGGGCGCCTCCTGGGCAAGGTCGTGGACGGCCTGGCGGTGTCCGATCCCATGGCGGTATCGGCCCTGTGCTACCGGGCGCCGGTCATCGACGGGCACACCGAAAGCGTGAGCGTGAGGCTCAAGGGCGACCCCTCCCCCGAGCAGGTGCGCGAGGTCCTGGCGGCCTGGAAGCCGCTGCCCCAGCGCCTGGGCCTGCCCAGCGCCCCCGAGGTCCCCATCCGGATCCACGCGGCCGAGAACCGGCCCCAGGTGCGCCGGGACGTGGAAATGGACGGCGGCATGAGCGTCCACGTGGGCCGCATCCGCCCCTGCGGGGTCCTGGGGCTCAAGTTCGCGCTCCTGGGCCACAACACCGAGCGCGGCGCGGCGGGGGGCTCCGTGCTCAACGCCGAGCTGGCCGTGTCCCAGGGCTTCGTGTCATAGGGTCTCGGGCCCGGCCTGGACGGGCTCCATGATGACGTGATGCAACGGCACGGATCCAGGGCGGGTGAAATCCAGGTTGATCTCGCCCATCGTCCCGTCCGCGTCCGCAATCGTGAAGACCTGGCCGGAACACGCTTCGGAGGCCTCGATGCGGACCTGCTCTCCCGCTCGCAGGATGTAGCGGTCGAGCCCGCCGGCCCGCAGCGTGACGACCGAGGCGAAATCGTCGCGGGAGCTCTTGAGGCTGAAGACGGGACCGGTCTCCTCGGCGGCGCCGTGGCCCGGAACCAGCATCAGGTAGCCCAGGATGTCCCGGTTGCTGACGTAGTTCGTTCGGGAGGCCGCGCCGTCCAACTTCCCATGGAAGGCCTCCCGCAGGCTGCAGGACAGGGTCAGGTGGGCGGACGGGACCGGCGCCGGGGGCGCGGCATCCTTGCTCTCGGCCGGCGCCGCCGGCAGGAGGAGCTCGGGCATGGCGCCGGCATCCGGGGCGGGTTCGGGCCCTCCCGTGGCCAGGAGCGGGGCGGTCACCAGCAGGGCGAAGCCCAGCGGACGGATTCTCTTCATCATGTTCGTTCCTCGAAAAGGGGCGCGGGCCCGGCATTCACCGGCGTCCGGTCACTTTCAAGGTGGCCCGTTCCTATAAATAGTTCCTTGATTTGGGGTTCTGCGGCCGGACCCCGCGCGGGCCGGCCTTGCGCATCGTGCGGAAGTACGCAAGCCTTTGCCATCCCCATCCAACGCGCCCGGCTTCGGCCCAAACGGCCGCAATCCCCCCGCCCTGCCCCGGAGTCCCCATGAACCGCTTCCTGGCATCCGCGTTCCTCGGCCTCGCGCTCCTGGGGACCCTCGCGGGCGCGGCGCCGGTGAAATGGCCGCCCATTCCCGCCGACGTCTGGGCCATGACCGAGGCCAGCCTTCCCGGGGGCGTGGGGGCCGTCAACCTCTCCCGGCGGCTGCGCGTATCGGACACTTCTGCGCTCAACGAATTCAGGATCCGCATCTGCAGCCAGCGCGGCCGCAGGGCCGCGGAGTTCACCTCCTTCGGGCCCGAGGCCGTGGTGGCAGGAAGGGTGGTCTACCGCGACGGCACGGAACTGGCCTTCGATTCCGAGAAGGACTTCCACCTCAAGACGAGCCTCGCCACCCGGGACGAGGAGGTCAAGGAGAGGGTGCTGGTTCCGCCGGGGCTCACGGACGACTGCGTGGTGGACCTGCGGTGGGAGGCGCCGCGGTACTGGGCGTCCTGGGCCAAGCTCGGCCGGGGCAGGGAATCCTGGGACCTGGCTTCCACCTACCCCACCCAGATCCTTACCGTCGAGATCGGCCAGCGCAACTGGTTCGACTGGTTCTTCAGCTCCGCGGGCCTGGGCTGCCTCCCGGTCTCCACCCCCGACTGGAAGGTCCTGACCATCAAGGACGTGCCGGCCTCGACCGAGGTCCCCTTCTCCCTGAAGGCGACCCGGAACAGCCCCTTCCTGAAGCTCTACGTCCAGGGTGAACTCATCCGGGCCGCTTCGCGCCAGGGAACGAACGCCTTCTGGAAGAAGGTCGTGGAGCTCTACAGGGACTACTTCACGAAGGACCTGAAGATGGGATCGCGCTACAGGGCCTTCTCGGAAGACATCCGCCGGGACCTCCCCGCAGGCCACCAGGCCCTGGCCCAGGAACTGGCCCTGCGGATCCAGTCCAAGGTCCTCAACCTCCAGAGGCTGAGCCTGGAGGAGCAGTCCCGCAGGACCCGCAAGCAGGCCGAGGAGGAGATCGAGATGAAGGACCTGGAGGCGCTGGCCAAGCGCGGCACCGCCAACGGTCCCGGAATCTTCGTGCTTTTCCTGCAGCTGCTCAAGGAGGCCGGGGTCAAGCCCAAGGTTCTCCTCGTGGTGGACCGGGACAAGGGCGTGTTCCACCGCGAAGAGAAGAACATCAACCAGATCGACGACTACCTGGTGAGCGTCGAGGAGCCCGGGAAGCCGCCCATCCACCTGGATCCCACCATGCGGTTCGCGCCGCCCACCCTGGTCCACCCCGACTACCAGGGCACGCCCTGCATCGAGGTCGACACCGCATCCTGGGCCAGCCGCTTCGTGGACCTGCCCTACCAGGAAGCGTCCACCAACCGGCGGCGGGACACCTACCGCCTGGAGCTCCTGCCCGACCAGGACCGGTTCACGCTGGAGGCGGACTTCCGCGGGTACGACGACTACCGCTGGAAGGTGAGGTTCATGAACCTGGAGCCCCGGGAGCAGGACCGCAAGCTGCGCGAGCAGCTCGAGGTGCGCCTGGACACCCTCGTCGACAAGGCCCAGGTGCTCCACGCCACCGACCCGCGCACGCCCATCCAGTGGAAGGCGTCCGGACGCATCGACAGGGCGGTTGGCAGGCACCGCCGCGTGGACCCCTTCCCCATGACGCCCTTGGCCCTGCCCCTTCCCGACGCGCTTTCCGAGATGCGCTCCGAGTTCATCGTGCTGCCCTACCGGCTGGAGCGGGAGGCCGTCAGCCGGTTCCGCCTGCCCGCGGGCTATTCCTGGAAGGGCGCGCCCCCCTACCAGCGGTCCAACGAATTCGGCTCGGTGAGCCTCACCGCCGTGCGCGAGGACGGCCCCGACGGCCCGGAAGGGGTCGCAACGCTCCAGGTGAAGGTTGTCCGGGCCATGGCCAACCCAGGCCGATGGAACGCCTTCAAGGAATTCCTGGGCTGGATCCGCGAAGCCGGCTCCGCCCAGCTCATCCTCGAGAAGAACCCATGACCGCCCGCAGCCTCCTCTTCGTGTTCCTCGCCACCGCACTGGCGGCCCAGAACGTGCGCGGCCTGCCCGATTGGGCCGGTCCCCATGCCCTCAGGGGCGCCGCCGACCAGCCCCCGGGGGATCCCGACGCCTGGGTGCTGCTGGACCGAACCGAATTCGCCTACCGGGGCGACGGGGAGATCCGCAAGCGCAACTTCCGCCTCGTGCGCATCCTCACGGAGCGCGGACTCGACCAGGGCGGGTACGTCATCCACGGCCTGGGCGGGGCCTCCAGCCGGATCAAGAGCCTGAAGGGATGGAACCTCCGCCCCGACGGCGAGACCGTGAAGCTCGACAGGAGCTTCGTCCTGACGGTCGACACGGCGGACTCGGCGAGGTATTCCAAGGACACCACCACCATCGCCGCCCTGTCCCGGGTCGTGAAGGGCAGCCTCGTGGCCTTCGAATCCGAGGAGGTCATCACCCATCCCCTGGGTCCGCTGGACATCACGTACATCCTCGAGTCCAGCCCCATCCGGCGCTGGGAGCTGGCGATGGTCAAGTCGGTGGGGTGGTTCACCGCCACCTCCACCGAAGGGGTCGGGCTGCGCCTGGAGGCCCGCCATTTCGCGCCGCTGTTCCCCCAGCCCGACGCCAGGGCCACTTCCCTGGCCCTGGACGACCTGCCCGCCCTGCCCCGCCATGAATCCGGCCTTCCCGCGGCCCGGAACGCCCTGCCCTGGGTGGCCCTTGCCTTTTCCGACCCCGTCGTGCCCAACGCCATCGACCTGACCAGCTGGGACACCTACGCGAAGTGGACCCACGCCACGTACGAGTCCCGGACCCGGCCCTTCACCGCCGTGGACCTGGCCGGGGCCACCGGCCTGGACGCGCTCCGGGCCATTCGCCGCTGGATGCAGCGGGAACTGACCTACAAGCAGGTCTACCTGACCCCCGACCGCGGCTGGGTCCCCGGCGCGCCCGAGGACGTCCGCCGCGCGCGGTTCGGCGATTGCAAGGACCTCGCCGGGCTGTTCATGGCCGCGGCCCGGGGCGCGGGATTCACCGCCGTTCCCGTCAATGCGCGCATCGCCGACGGAGCCATCGAGCAAGACGAACCCGTGGGCCCCTTCGCCTTCAACCACGTCATCGCAGCCATCCGCCTGGACAAGAGCGAGGGCCTGCCGGCGGAAGTGGCGACGCCCCAGGGCCGCTTCCTGCTCGTGGACCTCACGGAGCCGTTCACGCCCCTGGGGCGCCTGGGCGAGGCGCACCGGGGCCGGTGGGTGCTCATCTGCACCGACCAGGGTGGGATCTGGGCCCCGGTTCCCGGGGAGGCCATCGTTCCCTCCAAGGTGGAGGTGCTCCTGGACGGAACCGAGACCGACGCCGGCGCCCTGAAGGGCACGCTCACGGTCACCGAGACCGGCGAGGGCGCCGGGCTCCGGCGCCTGGCCCTGTCCGGCGGGGCCCGGGCCGTCCGGGATCGCTGCGCGACGTTCCTGGATCTCCCCGCGGGCTCCCGTTGGGACCTCGCGCCCCTTCCCGACCCCAAGGACGGCCAGGACGCCTTCCGGATCAAGGTCGACTTCCAGGTCCCGGCGGCCCTGGAAGCCACCGGCACCGAATGGCTCCTCCCGCGCCTGGGGCTTCCCCCCAGCCCCGCGTCCATCCAGAGGCTGGGCGAACCCCGGCGCCTTCCGGTCTTCCTTGCGGGGGGGCCCGCCTGGGACTGGCATGCCACGTTCCGCCTTCGCGCCCCCAGGGCCCCAGCCCTGCCAGGAGGGAACCTGGAGACGCCCATGCGCTCCCTCCGGTTCGCCGCGGAGCGGAAGGGCGACACCCTCGAATGCCGCCTCAGCCAGATCCGGCGGGAGGCGGCCTATCCCTACGAGCGCCGCGAGGAGGGCGTGGAGGCCCAGCGAAGCGACTGGAAGCGGTTCCAGACCTTCCTGGACGAGGCCCTCACCGTGACCGTGCCGCCCGCTCCCGCCGCCGCCCCGGCCCGGACCCCCGATCCCCCCGCGCCCGCCAAGCCCGGCGATCGCCCCAAACCCGCCAAGGCGAAGAAGTGGCCTGCCTCCCCCCGATGAACACTTGCCGCCTCTACCACTACCCCGCAAGGCCCCTACCATGATCGCCACGGTGGGGCTCGGCAAGCGGTTCGGCGTTTCCTGGGCCCTCCGGGACCTGAACCTCAGCGTCCCGCCCGGTGCCTTTCTGGCGGTGCTGGGCCGCAACGGCGCAGGCAAGACGACCCTGGTGAGGCTCCTCACGGGGCAGTTGCAGGCCACGGAGGGCACGGTGCATGTGGCGGGTTTCGATCCCGCCGGAGCTCCCCTGGAACTGCGACGTCTTGTGGGCGTCATGCCCGAAGAGGGCGCGCTCCTTGAGGACCTGGGCGGGGTCCAGTACCTGCATTTCGTGGGCCGGCTCCACGGCCTGGACCGGGATGTCCTGACGAAACGCATCAAGGAGCTGGAGGCCTGTCTGGAAGTGAACTTCGGGATCCTCCCAATCCGGGACTACAGCTACGGCATGAAGAAGAAGCTGGCGTTCTCTGCGGCCCTACTCCACGGGCCGCGGTTGGTCTTCCTTGACGAGCCCTTCGAGGGGCTGGACCCGTCGGTCGTGCGCAGCCTCCTGGCGACCCTTGAGCAGGTGCGGGATCAGGGCATCACCGTGGTCATGACCAGTCACCAGCTTAGCTTCGCGGAACGGCTGGCCACGCGGGTCCTGCTGGTGGAGCAGGGCCGTGTCCTGGTGGACGGAGCTGCCGGCGAGGTGCTGGGCCCCGACGAGGACCTGGAGGGCCTCTTCCTGCGTCTGGTGGGGCGTGGGCGGGCCGGGCGGCTCTCGTGGATCTGAGGGCCCTGGTTGCCCTTTGGTCGGCCCGGAGCTGGACCCTGCGCTTGCGCCCGGCCATGGCAGCCTTCCTGGCGCCGGTGGCGATCTACCTCGGGGGCGCCACCTTTTGGGCCGGGACCTTCGCAGGGAGCGGCCTCGCGGGCCTGGATCCCGTGGCCGCCGGAACCCTCCTGTGGCGGTTCCCGCTGCTCCTGGGTTTTGCCGGGGCCCTCTGGGACGGCGGCTGCGTGGTGGATCCCCGGCCTTGCCGCCCCCACTTCATCGCCCCGCGCACCCTTGTCATGGCGGAGGCGATGCTGGGACTTACCACCCCGGTGAAGCTTGCATTTGCCGCCCTGGGCCTCTCTTTCACCGCGGGACTGGGCTGGGGCAGGCCCGCGCTGCTCCCCCTGGGCATGTCGTTTACCCTTATCATGGTGCTCTGGATCGCGTGCCTGGAGCGCGTCATCCATGCCCTCGCCCCGGCGGGCATCCTGCGCCAACGGGCCTTCCTGGGCGTGATACTGGGCCTGGGCGGAAGCCTGGCTGCTCTTTCCAGCCTGGGTGGCGCCGAGACCCCGGGCTGGGTCACGGCGGCGGAGCGGCTCTGGGCCCTGCCTGGGATCTGCCTGGTGAGGTTCTGGCAGACCGGGGACTGGCAGTTGCTGGCTGCCCCCCTTGTCGCGACCCTGGTCCTCCTGGCGCTCACGGGCGCCTGCGTCCGCCGGGAGCTGGCCTTTGACCGCCGGCCGGGAACGGCCTTGGACGGGGGCCGGATCTGGGCTTTCCGCCGGCCCTGGGCAGGCCTCGCGCGGCTCCAGTTCCACCAGCTCCTGGCCAGCCGGGCCGGGCAGATGCGGCTCCTGATGCTCCTTCTCTCCGTCTTCCTCGTGAAAGAGCCAGAACTGATCACCGTGGGCACCGTACAGATGCCCCGGGCCTGGCCGGCGCTGGCGGCAGGCCTCACTTTTGGCGCCGTCCTCGTGGTGCCCCTCTGCAACCTCCTGGGCTTCGACCGCGGCGGCGTTCAGACCTGGTGGACGGCGCCCCTCGCCGCTCGGGACCTCCTGTTTGGCAAGGTGGTGGGCTGCGCCTCCTACGCCGCCCTGGCCGCGCCGGTGCTGTTGGCCCTCCTCGGCAAGGCCCAGGCCTGGAGCCTGCAACGGTCCGGCGAAGCCGGCCTCCAGGTGCACCCTTCGGCGCGACCCATGGCCCCGGGCGAAGCCCTCGCCCTGACGCTCCTTCTGGGCGCCCTATTCCTCTGGTGGGCAGGGTCGGGCCTGGCCAGGTCCCTGCGGGCGCCCTGGCCCATGACCTTGGGCAACTACGGGGTGAAGGCGGAATTCGACGAGGAGAAGGTGGCAAGGGTCGCGATCCTGCTGGCACCGCTGGCATGGATGGTGCCTGCGTACGGCGCGGCCCTTCTCCTGGACTGGAAGGCGGCCGCGGCGGCCATGGCCGCCCTTGCGCTGGTGGCTGCGGCCCGGTTCCGGCGGCGCCTCGCTGCGGCCACGGTGGAACTCGCGCAGAGGCGGGAGGACCTCTCCCTGGGGCTCGTGTCACGGGGTTGAATTGACCTCCGTATCCTCGGGGCGGCGACCACATCCGCATCTGATGGCACCGCGGCAGGAGATCTGCCAAACTCACGCACTTCGCAAGGAACGGGACTGTCGCAGGCAGGGTTGTCTATCCCGACGACAGGGAACCCTCCAAGGCCAGGAAGTGGCCTACTTCCCCCGGATGAACAGGTCCCGCGCCAGCGCCCTGGCATCCCGGTAGTCCGGCATCCCCCCCATCATGCGCCAGCGCACCCGCAGCTCGTGCACCACGGGCCGCACCGCCAGGACGAACAGGAAGGCCGCGAGGAAGACCGTGACCTTGTAGCCCACGTGGCGAAAACCCATGGCCCCGGCGACGCCTCCGCCGGCGAAGGACAGGAGGATCAGGCCGTGGAGCTTGAGGCGGTCGCGGTTGCCCCGGATGGGGTCGCTGCCGCGGCGGTGGAAGACGTTGGGGTACACCAGGCGGCTGAGCTCGATGCCGAAGTCGGTGAGGTTGCCGGTCATGTGGGTGGTGCGCACCTCGGCGTTGGAGATGGAGGTCACCACGGAGTTGTGCATCCCCATCATGAAGGACAGGAGGATCACCGTCATGGGCAGGAAGAATTCGCGCGTGTGGCTGAGGGTCCCGCCCATGAGTCCGAAGAGCAGGAGGAGCCCGGCCTCGATCATCAGGCTCAGGGCATAGTGCCCCCGGAACTTCAGGCGGCGCCCCAGGTTGATTAGGGTGCCCGAGGTGAACGCGCCCAGGGTGAAGCACACCAGGATCTCCAGCGCCGCGTAGGCCAGGCGCATGCGGCCCCGGGCGAACTCGTCGGCGAACCGGGAGAAGGTCCCCGAAACGTGGGAGGTGTAGCTCTTGACGGCCAGGAACCCGCCCGCGTTGACGGCCCCGGCGATGAAGGCCATGGACCATGCCAACTGGCGGTTCAGGCGCTTGCTCCGGTCCGCGCCCTGCTTGGTGAGGAGGTTGGCGTCCAGGGGCAGCAGGTCCAGGGTGGTGCCGATGGCCTTGCCGATTCCGTGGGGCACGGTCTCCAGGTTCAGGTGCCCCTGGAGGAGGCGCACGGTGCGCTTCCCGGCGACGCGGAGGTAGCGGTGGTGCCGCCGCGAATGGACGGGAGGGCGATGCGGGCTCATGGCTCCATTATTCCGGCCGCGGGTGCGGAATGGGATTAAATGATAGACTCTTGGCAGCCACGCCCCGACCCGACGCACCGCAGGAAGAGCTCGCGCATCGAACCGGGGCCGTGCTGCTCCGGCGGAACGATGGTGCTTCAGAGTCTCTATTTCAGCGCGCTGCTCCTGGCCACCCTCTCGGGGGTGCCCGGCCTGGCGGGGTCCGCCCGCGGGGGCCGGGTGGCCTCCTGGATGCTGACCGGTTCGGCCCTGTGCGCGCTGGGGCTCGCCGGGAGCGTCCTCTACGGGGGTCTGGCCTGGCAGGCCGAACTGCGGTGGGCCCTTCCCGGGGCCCATTTCCTTTTCAGGGGGGATCCCATCGGGACCTTCATCCTGGTGCCCGCCACCCTGGTGCCCGCCATCCTCTCCTTCTACGCCGAAGGCTACTGGAGCGACGGCGCCCACGCCGACACGGCCCCGGGCCTGCGCCTGTTCTTCGGCGTCTCGGTGGGCTGCATGATCCTGCTGACCGCGGCCGCCAACGCGGTGCTCTTCCTCTTCGGTTGGGAGATCATGGCGATCCTGGCCTTCCTCATGGTCACCACCAGCGACCAGGACGCCGCGGTGCGGGAGGCGGGGTGGATCTACCTCGTGGCCTCCCACACGGGCGCCCTCATGCTCTTCGCGGGCTTCGCCCTGCTGGCCCTGGGAACCGGCACCGGCTTCGACCTGGGCCCCATGCGCCCCGGCTTCGCCTCGACGTCCGCGGGGACCGCGGCCTTTCTCCTCCTGCTCGGGGGCTTTCTCCTCAAGGCGGGCGTGGGCCCGCTCCACGTTTGGCTCCCGGGCGCCCACGCCGCGGCCCCCAGCCACGTGAGCGCGCTGCTTTCGGGGCTCATGCTCAAGATGGGGATCCTCGGGATCCTGCGGATCATCGCCTGGACCCCGGACCCGCCCCTGTGGTGGGCGGGGCTCCTCACGGGCCTGGGCGCCGCCTCGGGAATCATGTCCATGGCCTTCGCCCTGGGCCAGAAGGACCTCAAGCGGCTCCTGGCCTACAGCTCCATCGAGAACGTCAGCGTGATCGCCCTGGGCCTGGGACTGGCCCTTGCGGGCAAGAGCCTGGGCCTGCCGGCCCTGGTGCTCCTGGGCGGGGCCGGCGCCCTGTTCCACCTGCTCAACCACGCCCTGCTCAAGCCGCTGCTCTTCATGGGCGCGGGCTCGGTGATGCACGCCACCGGCACCCGGGACCTGGAAAGGCTGGGGGGCCTGGCCCGCGCCATGCCGCGCACCGCCTTCCTGTTTCTCGCCGGCGCCTTCGGCATCTGCGCCCTTCCGCCCCTGAACGGCTTCGCGGGGGAATGGCTCATCTACCTGGGGGCCTTCCGCGCCATCCAGCCCCAGGGCTGGGTGTGGGCGGTGGTGACCCTGGCCTCCCTGGCCGTCATCGGGGCGCTGACCGTGGCCTGCTTCACCCGGGCCTACGGGATCGTCTTCCTGGGCGAGCCCCGGCGGGAGCTGGGCGGGCCCGCCCACGAATCCCCCCGGAGCATGACCGGGACCATGGCCGTGCTGGCCGGGATCTGCCTCTTCATCGGCCTGTTCCCGGCCGCCCTGGGCAGGGCCCTGCAGGCGGCGGCGGGGGACCTGGGGCCGGGCCTGCCCCCCCTGGGCGGCCTCGCGGGGCTGGGCGCGCTCACCCTGGTGGCGGTCATCGGCATCCCGGTGGGGCTGGCGGCATGGCAGGCCATCCGAAAGAGCCCCTCCAGCCGCTCCATCACCTGGGACTGCGGCTACGCCGCCCCCACGGCCCGCATCCAGTACACCGCCTCCAGCTTCTCCCGCATGCTCACCGACGCCTTCCGCTGGCTGCTCCTGCCCATCGAGCGCGTTCCCCGCATCCAGGGGCTCTTCCCCCGGGAGACCCGCTTCCAGTCCCAGGCCCCCGACACCCTGCTGGACCGCGGCATGAACCCCGCCGCGTCCTTCGTGGCCTCGGTGCTGAGCTGGCTGCGCTTCCTCCAGGCCGGGCACCTGCCCATCTACCTCCTGTACGTGGTGCTCACCCTCGTGGCGCTGTTCGCGTGGACCCTGCAATGATCCGGACCCTGGCTCGACCCGCCCTCCTGCTCCTGGCCCAGATGGTCCTGACCCTGGTGCTGGCCCCGCTGCTTCCCGGGATCGTGAACAAGGTGAAGGCCCTGTTCGCGGGCCGGGTGGGCCCGCCCGTGTTCCAGCTCTACTACGACCTGGCCCGGCTCCTGCGCAAGGGCGCCGTCTTCAGCCGCACCACCACCGGGGTCTTCCTGGCGGGGCCGGCGGCGTCGGTGGCGGTTCCCTTCACGGCCGCGCTTCTCGTCCCCATGGGCGGGGCCACGGCCCCGGTCTCCTTCGCGGGGGACGCGGTGGTGCTGGCCTACCTCTTCGGGGTGGCGCGGTTCTTCGTGGTGCTGGCCGCGCTCGACACCGGCTCGGCCTTCGAGGGCATGGGCGCGGCCCGGGAAGTGACCTTCGCGGTCCTGGCCGAACCCGCCCTCTTCATGGGGCTCGCCACCCTCGCGCGCCTCTCGGGCGGGCCCTCCCTGGCCCCCATGCTCACCGCCGCCGGCCAGGGCTGGCGCGCCGCGGGCGGCCCCCTGGCCCTGGTGCTCACGGCCTGGGTCATCGTGTTCCTGGTGGAGAACTGCCGGATCCCCTTCGACGACCCCAACACCCACCTGGAGCTCACCATGATCCACGAGGCGATGGTGCTGGACCACTCAGGCCCCCCCCTGGCCGCGGTGCTCTACGGCGCCAGCCTCAAGCTCTGGGTGCTGGGCGCGCTGGTGGTCAAGCTCTGCCTGCCCCATCGCGGAACCTGGTGGATCGACTGGCCCGCGTTTCTCGGTGGCATGACCCTGCTGGCCTGCGGCGTGGGGGTGGTGGAGTCCATCATGGCCCGCCTGCGCATGCGCCGCGTCTCCCAGGCCCTCATCGCAGCCGTGGTGTCGGGCACCTTCGGCTTCCTTCTCCTCCTCCTGGCCTGAACCATGACCCCGAACCTCCTGCTCGCCGCGATCATGCTCATCAACTTCATGCTGGTGGCCAGCAGCCGCGTCAGCAAGTGCATCCAGCTGGCGGCCCTCCAGGGCGGGCTCCTGGCCCTGGTGCTCCTGCTCATGCACGACCACTGGCCCTTCCACGTCCTCCTCATGGCCTTCAGCACCGCGGCCATCAAGGGCGTGGTGATCCCCGCCATGCTCAACCGGGCCCAGGACCGCATGAAGCCCCAGCGGGAGCCCGAGCCCTACGTGGGCTACACCCTCACCCTGGTGATGGCCGCGGCCGGAACCGGCCTCGCCTTCATCCTGGCCCGGCGCCTGCCCCTCCAGGCCGGCAACCTGGGCACGCTTTTCGTGCCGGCCTCCATCATGGCCCTGTTCACGGGATTCCTGCTCCTGACCACCCGCAAGCGCGCCCTCCTGCAGGTGGTGGGCTACCTGGTGCTGGAGAACGGGGTCTACCTCTTCAGCCTCCTGCTGGTCAAGCAGATGCCGCTCCTGGTGGAGACCGGGGTGCTGCTGGACCTGGTGGTGGGAATTTTCGTCATGGGCATCGTCATCAACCACATCCAGACCGCCTTCGACTCCCAGGACACCCATCGCCTGGCGCACCTGAAGGACTGACGCCGTGATATCCGCCCTCATCTGCACCCCCCTGATCGCCGCGGCCGTCGTGTGGTTCATGAAGCCCGGGCTGCACCGGGCCCGGGTCCTGCCCGTGGCGGGGGTGATCCACCTGGCGCTGGTGCTGGCGGCCCTGGCCCGTTCCGCCCACCTCCAGCCCGGCGCATGGTTCCGCCTGGACCCCCTGGGCGGGTGGATGCTCCTGGTGGTGTCCACGATCTTCACCCTGTGCGCGCTCTACGCGCCGGCCTACCTCGCCCTGCGCATGGAGCGAAACTTCGGGGTGTTCGGCGTGGCCATGCTCGGCTTCCTGGGCATGGCTTCGCTGGTCGCCGTCTCGCGCCATCCGGGCGTCCTGTGGGTGGGCATGGAGGCCACGGCCCTTTCCACCACCCCGCTGCTCTACTACAACAAGAACAAGCGAAGCCTCGAAGCCACCTGGAAGTACCTCCTGATCTGCTCCGTGGGCATGGCCCTGGCGCTGCTCGGGACCTTTTTCGTGGCCTACGCCGCGCAGCAGGGGGGCCTGGGCGAGCCCATCTACCTCGACCGCCTCGTGGCCAACGCCGCGGCCATGCCCACCCCCTGGCTCAAGGCCGGTTTCGTGCTCCTGCTGGTGGGCTACGGCACCAAGATGGGCCTGGCCCCCATGCACACCTGGAAACCCGACGCCTACGGGGAGACCCCGGGCATCGTGGGCACGATCCTGGCCGGCGGCGTGACCACCATGGCCTTCCTCTCGCTCCTGCGCTTCTACTCGATCATGGCCGCCGCGGGGCTGGGGCCCTTCTGCCGGGAGCTTCTGGTGGGCATGGGCCTCCTTTCCATGACCTGGGCGTTCGTCTTCATGATCCGCCAGGGCGACCTCCGCAGGCTCCTGGCGTATTCCAGCGTGGAGCACATGGGGATCCTGGCCTTCGGGGTGGGCATCGGCGGGAAGGCCACCCTCTTCGCCCTGTTCCACGTGGCGGCCAACGCCCTGGTGAAGAGCGTGCTCTTCCTGGGCTCGGGCAACATCGTCCGCAGCTTCTCCAGCAAGAACCTGGCCGACGTGAGCGGGGCCATGCGGCGCCTTCCGGTGTCGGGCTGGTGCTTCCTGCTGGGCTTCCTGGCCATCGTGGGATCGCCTCCCTTCGCGCCGTTCACCAGCATCTTCGGCATCGCGTCCACGGCCCTGGGCAGCGGGCGCCTCCTGGCGGGTTCGCTCTTCCTGGCGCTGCTGGCGGCCATCTTCACGGCCATGGGTTCGGTCATCCTGCCCGTGCTTCAGGGCAACCCCAACCCCGCCAGCGTGCGCACCCACTACGAGGACACGTTCGGCCTCACGGCCCCCCTGGTCCTGGCCCTGGCGCTGGCCCTGGTGCTGGGAACCTGGCTTCCGGGCCCGCTGCAGACGCTGCTGTCCCGGGCGGCGCTCCTCGTGGAGGGCCAGCCGTGACCAGCGCGCCCATCACCAACGGCACCGCCGTCCCCCTCTCGGAAGTGCCCCTCCTCCCCTTCCCGGACTTCCAGGAATTCATCGTGGAGTCCTGCGGCGCGGACCACCGGCTCGTGGCCCTGTCCGTGGGCCCGGACCTGGCGGGCGCCGCGGTGCTCGCCTCGGGCGCGGGACCGGTGCTGCGGGCGGTGCGCACCACCTTCCCCGCCGCCGGTTTCCCGTCCATCACGCCCCGCTGCCCCGAAGCCCACCTCTTCGAGCGGGAGATCGCCGAACAGCGCGGCCTGAAGATCTTCGGCCACCCCTGGTTCAAGCCCGTGCGCTACCAGCGGGCCCTGGGCACCCCGAAGGACGCCTGGGACCGCACCGGACCCATCCGTCCCGGCGTGGCCGACTTCTACCGGGTGGAGGGCCGCCAGGTGCACGAAGTGGGCGTGGGCCCCGTCCACGCCGGCGTCATCGAGCCGGGCCACTTCCGCTTCCAGTGCAACGGCGAGACCGTCTTCAACCTGGAGATCGCCCTGGGCTACCAGCACCGGGGCATCGAGCGCGCCCTGGCCGGGGGCCCCCACCGCGCCACCCTCAAGCACATGGAGACCGCCGCGGGCGACACCACCATCGGCCACCTGTGGGCCCATTGCCTGGCCGTCGAAGGCCTCCTGGACCTGGAGGTGCCCCTGAAGGCCAACCTCATCCGCGCCGTGGCCCTGGAACTCGAACGCCTGGCCAACCACACCGGGGACCTGGGGGCCATCGCCGGCGACGTGGGTTTCCTGCCCACCAGCTCCTATTGCGGGCGCCTGCGGGGCGACTGGCTGAACATGACCGCCGTCCTCTGCGGCAGCCGCCTGGGGCGCGACCTCCTGAAGCCCGGGGGGGTGCGCTTCGACGTGGACGCCGCCCGCATCGCCGATCTTCGCGAACGCCTGGAGGCCGCCGCGGGCGACACCGCCAACGCCCTGGACCTGCTCTGGCATACCCCGTCGGTGCTGGCCAGGCTGGAAGGCACCGGGCGCGTCATCCCCGCCCAGGCCAAGAACCTCGGCCTGGTGGGGCCCGCGGCCCGCGCCTGCGGCCTGGACCGGGACGTGCGCCGGGACCACCCCTTCGGTCCCTACCGGGAGGCCGCCATCCCCGCCGTGAGCGAGGACCTGGGGGACGTGGCCGCCCGCGCCCGGGTGCGCACCCAGGAGATCCAGGGAAGCGTGGAGTTCCTGCGCTGGGCGCTGGACGTGCTCGGGGCCCTGCCCCCGGGACCGGTGGCGGTGGGCGCGCCGAAGGCCCTGCCCCCGAACCACCTGGCCCTGGGCATGACCGAGGGCTGGCGGGGCGAGATCGCCCATCTGGCCCTCACGGACGAGGACGGCCGCTTCTCGCGCTACAAGATCGTGGACCCCTCCTTCCACAACTGGACCGGGCTCGCCCTGGCCCTGCGCGGCGAGGAGATCTCCGATTTCCCCCTCTGCAACAAGAGCTTCAACCTCTCCTACTGCGGGTTCGACCTCTGATGCTGAAGATCCTGGCTTCCCGACTGCGGCAAGGGCACCGCACCAACCACTACCCGGACGCCGTCCCGCCCATGCCGGACCGGTTCCGGGGCCTGCCCTCCCTGCCGGAGGGCGCCTGCCCCCCGGAATGCCGGGCCTGCGTGGACGCGTGCCCCACCGAGGCCATCAGCGCCGGCCAGGGCCTGGCCATCGACCTGGGACGGTGCCTTTTCTGCACGGAATGCACCGACGCATGTCCTGAACAAAGCCTGCGCTTCTCCGACGAGTTCCGCCTGGCGACCCGCTCCCGGGAGGACCTGCTCGTGCGTTCCGGCCCCGCCTACCGGGTGGCCGCCGCCCTGGAGGAGAAGGCCCTCGCCCTCTTCGGGCGCTCCCTCAAGATCCGCGTGGTGAGCGCCGGCGGCTGCAACGGATGCGAGGTGGACGTGAACGTTCTGGGCACCATCGGCTGGGACCTGGGCCGCTTCGGCATCCAGGTGGTGGCCAGCCCCCGCCACGCCGACGCCGTGCTCATCTGCGGCCCCGTCACCCGGAACATGGAACTGGCCCTGGCCAAGACCCTGGAGGCCACCCCGGACCCCAAGCTCGTCATCGCCGTGGGCGCCTGCGCCATCAGCGGCGGCCCCTACCTGGAACAGGAGGAGCAGCTGTGCGGGGCCCCGGGGGCCGGCATCCCCGTGGACCTGTTCATCCCGGGGTGCCCGCCGCATCCGCTGACCATCCTGGACGGGCTGCTGCGGCTGCTGGACCGGGTCAAGGCCTAGGCACCACCGCCATTCCCTCCAGGTCGGAGGTCCGGGAACCGTCCGTGAGCGGGATGGCAATGCCGTTCTTCCAGATGACGGCCGTGAGTACCTCATGGTCCAGGACCGAGCCCCCGAAGAACAGGTCCCGGCCCGAAAGCCCCCCGGCGCAGGCGGCCCCCAGGGCTTCGGATTGCCGGATGGCCGTACCGTTCTTCCAGACGACGGCCTCCGCCGAACCCCCGGGAAAGGCCTTGCCGGCCACGTAGACGTCCCCGCCCGACACGCAGATGGAGAGCGCTCCGGACCCTTCGGGGCCTTCGGTGAGGAAGGCGCCGCTGCCGTTCTTCCAGAGCACGGCCCGGTGCACGCCGTCCACGCTCTGGATGCCCGCGACGTAGACGTCCCCGCCGGAGACCCCGATGGCCGTGGCCTCGGAAGGCGCGATCCCGTCGCCAAGGGTCTGGGCGAGGCCGTCCCGCCACACCCGGGCCACGCGCACCCCCTTCACGTCCTCCCACCCCGCCGCGAGCACCGCGTCCCCATCCACGGCCACGGCGCAGGCCGCCGCAGTTCGCCGTTGGTCCAGAGGGCGGCCACGGAGCCCTCCTCCGGATAAAGACTGCCCGCCACATGGACGGAGCCTCCGGAGACGGCGACCGCCTTGGCGTTGGCGTTGTCCTCGCCGTGGGCCAGGGGCGCCGGTTCCCCGTTGCGCCACAGGACGGCCCTGGCGCCGGATTCTGTGGTGACGGATCCCACGGCGTATACGGTGGCTCCGGAGAAGGGCGAAGGGGTCCGCCGGCCTTCCGCGCATCCCAGGGCCGCCCCCAGGATGAGCAGGGCCAACAACACGCGTTGGAATTTGCCGGAATGCGTCAAAGGGAGCCCGAGAAGAAACAATTATTAATTTATTTATTGCTCTTGCCCAGTCAAGGCGCCATGCGCCAGGATCCACAGGGATGATTCTGATAAAACGGCAAATAACTGGAACTTATCAAAACAAATAGAGAAACGGAAGGAAATCTTGCCCCTGGATGAAACCCAGAATGTGCTTGAATCACTTATCATGCCGGAGAACAACCCATGAAATCGTTATTGAAGTTATTCATGCCCTTCGGGGCCCTCCTGGCCATCGGCTGTGGCGGCGGGGGCCCGCGCAGCTCCAGTCCCGCCCCCGCGCCCACCGCCGGGACCTTCACGGCCACGGGGAACCTCGCCACCGCGCGAGCCCACCATTCCGCGACCCTCCTGGCGTCAGGCAAGGTGCTGGTGGCCGGGGGCCAAACCTACGACGGCGGTCTGGTGCCGACGGCGTCCATGGAGACCTACGATCCCGCCGCCGGCGCCTTCGCCCCCGCCGCGGCCATGGTGACGGCCCGCTACGCCCACACCGCCACCTTGCTGCAGGACGGGAAGGTGCTTCTGGCGGGGGGCATGGGCGGGAGCGCCCTGGCCAGCGCCGAGCGGTACGACCCGGCCTCGAACGCCGTGTCCCCCGCGGGTTCCATGGCCACACCCAGGAGCGGCCACACCGCCACCCTCCTCACGGTGGGGCCCGATGCCGGCAAGGTGCTGATCATCGGGGGCAGGGATGCCGCCAGCGCGCCTCTGGCCTCCATGGAGGTGTTCGATCCCGCCGCGGGAACCTTCGCCCCGGGTCCGGCGGTCCTGGCCAGGGGACGGGCAGGGCACACGGCCACGGTGCTGGAGGACGGCCGGGTGGTCATTGCGGGCGGCCAGGCTTCCTCCGAGGTGGAAGTCTATGACCCGGCCACGCGGACCGTGGCCGTGGCGGGATCGATGACCCAGGCGCGATCGGCCCATACGGCGACTCTCTTGCCGGGCAGCCGGTTGCTTCTCGCCGGGGGGCTTGCGGGCGGCGCCCTGGCCGGGAACGAGGTGTGCGACCTGTCAAAGGCCACCCCCACCTTCACGGCCGCCCAGGCCATGGGGGTGCCCCGCCGCGACCATACCGCGACCCTCCTGCCCGGTGGCGCGGTCCTGATCACGGGGGGAAGCAGCGCGGCCGGAGGGTCCACCGTCACGGCACAGGCGGAGCTGTTCGATCCCGCCCGGATGGCGTTCGTTCCCTCGGGCAAACAGGCGGAAGGCACCCTGAACGGCACCGCGACGCTGCTTCCCGGCGGAAAGGTCCTGGTCGTGGGGGGCCTGGATTACCTCCTGGAACCCATAAGCGACGCAGCCCTGTATCAATAAGGCCTTGGCACACGCCCGTCAAGGCGTCCTGGAAACCGACCTGCTATCCTGGGGTCCCCTTTTCCGAGGTCCGCCTTGTCCCCCAAGCACTTCCGAGTTGGATTGGTCCAGATGGCCTGCGGGCCCGAGCCGGAGGAGAACCTCCGCCGGGCCGCGGCCTTCGTGGAGGAGGCGGCCGGCCTCGGCGCCCAGGTGGTGTGCCTGCCCGAACTCTTCCAAACCCAGTACTTCTGTCAACGCGAGGACATCGCACTGTTCGACCTGGCCGAGAGCATCCCCGGACCGGCCACGAACCTGCTGGGCGAGACCGCCCGCAAGCACGGCATCGTGATCCTCGCCTCGCTCTTCGAGCGCCGGGCCGCGGGGCTCTACCACAACACCCTGGCCGTGCTGGAGACCGACGGCGCCGTCAAGGGGCTCTACCGGAAGATGCACATCCCCGACGACCCGCTCTACTACGAGAAGTTCTACTTCACCCCCGGGGACCTGGGCTTCAAGGCCCACGACACCACCTTCGGCAGGCTGGGGACCCTGGTGTGCTGGGACCAGTGGTATCCCGAGGGGGCGAGGCTCACGGCCATGCAGGGCGCCTCGGTCCTCTTCTACCCCACGGCCATCGGCTGGCACCCCGCGGAGAAGGCCGAATTCGGCGAGGCCCAGTACGACGCCTGGCGCACCGTCCAGCGCGGCCACGCCATCGCCAACGGCGTGTTCGTGGCGGGGGTGAACCGGGTGGGCTTCGAGACCGGCGACATCCGCGGGGACCGGGCCCCGGGCCAGGGCCTGGAATTCTGGGGCGGCTCCTTCCTGGCCGACCCCTTCGGGCGGGTCCTGGCGCAGGCGAGCCACGACCGGGAGGAGATCCTCGTCGGCGACATCGACCTGGAGCTGCTGGAGACCACCCGGCGCAACTGGCCCTTCCTGCGGGACCGCCGCATCGACGCCTACGGGGACCTGCCCCGAAGGTTCCTGGACTGAGGTCCCCATGATCCGCATGCCCGCCGAATGGGAGCCCCATGCCGCCACCTGGCTGGCCTGGCCCCACAACCGCATGGACTGGCCCGGCAAGTTCGCCGCCATCCCCTTCGTGTTCGCCGAGATCATCCGCCACCTGGGAAAGCGCGAACGCGTTGAGATCCTGGTGCGCGACGCCGCCATGGAGGCCCGGGCCCGCCGGGTCCTGGACCGCGCCGGAGCCCTCCCGGACAACGTGCGCTTCCACGCCCTGCCCACGGACCGCATCTGGCTGCGGGACTCCGGCTGCTGCTTCGTCAAGGACGGGGCGGAGCTAGGCGCCGTGAAGTGGCGCTTCAACGCCTGGGCCAAGTACGACAACTTCCAGCTGGACGACCGGGTGGGAACCTTCATGGCCCGCGCCGCGGGCGTGAAGCCCCGGCGCGCCGGGATGGTCCTGGAGGGCGGCAGCATCGACGTGAACGGCCGGGGCACGCTGCTCACCACCGAGGAGTGCCTGCTCAGCCGGGTGCAGGAGCGCAACCCGGGGCTGACCCGGGACGGCTACGAGAAGGCCTTCGCCGAGCACCTGGGCATCCGGAAGGTGATCTGGCTGGGCGAAGGCATCAAGGGGGACGACACCCACGGCCACGTGGACGACCTCTCCCGGTTCGTGGGCGAGCGCACCGTCGTGACGGTGGTGGAGCCCCGGAGGGACGACCCCAACCACGCCCCGCTCCAGGAGAACCTGCGCCGCCTGAAGGCCGCCACGGACCAGGATGGAAGACCCCTGGAGGTGGTGGAGCTGCCGCTGCCCGGGCCCCTGTCCTACCGGGGCATCCGGCTGCCGGCGAGCTACGGGAACTTCTACGTCGCCAACGGACTGGTGCTGGTCCCGGTCTTCAACGACCCCAACGACCGCCTCGCCCTGGACCTCATCGCCTCCCTCTTCCCCGGCCGGGAGATCGTCGGCATCTACAGCGGGGATTTCATCTGGGGCTTCGGCGCCATGCACTGCATGACCCAGCAGCAGCCGGCGTGAAGGGTGCCCCCGGCCCTGGCAGGGGGGAGTAAGATCAGGTAGAACCAGGCGCGAATCCATGCACTTGACCAGCATCACCCACCGCAAAGAACTGTTCGAGCTGGCCACCCGCTGGTTCGCGGACTGCCCCCTCCGGGGCGACGGCCGGTTCCTCACCCAGGTGACCACCTACGAGAACCTCATCTCGGCCCCGGTGGTGCGGGACCTGCTCACCGGCATCAAGCAGTCGGTGCACCCCGGGCCCGTGACCCTCACGCGGCTGCGGTCCAAGGACGAACTGCGCGACGCCATCGTCAAGTCCTGCCGGAACCCGGGCCCCCGGGAGCAGGAGCTCTTCAGCCTCTACCGGAACCATCCCGAGGACTTCTTCCCCGGCACGCCCTCGGACGTGATGCTCGGCCTGAGGGAGGACGGCACCATCCTGGGCATGGCCCGCATCAAGCGCCTGCGGCGCATCGCCGAGAAGTGCTCGCGGCGCGTGGCCGACCGGCTCGCGGGGGCCATCAACGAGCGGGCCCGGCTCCTGGCCCAGCAGCGCGCGGAAACCTACGGGATCCCCCTGCGGGAGCTCCTCTCCTCCAAGCAGGAGATGGCCCAGGACTACGACCAGGCCGAGCGCATCGTCAGCCGCACCTTCCGGGACGGCGTGCTGGTCTTCAAGCCCGAGGACCTTCGCATCGACGACGGCATCGGCCTCAAGTTCGTGGGCACGCCCGGGGAGATGGAATCCATGGAGGAGGCCATCCGGAACCACCCCGCCGTGGTGGGGGTCGTGAAGGAGGAGCACCGGGGCCGCTACAACGACATCAACCTCCTGGTGGACCTCAGCGTGCCCGAGCCCGGCACCCTCGTGGACCTGGCCAGGGACTGGGACTGGAGCCGGCACGCCGGCAAGGGCCTGACCCCCCTGGAACTCGCCGAGGGCTTCCCGGCCTTCGTGGAGGGCGGCCAGCGCACCTTCCGCGCCGAGGTGATCCTCACCACCGAATCCGACCTGGTGGAAAGCGAGTTCGGCTCCTGCATCCACGAGGCCCGGATCCTCGAGCAGCGCGCGGGGGTGACGTATTCGGGCCGCATCGCCTCCAACGCGTCCTTCCTCATCGAGTACATGCTCATGCTGGCCCTCTCGCCCACCCTGGAGGTGGGAGAACTGCCGGTCAAGATGTGGGGCCGGTACCTGCCCGACGTCTACTCCCTGGCCGTGTGGCGCCTGTTCGGGATCAC
This sequence comes from Holophagaceae bacterium UBA692, assembly GCA_002297665.1. Lineage (GTDB taxonomy): Bacteria > Acidobacteriota > Holophagae > Holophagales > Holophagaceae > Mesoterricola. The sequence goes on along the minus strand of DBMS01000136.1, from coordinate 1,770 downwards.
CCTGGGCCGGGACCAGATCGACCACCTGGTTCCCTGGGGCGGCGTGGACGCGGGCCTGGCCTTCGAGCACGGCCTTTGATTCGACTTTGCTCCGACTTGTGCTATTGTCATCAATTCAACCACCTTTCGGGGGGTTCCCATGGGGATCTTTGAGGGCCAGCTGCGTGTGGACAAGGGCGATCGGTTCGCCCTGGTCGCCTCGCGTTTCAATGAATTCATCGTGGACCGGCTCATAGGCGGCGCCACGGACTGCATCCTCCGGCATGGGGGAAGCGAGGCCCAGATCGACCTCATCCGGGTCCCCGGGGCCTTCGAGCTGCCCCAGGTGGCCAAGAAGGCCGCGCAGACCGGCAACTACGCCGGCGTGGTGGTCCTGGGCGCGGTCATCCGCGGCGGGACGCCCCATTTCGACATGATCGCCAACGAGGTCACCAAGGGCACGGCCCAGGTAGGCCTGGACGCCGGCATCCCGGTCATCTTCGGGGTGCTCACCACCGATTCGGTGGAGCAGGCCATCGACCGCGCCGGCACCAAGATGGGCAACAAGGGCTGGGAAGCGGCCATGACGCTCCTGGAGTCCGTGGACCTGTTCCGCGCCCTCCAGGGACCCGGGAAGGGGAAGAAGTAATGGGTGTTCGCAGGCGGGGGCGCGAATACGCCCTCCAGATGCTCTATGCCATGGATCTCACGGACTACCTCCCCGACGAGGTGTTCGCGGGCTTCAACGCCATCCAGGACCTGAACCGGGACGCGTTCTACTACGCCCGGCGCCTGGTGGACGGGGTGCACGGGCACCTGGAGGAGATCGACGCCGTCCTCACCCGCTTCGCCGAGCACTGGAAGATCCACCGCATGGCCGTGGTGGACCGCAACCTCCTGCGCCTGGGCGTCTACGAACTGATGTTCCTGAAGGAGATCCCCTTCCCCATCGTCATCAACGAGGCGCTGGAGATCGTCAAGGAATTCAGCGACCAGGAGGGAACCCAGTTCGTGAACGGGATCCTGGACGCCGCCAGCAAGGAATTCCGGCCCGACGAGACCGGCCTGAAGGGACGCTCCCGCAAGGCCGCCGCCCTCGCGCAAACCCCGGACGAACCCCCGAGCGTCGACTGACGCTCCCCGTGGAGTGCCCATGAGTCCTGCCAAGAAACCCGTTCCCGCCCGCGCCCTTCCCGCCAAGGCTCCCTCCGGAGCCCTCGCCCTGGGCCTGGAGGACATCAAGGCCCTCATCGGCCTGGTGGCCCGGGAGCCCATCGACGAATTCGAGATGGAGACGGGCGGCGTGAAGTTCCGCATCCGCAAGGGCGGCGACCCCGTCCCCGCGCCGGTGCCCGTCGCCGCGGCCCCCGTCATGCCCCTGGCCGCCATGCCCACCCACACCCTGGTGGCCCCCGCCCAGCCCGCCGCGGAGGAGAAGCCCGAGGATCCCGGCATCCACTACATCACCAGCCCCATCGTGGGCACCTACTACCGCAGCCCCACGCCCAACGGCCCCAGCTACGTGCAGCCCGGGGACCTCGTCAAGCCCGGCCAGACGCTCTGCATCGTCGAGGCCATGAAGCTCATGAACGAGATCGAATGCGACGTGGCCGGCGAAGTGGTGGCGGTCCTGGTGGAGAACGGGCAGCCCGTGGAATACGGCGAGCGGCTCTTCGCCGTGCGGGTGCGCTAGCGCCATGAGCCCCGTCAAGCGCGCCACCTCCCATCGCAAACCCGACGCCAGGCACGGCGAGCCGCCCTTCCGCAAGATCCTCGTCGCCAACCGCGGCG
>DBMS01000290.1 GCA_002297665.1 Holophagaceae bacterium UBA692 | reverse complement strand
CGCACCACCCTCCAGGCCCTCACGGCCCTGGTGGACAACTGCAATTCCCTGCACACCAACGCCTACGACGAGGCCCTCACGACGCCCACCGAGGAGTCGGTGCGCCTGGCCATGGCCATCCAGCTCATCATCACCCGGGAGTGGGGCGTCTACTGGAACGAGAACGCGCTGCAGGGCTCGTACTTCTTCAGCCGCCTCACGGACCAGGTGGAGGAGGCCGTGCTGGAGGAGTTCGGCCGCCTCAACGGGCGCGGCGGCGTCCTGCGCGCCATGGAGACCCAGTACCAGCGCCTGCGCATCCAGGAGCAGTCCCTGCTCTACGAGACCCGCAAGCACTCCGGGGAGCTCCCCGTGGTGGGGGTCAACACCTTCGTGCGCGAGGAGGAGCCCGGGGCCGAGCCCCGCCCGGTGAGCCGCGCCACCCCGGAGGAGAAGGACGCCCGCCTCCGGGACCTGCGGGCCTTCCAGGAGCGCCACGCCGCCGAGGCGGGCCCGGCCCTGGAGCGCCTCCGGGACCAGGTGCGCCGGGGGGGCAACCTCTTCGAGGTCCTCATGGACACGGTCCGGGTGGCCAGCCTGGGCCAGATCACTTCCGTGCTTTACGAAATGGGAGGAAAATACCGGCGTTCCATGTGATTCCCCGATTCATCATTACCATCCCCGTCCCGATTCATGTTCAACTTCATCACCACCCCCAGAACCGACACACTCCGGAGCCCAGAATGAGCATGCCCTTGACCCAGCTTGGCGAAGAAGAACTCGCCTTCCAGGAACTGGTGGCCGACTTCGCCAGGAACGAGATCGAACCCCTGCGCCAGGCCATGGACGAGCAGCAGGAGATGCGCCCGGACCTGGTGAACAAGCTCTTCGGCCTGGACATCATGGGCATCGAGGTGCCCGAGGCGTACGGCGGCGCCGGGTCCTCCTTCTTCAACGCCATCCTCGTCATCGAGGAGCTCAGCAAGGTCGACGCGTCGGTGGGCGTCCTGGTGGACGTGCAGAACACGCTCGTGAACAACTGCCTCAACCGCTGGGGCAGCGAGGCCCAGAAGCAGCGGTACCTGCCGCGGCTGTGCCGGGACACCGTGGGCGCCTACGCCCTGTCCGAGGCGGGCTCGGGCTCGGACGCCTTCGCCCTGGCCACCCGGGCCACGCCCAACGCGGACGGCTACCGGCTCAACGGCAGCAAGCTGTTCATCACCAGCGCCCAGGAAGCCGGGATCTTCATCGTCTTCGCCACCGTGGATCCCTCGGCGGGCTACAAGGGCATCACGGCCTTCATCGTCGAGAGGGAAACGCCGGGATTCTCGGTCTCCAGGAAGGAGAACAAGCTGGGCATCCGGGCCAGCTCNNGAGGTGGGCAAGGGCTACAAGGTGGCCATCGAGACCCTCAACGAGGGCCGCATCGGCATCGCCGCCCAGATGCTGGGCCTGGCCGAGGGGGCCCTGGGCCACGCCCTGGCCTACACCAGGGAGCGCCGGCAGTTCGGCAAGCCCATCTTCGACTTCCAGGCCGTGCAGATGCGCCTGGCCGAATGCGCCAGCCGCGTGGAGGCGGCGCGCCTCATGACCTACAACGCCGCCCGCATGAAGGACGCCGGGCTTCCCTTCATCCGGGAGGCCGCCATGGCCAAGTACTTCACCAGCCAGGTGGCGGAGTGGGTGTCGAGCGAGTGCCTGGAGCTCTTCGGGGGCTACGGGTTCACCAAGGACTACCCCGCAGAGAAGTACTTCCGCGACAGCAAGATCGGCAAGATCTACGAAGGCACGACCTTCATGCAGCTCCAGACCATCGCCAAGCTGCTCTAGGAGGACCGATGACCACCGGACAGGACGCGAAGCTGAGGCTTCTGAGGGCCAAGCACGAGGAAGCCGAAAAGGGCGGCGGCGAGGACAAGATCGCCCGGCACCACGCGTCGGGCCGGCTCACGGCCCGGGAACGCATCGCCATCCTCCTCGACGAGGGTTCCTTCACCGAGATCGACAAGTTCGTCCTGCACCGCTGCGACAACTTCGGCATGGAGAAGGTGAAGATCCCCGGCGACGGCGTGGTCACGGGCTTCGGCAAGATCGACGGGCGCCTGGTCTACGTCTTCGCCCAGGACTTCACGGTCTTCGGCGGCTCCCTCTCCAAGGCCTACGCGGAAAAGATCTGCAAGATCATGGACATGGCCTCCCGCAACGGGGCGCCCGTCATCGGGCTCAACGATTCGGGGGGCGCCCGCATCCAGGAAGGGGTACAGTCCCTGGCGGGCTACTCGGACATCTTCACCCGCAACGTGCTGTCCTCGGGCGTGGTGCCGCAGATCTCGGCCATCATGGGCCCCTGCGCGGGCGGCGCGGTCTATTCGCCGGCCATCACGGACTTCGTGTTCATGGTCAAGGACACCTCCTACATGTTCATCACCGGGCCCGACGTCATCAAGGCCGTCACCCACGAGGAGGTCAGCAAGGAGGACCTGGGCGGGGCCATGACCCACAACGCCCGCTCCGGCTGCGCCCACTTCGCCTGCGCGGACGACGAGGAGTGCCTGCTGATGATCCGGGAGCTCATGAGCTTCGTGCCGCTCAACAACCAGGACGACCCGCCCACCCGCGCGTGCACCGACGATCCCAACCGCACCGAGGTCGCCCTGCGCACCCTGGTGCCCGACTCGGCCAGCCTGCCCTACGACATGAAGGACATCTTCCACGCCGTGGTGGACGACGGCTACTTCTTCGAGGTGCAGGAGCACTTCGCCAGGAACCTGGTCATCGGCTTCGCCCGCCTCAACGGGAGGCCCGTGGGCATCGTTGCCAACCAGCCCAACCACCTCGCCGGCGCCCTGGACGTGGATTCCTCCCTCAAGGGCGCGCGCTTCGTGCGGTTCTGCGACTGCTTCAACATCCCGCTGATATTTTTCGAGGACGTCCCCGGCTTCCTGCCCGGGGTGGGCCAGGAGCTCGGCGGCATCATCAAGCACGGCGCCAAGCTCCTCTACGCCATCACCGAGGCCACGGTGCCCCGGCTCACCGTCATCACCCGCAAGGCCTACGGCGGGGCCTACTGCGTGATGAACGCCAAGAACATCCGCTGCGACTACGCCATCGCCTGGCCCACCGCCGAGATCGCCGTCATGGGCCCGGAAGGCGCGGTGAACATCATTCACCGCAAGGAGCTGGACAAATCCCTGGACCCCGAGCGCACCCGGACCGCCCTGCTGGAGGACTACCGCGACACCTTCGCCAACCCCTACAACGCCGCTGAGCTGGGCTACGTGGATGAGGTGATCGACCCCATGAACACCCGGCCCGTCCTCATCCGCGCCCTGGAGATGTGCAGGAACAAGCGCGTGGGCACCCCGCCCCGGAAGCACGGCAACCTGCCGCTTTGAGGACACCGACCATGTTCAGGAAGATTCTCATCGCCAACCGGGGCGAGATCACCATCCGGGTCATCCGAGCCTGCAAGGAGCTGGGGGTTCCCACCGTCGCCGTCTTCTCCGAGGCCGACCGGGCCGCCCTCCACGTGCGGGCCGCGGACGAGGCCTACTGCATCGGCCCCGCTCCCAGCCGCGAGTCGTACCTGCGCCAGGACCGGATCCTGGAGGTGGCCGCCCGGTGCGGCGCCGATGCCATCCATCCGGGCTACGGGTTCCTGTCGGAGAACGCGGCCTTCGCCGAGGCCTGCGCCGCCCAGGGCATCACGTTCATCGGCCCCAACCCCCGGGCCATCCGCGTCATGGGCAACAAGACCACCTCCCGGGTGGCCGTCCACGAGATGGGGGTCCCCCTGGTGCCCGGCATGCGGGAGAACCTCCAGTCCGAGGCCCAGGCCCTGGAGTGGGCCGATCGCATCGGGTTTCCCATCATGATGAAGGCCGCCGCGGGCGGCGGCGGGAAGGGGCTGCGCCAGATCCACCGCCGCGAGGACGTGGCGGCGGCCTACCGCGCCGCCAGGGCCGAGAGCCTGGCGGCCTTCGGCGACGACGCGGTGTACCTGGAGCGCTACATCGAGAACCCCCGGCACATCGAGATCCAGGTGCTGGGCGACAGGCACGGCAACCTCATCTACTGTCCGGAGCGCGAGTGCTCCATCCAGCGCCGGCACCAGAAGGTCATCGAGGAGGCCCCCTCGACCCTGGTGGACCCGGAGATGCGCAGGGCCATGGGCGAGGCCGCCCTCAAGGCGGCCCGGGCCGTGGACTACGACTCAGCGGGCACGGTGGAGTTCATCGTCTCCGGCAAATCCCGGGAGTTCTTCTTCCTGGAGATGAACACGCGCCTTCAGGTGGAGCACCCCATCACCGAGATGATCACGGGCATCGACCTGTGCAAGGAGATGATCCGCAGCGCCGCCGGCTACGTCCTCCCCTTCCGCCAGGAGGACATCCCGTGCCACGGCCACGCGCTGGAGTGCCGCATCTACGCGGAGGACCCCGACAACCGCTTCCTGCCCACCCCGGGCCGGATCATCGGCCTGCGGGTGCCGGGCGGCCCCTGGGTGCGCGACGAATCGGGCATGTACGAGGGCCTGGACGTGCCCATCCACTACGACCCCATGCTGAGCAAGCTCGTGGTCTGGGGCAGCACCCGCGAGCGCATGATCACCCGCATGCAGCGCGCCCTGTCGGAATACGCCGTGAAGGGCGTGAAGACGACCATCCCGTTCCACGCCCGCATGCTCAGGAACGAGCGCTTCCTGTCGGGGGACATCGACACCAACTTCATCGACAACGAGTTCCAGCCCAACGACGAGGCCCGCGAGAAGCCCAACGAGGACATCGCCCTGGTGGCGGCGGCCATCGGCGCCTACCGCAGGGACAAGGAGAAGGCCCTGGGCCGGTCGGGGATCGAGGAAGGGCCGGCCGCCGACGCCTCGGCGTGGAAGGCCAGCGGCAGGGTCAGGCGGGATCCGGGATTCTGAGGGGGCGGGAATGGTCTACATCGGAACGCATCAAGGGCGCACCACCCGGGCGAAGGTCGTCGAGCCCCGCCCCGGCCTCTTCACGGTGACGCTGGGCGAAAAGGAGTACCACGTCGACTTCCTGGAGCCCCAGCCCAACATCTATTCCCTCCTCATCGACGGACGCTCCTTCGAGGTGGACGTGGACGCCAAGCCCGGCGGAGACCTGTTCGACGTGTTCATCCGGGGCGACCACTACGAAGTGGAGATGGTGGAGGAGAAGAAGAAGAAGCTGGCCATGAGGATGGGCAAGGGAGCCACGGGCCGCCAGGACATGAAGTCCCCCATGGCGGGCAACGTGCGTTCCGTGCTGGTCCAGCCCGGGGACCGCGTCGCCGCGGGCCAGGTGGTGCTGATCCTCGAGGCCATGAAGATGCAGAACGAGCTCAAGTCCGCCATCGACGGGATCGTGGCCTCGGTCACCGCCCGGGAGGGCGTGGCGGTGGCCGCCGGGGACCCGCTCCTGGTGGTGGAGCCCTGGGAACCGCAGTTCCCCAACGTTTGAAGGCACGGAGACGCCATGAGCGACCATGTGAAGCTGGACATCCACGACGGCATCGGCATCGTGACCATCGACCGCCAGGAGGCCCTCAACGCCCTGGACGACGCGATCCTCGCGGGGCTCGAGGAGGCCTTCCTGGCCCTCGGGCGCGACCCCTCGGTGCGCGCCGTGATCCTCACCGGCGCGGGCAAGGCCTTCGTGGCGGGGGCCGACATCAAGGCCATGGCCCGCTTCACGCCCGTGGAGGCCAAGGCCTTCGCCCAGCGCGGCCAGCGGATCTTCACGCTCATCGAGGACTACCCGCACCCCGTCATCGCCGCGGTCAACGGCTACGCCCTGGGCGGCGGCTGCGAGCTCGCCATGACCTGCGACATCCGCATCGCCAGCGACCGGGCCAAGGCCGGCCAGCCCGAGGTGAACCTCGGCGTCCTCCCCGGCTTCGGGGGCACCCAGCGCCTGGCCCGCATCATGGGCCGGTCCGCGGCCAAGCACCTGCTGTTCACCGGCGAGGTGGTCGGCGCCGCCCGCGGCCTCGAACTGGGCCTGTTCAACGAGGTGGTGGCGCCCGAAGCCCTCATGGGCAGGTGCATGGAAATCGCCGCCGTCATCGCCTCCAAGGCCCCCCTGGCCGTCTCCGGCGTCAAGCGGGCCGTGAACGAAGGCACCGACGGGCCCCTGGCCCACGGCCTCGCCCTGGAGGCCGAGCTCTTCTCCCGTGCCTTCGCCACGCTCGACCAGAAGGAAGGCATGCAGGCCTTCATCGACAAGCGACCCGCCCGGTTCCTGGGCCAGTAGAGGATTCCCCACATGGACCTGAACACCCGAATGCAGAACGTCGCCGTGGTGGGGGCCGCGGGCAAGATGGGCAGCGGCATCGCCCTGCTGCTCGCCCTGGAGCTGGCCTTCCGCGCCCTGGAGAATCCCCGGGACACCTTCGTGCTGAGCCTCATCGACACCCACGACGCCGGCCTCCAGGGCCTGTTGCGCTACGTTCGCGACCAGGCCCGCAAGGAGGGGGAGCGCCAGGTGAACCGCCTGCGCGCGCTCTTCCGCGACCGCGCCGACCTGGTGGAGAACGCCGAGATGGTCGAGGCGTTCGTGGCCGAGGTCATGCTTCACCTGCGCACCGGCAAGACCCTCGCCCTGGCCGGGGACGCCCTCCTCGTCTTCGAGGCCGCCTTCGAGAAGGAGGAGGTCAAGTTCCAGATCTACAACGAGCTGGCCGTGCTCTGCCCGCCCTCGGCCTGGTTCCTCACCAACACGTCCAGCATCCCCCTCCACGTGCTCACCGACCAGTGCGGCATCCAGGGCCGCATGATCGGATTCCACTTCTACAATCCGCCCGCGGTCCAGAAGCTGGTGGAGCTGATCGTCCCCGAAGGGTGCGATCCGGAACTGGTCGCTGCCTCCGAGGACCTGGCCCTGGCCCTTCGCAAGAAGACCGTCCCGGCCCGGGACATCGCGGGCTTCATCGGCAACGGCCACTTCATGCGGGACGGCCTGCGCTGCATCCGCGAGATGGAGCACCTGGCCCTGGACTACGGGTTCGTCCAGGCGGTGTACATGGTCGACAAGGTGAGCCGGGACTGGCTGCTGCGGCCCATGGGCATGTTCCAGCTCATCGACTACGTGGGCATCGACGTCTTCCAGCTCATCCTCCGGGTCATGGACAAGTACCTTCAGGAAGGCCTCCACTCCGACCTGGTGGACACGCTGCTGGAAATGGGCGTCCGGGGGGGCCAGACCTCCTCCGGGGGCCAGAAGGACGGTTTCCTGCGCTACGACAAGGGCCGGCCCGCCGGCATCTTCGATCCGGCCACGCGGGAGTACGTGCCCATGGACCCGGCCTTCACGGCCGACCTGGACGGGCGCCTGGGGCCCCACCCCGACCCTGCCCTCACCTGGAAGGCCCTCTCCCGGGACCCGGGCAAGGAAGGCCGGCTGCGGGCCTACTTCGCGACCCTCAAGGGCCTGGATTCCCTGGGCGCCGGCATGGCCCGGAACCACGCGGAGGACAGCCGCGAGGCGGCCCTGGACCTGGTGCGCCAGGGCGTGGCGGCCCGGGCCGAGGACGTGAACGCCGTCCTGACCCTGGGATTCTTCCACCTGTACGGCCCCGTCAACGACTACCTGGACTGAGAGCCGAACCATGAAGACCCTGCGCAAGCCCGTCTACCTCGCCGCCGGCGCCTACACCACGAGCCTGGGCACCGGCCGCCCCGAATTCAACCCCCGGACCCCCCGGCCCGGCCTGGACCACTACATCCGCCAGTGCGGCGCGGCCACCCTGGCCCAGATCGGGGATCCCGCCGCCATCGACGAGAGCGTCATCGGAAACTTCATGGCCGCGCGGTTCAATCGCCAGGGCCACCTGGGCTCGCTGCTCACCATCGTCCATCCCGCGCTGGAGTACAAGCCCAGCCTCCGGGTGGAGGGGGCCTGCGCCTCCGGGGGCCTGGCCCTGGCCTCGGCCGTCAAGAGCGTGCTCAGCGGCATGGCCGACGTGGTGCTGGTCATGGGCGTGGAGGTGCAGAACACCGTCAAGGCCATCTACTGCGCGGACTACCTGGCCGGGGCCGGATGGTACGACGGGGAGCGCAAGGACGGCCACGCCTACTTCTTCCCCGGCAAGTTCTCCGACCGCGCCGGCGCGTATTCCGCCAAGGTGGGCCCGGAGAAGGCGCGGCAGGCCTTCGCCCACTGGTACCGCAACGCGGTGGAATCCGCCCGGCTCAACCCCGACGCCCAGGAGCGCTTCAACACGGCCGCCGATCTCCTGGCCCAGGGTCTCACCCCGCCCAACCCCAAGGGCTTCACGGACCACCTGAACCTCTACGACTGCTCCAAGGTTTCCGACGGCGCCGCCTCGATCCTCGTGGCCTCCGAGGAAGGCTGGCGCCGGCTGGGCCTGGCCCGGGAGGACGTGGTCGAGCTCGCCGGCTACGGCCAGATGGCGGCCAACCTCACCGCGCCTCCGCCCGACCTCACGGAGATGACCACCTGCCGCAGGGCGGCCGAGCAGGCCATGGCCATGGCCGGCGCCGGCATCGGGGACATGGGCGTCGCGGAGGTCCACGACTGCTTCACCGTCTCCGGCGTGCTGCTGACCGAGGCCCTGGGCATGGCCCCGCCCGGGGGCGGCGCCGACGCGGTGCTGGAAGGCCTCACCCGCCGGGATGGGCGCTGGCCCACCAACACGGGCGGCGGCCTGGTGGGCTACGGCCACCCCACCGGCGCCACCGGGGTGCGCATGGCCGTGGACCTGTGGCGGCAGCTCACCGGCCGTGCCGCCGGTTACCAGGTGGACGTCCGGAAGGACCACGGCATCCTGGTGTCCATGGGCGGCAATGACAAGACCGTCGTGTCGATGATCCTCAGGCGCTGACGCCCACGGGCAGGAAGACCTGGAACAACGTGCCTTCCCCCTCCCGGCTGGTGCAACCCACCCGGCCGCCGTGGGCCTGGACGATGCGGGCCACCATGGCCAGCCCCAGCCCGGTGCCCTCCCCCTCCCTCTTGGTCGTGAAGTAGGCCTCGAACATGCGCTCGCGCACGTCGGCCGGGATTCCGCTTCCCGTATCCTGGACCTCCAGGAGGACCACGGGCGCCGGCAGGTCCGGCGCCTCGCCAGGGCGGGCGAGCCGGGTGCGGAAGGTGAGGTCCCCGCCCCCCGGCATGGCGTCCCGGGCGTTGGTGCCCAGGTTCAGGATCACCTGGTGGATCTCCGTGGGCTCCACCAGGGGGGAAGGCAAGTCCGGCTGGAGCTGGCAACGGATATTCACCCCGGGGCCCGCCGCGTCCTCCAGGAGCCCCGCCACCTCCTGCACCAGGTCGTTCAGGTCCGTCTTCCGCCGCTCCGGCTGGGCCTTGCGCACGTGGCGGAGGAGCCGCGCGGCCAGGTCGTGGCCCCGGCTGGCGCCCCTTCGCATGACCTCCAGGCGGCGCTTCTGGTCCGGGCTCAGGTGGGGATCCCGCAGCAGGAGTTCATTTGAACCCAGGATGCTGGTGAGGATGGTGTTGACGTCGTGGGTGACGGTGCTGATGAGCTCCCCGGCGGTCTCCAGCCTGCGGCTGTGCATGAGCTGGCGCTCGAGGCCCATGGCCTCGGAGGCGTCCAGGAGGATCACCAGCACCGCCTCCACCGCGTCTCCGGGTCCGCGCAGGGGCGTCATGCACAGGGTCAGGGGGAAGGAGGGCCCGGAACCCGGGAGGCCCTGGCCCCGGACGCCGGTGAAGGTGTCCCCCTGGAAGGCGCGCTCCAGGAGCCGGCCGAGCTCCTGCCGGAGGCCGGGGAGCGCCACCGGCAGGGGCTTTCCCAGGGCCTGCGCGGCGGAAAGACGGAAGCGCTCCTCCGCCGCCCGGTTCCAGTGGCACTGGACCCGGCCTTCCCGGTCCAGGACGACGATGGGCAGGGGCGAACCCTGTAGGACCTTTCCCAGGGCCAGGTCGTCCAGTTTCGTCCGGTAGGCCCTGAGCGCCCCCACGGCCAGCATCGCCAGGGAGGCGGCCGCCATGAGGGCCCCCGCCAGGAGCAGCGTCCGCTGGATTCCCGCGCTCAGCCCTCCTGGAGCCACCAGCCCGCAGGCTGCGGGGAGGGCGCAGGCAGCCAGGAGTCCCCGGCCCAGTCGCGGGCCTGAACGGGCGAACACGGATTGCAACCACGGAATGCGCATTGGGTGACGAGGCTCGGATGGGACCGGGGGTCGGTGCACCCATCAGTATTATTAATTAATAGCATCCCGCAACCCATGGGCGCCTCCTGGGTACTATTTTTTAGTTAACGTGAAATAAAACTGTAAATCCGAATCAGTACGACTGGATTGGCCCCACTGGGTCCACCCTTTCCAGCCCCCCTCGTCCTTGAACTCCGCATGGCCATCCGCAAACAGGGTGGCCGCGGAGAAGCCCTTGTCCGTCCCCTTTCGCATGGGGAAGGCCTCGAAGCGGCCATCCCCGCGCGCCGCAAGGACCAGCCGGTAGGTGCGGCCCCCCTGGAGGGTGGGTGGCGGACGGGGAAACGTGGCCTCCACCCAGCCGCATCCGCCCAGGGCGCAGGAGGCGCTGGCCGGGGGACAGCCCGGGTCGCAAGCGGCCTCGGCCAGCGCTTTTCCGTCGGCGGATTCCAGGCGCGCCGCCAGGGGGCCCTTGCCGGCCAGGCGCCGCACCCGGATGTGGACCGCCTCCACCTTCCGGGAGGCCCCGGTCACCGTGAAGACCTCGCCCACCGAAGCCGTCCCCGCCACGGGCCGGGGCGCCCCCATCCAGAACTCCATGTAGCCGATCCCCTGGGACGCGCCGCCCTCGTAGTACACCTCGAGAATGGGGGTGAACCCCTCGGCGGTGCCCGGGGTGCGCCGGGGTTCCCAGCGGGGGCGCGCGGCGCTCCGGAAGAGCATGGCCCAGTCCTCGTCCGGCAGGGTGGGCTGGATGGGCGCCCCCGCCGCGCGGGTGAAGATGGCGTTGACGGACACGAAGTTCACCCCCGCGCGGGGATCCGCGTTGGTGAAAACGGCGTGGTAGAGCGTGCCGGCGGCCAGGACGGGCTCCCGGTCGAAGGCGATCAGGGGGTAGAACCGGTCGCTGGCGGGCACCAGGTTGAGGGTCTGCCGGCTGGTGGCCAGCACCCGTCCGGACGGCGCATGGGCGGGACTGCCGTCGTCCGCCTGGATCTCCACCTTGAGGGTCCCGCCGGTGCCCCCATGGTAGCCCGCCTTGCGGAAGCTCCAGATGAGGAAGGGCCGGATGCCCCTCAGGGGCCCGCCCGGCCGGGCGCGGAAGCGGTAGCTCACCTGGTTGCCGTGGGGTCCGATGGGGGTGTTCGCCAGGGAGTCACCCTGGATGCAGGACCCGTAGGTCCCGGCCTGGGCCTGGAGGAGCAGGGGGAGCAGGAGGAGGGCCGGCACGCGCATGGCATCACGTTCTTGGGGGATTGGATGCCGCCCGGGGGGCAGAGGGTGCCTGCAAAATGGGAGGCCCCGCCCTTTTCGCAGACGCCCTCAGGGCACGAAGGCGAACTGCAGGTCGCTGAAGGTGAGGTTCTGGGTGCCCCACATGTCCCACCCCTTCCACCCGGCGGCGCCGGTGGTGGTGAACTGGGCGTAGCCGTCGGGGAAGAAGGTCGAGTTGGAGAACCCCTTGTCGCGTCCCTTGCGCATGGGGAAGGCCGAGAAGGAGGTGTCCCCGGGGCAGCTGAGCACGAGGTTGTAGGCGACCCCGGTGTTGAGCACGTGGCTGAGGGGGAACTCGGCCGTGACCCAGGTGGAGACGCCCAGGGGGAAGCGGTCCGCGGGGACGGCGGCCTCGTCCACCAGGGTGCCGTCGGCCTCCTCCACCCGCACCGTCAAGGGGCTGGAACCGGCGGTGCGGCTCAGGCGCACGTTCACCTTGCTGAAGTTCCGGCTGGGACCAGAGACCTTGAAGGTCTCCCGCACGGAGGCCGCGCCGGAGACGGCCTTGGGGTTGGTGGACCACACCTCCATGTAGCCGTTGCCCTGGCTGCCGGTGCTGTAGTCCAGTTCAAGGGTGGGGGTATAGCCCTGCCGCAGCTTCCAGGCCCCCCCGGCGGGCTTGAAGAGCACCGCGAAAGTGGCGTCGCTGATGACGGGCTGCATGGGCGCGGTCTGGGCGTCGGTGAAGAGGGTGTCCAGGGAAACGTAGTTGGCGACGGGATCCACGTCGATGTTCGTGAAGACCAGGTGGTACAGGCCGCCGCCCGTCAGGTTCACGGGATTGGGGAAGGTGAGCTTGGGATAGAAGTTGTTCTGGGGAATGATGTTTCCGTACGAGGTCGTGGCCAGGGCCGGGCCGGTGGGCAGGTGGGCGCCGGTGCCGTCGTCGGCGAAGAGATCCACCCGCACGGTGCCCCCCAGGCCCGCGTTGTAGCCGGGCTTGGTGGTGGACCAGATGAAGAAGATGCGGAAGCCCTCCAGGGGTGTCGTGTACTTCGCCTGGAAGCGGTAGCTCACCACGTTTCCGCTGGGCCCGCCCACCACCGTGTTGGCCAGCGAATCCGCGCTGAAGCCCGAACCGTAGTAGAAGGGCGTGAGGGGCATGACCGGCACCACCGGCACGTCCTGGGTGTAGGTGGTCGCCTGGCCCGCCACGGTCACGGTGCAGGCCAGGGAGACCACGCCGGAGGCCGGGGCGTCGTAGTACACGGTGGCGTTGGCCGTCACGCCCGGGATGGACCCGTTGGTCGCCGACCACTGGTAGGTGGCGCCCGCCTGGGCCGGCACGAAGGCCTGGATCCGGGTCATGCCCGCCGACACCAGGGCCGGGGTGCGGATGACGCCGGTGCCGCCCAACGGGGCGGGGGCGGTCACTTGCGGAGGGGTGGCCTTGGGAGCGCTGCTGCCGCCCTGGGCGGCCTGCCCCGAACAGCCCAGGGCCACCAGGCTCGTAGTGAAAAGGAACGTATTTACCGTCTTCATGGGCGCACCTCCTCCAGGGCCGCGCCGCATGTCGCGACGGGCCGAATCGCAAACCAGTCCGTGGTTCCCTCGGTCGCCTCACCCGGCAGGGCGGGGCTATCCGGAAGGAGCAAGGGCGGTGCCAGCCGGAGGTGTCGCTATTTGTTCTTTATTTGCAGTATTTAAATATGAGCATGAATCGACCCGTTCCGGATCCTGGATCCGGAATCCAGAAACGGGACGGGCACGCGAAAGGCGCCGGGGCCCGGGGAGGACCTTCCCTCCCCGCGCGCCCCAGCGCTCGCTTGTCGACCTTCGCTAGGTCACCGGTTTCGGCCCGCGCTCCGCAGGCTCCTCCCCAGCACGGCCAGGACGTGGTCCACGTCCTCTTCGCCCAGGCGGTTGTGGAACGGAAGGGCCAGGGTGCGGCGGGCCAGGCCCTCGGTGACGGGCAGGGTGCCCTCCAGGTTCCCCAGCCGCTGGCGGATGTAGGGCTGCGTGTGGATGGGGGCGAAGTAGCCCCGGGCGGGGACGCCCTCGGCCTCCATGGCCTCGAGGGTCCGGTCCCGGTCCAGGCCCTCGTCCAGGGTCACCACGTACACGAACCGGCTCACCCGGACGTGGGGGAGCACCCGGGGGGGCTGGACCCCGGGCACGCGCCCCAGGCGCTCCCCGTACATCGACGCCACCCGTTCCCGGCGTTCCAGGATGCGCTCCAGGCGCGCCATCTGGCTCAGGCCCAGGCTGGCGCTCATCTCGTCCATGCGGTAGTTGTGGCCCAAAAGGCCGTGGTGCAGCCAGCTGGAGCCCTCCTCCCGCCCCTGGTTGGCCAGGCTGCGGCAGAGGGAGGCCAGGCGGGCGTCGGAGGTCACCACCATGCCGCCCTCCCCGGTGGTGATCTGCTTGTTGGGGTAGAACGCGAAGGTGCCGGCGGCGCCGAAGGTACCCAGCCTGCGGCCCCGGTACTCGGCGCCCAGGGCCTCGCAGCAGTCGTCCACCAGGAGCAGCCCGTGCCTGCGGGCCACCCGGGCCAGGCCGTCCCAGTCCGCGGGGTGGCCGAAGACGTCCACGGCCAGGATGGCCCGGGTGCGGGGGGTGATCCTCCGTTCCAGGTCCTCCACGTCCAGGTTGAAGGTGACGGGCTCCACCTCGGCGAACACGGGCGTGGCGCCTTCGTAGAGGATGGCGTTGACCGAGGCCGCGAAGGTGAAGCTGGGCACCAGGACCTCGTCCCCGGGACCCAGGCCCAGCGCCTTGACCACGAGGTGCAGGGCGGCGGTGCCCGAACTCACGGCCACGGCGTGCGCCACGCCCGCGTAGGCGGCCACGGCCTCCTCGAAGGCG